>CAMDHK010000011.1 GCA_945897965.1 Candidatus Kuenenia stuttgartensis | reverse complement strand
ATCTTTTCAACCAGTTTTATTGCGTTAGAATAGTATTATGACATTCGTTTGAATGCATTTGCGGGGGTTTTTTGAAGAGGTACTGGAGCCAAGCTTGCTAAAAGATAAAATTCGAATCTATGTTCTTGCCAAAGAGTTGGATGTTGATTGCAAAGATTTGATTGCTCTTTGTCACAGGCTGGCATTCGATATAAAAAATCAACTGAGCAGTTTAGAACCTGTCCAGCGTGAACAGGTTGAAACCATCATCAGCAAAGGCGGATTAAACACCGCTGGAATTGCGACTGCTGGATCATCCACACCTTCGGTTCCGACAATCCCTACTGCCCCAACGGTAATTGCGCCTACTAAGCCACCCACAATTGCAAAGCCTGCTGCAGTTAAAAAAGAACCTGCAAAAGCCCCAAAGGTTCCTACTGAACCAACCCCAATAACAGCCGTACCTATAGCACCTGTTGCGAAAATCGAAGTACCCGTACCAGATGTGATTGCGCCCGAAGTACAAGTACCAGAAGTGATTGCACCCGAAGTGCACATTGCTACCCCAGAACCTAATCTAATTTCGACCGAAATACCTGAAGTTGCAACTGTCAAAGATGCGCCAATTGCTTCGGTTCCATCGGTTCCATCAGTTCGAAACATGCGCATGCGCAATCTAGATGCAGCACCTAGGCCAGGCGCTGGCGACCCAGGCTTACGAAGATTAAAGGCTCGGACTCCGATGAGGCCAACAGGGGTGCATTTCACTGCGCCTCCCATTATTAAGCCAAGGCCAGTTGAAGAAAAGAAGCTACCACCTCCAGTTCCAACGGGCCCTCGCAAAATAGGCGAAATCCCCAAAGACTTAGTAGGTAAAGGTGGTGGGCCAATACGCTTTGAGGATATTAAGCGTCAGGTTGCCCTTAATCAGCAAGCTGCTGTTGCTCAACCCCAAGTACCCGTTGTTGTTCCCTTCGATGAAGAAGATGATGATGGTAAAGGAAAATCCAAAGGTGGCAGCAAGCGCCCTGGTGGGGTTGCAGGCAGATCTGACCGCCATCGCGAACGCGAAGTTCGCAAAAAGAACGATGTCACGATACCAAGAGTCACCAGCCTTTCCGGGTTGCTTGATCAAGAAGAATTAGAACAACAAAGAATTGTGCGCGAACGCCGTAGGCAGAAAACGCTCAAAGGCCCTCAGCCTCGCAAAGGCAAAGTACCAGTTGAAGTGCCCATCACGGTGCGGGCATTATCCGAAGCCTTAGGTATAAAATCGGGCGAATTGCTGATGAAACTAATGGGCGCAGGCCTTGCAACAGGATTGAACATCAACTCGATTGTCGATCCTGATTATGCCGCCACCATTGCCTTGGAAGTTGGTTGCGAGCTTGAAATCAAGCGCAAGGAAGATCTCGAAGACAAGATCATTTCCGATTCCAGCAAAGATAACGCTCCCGAAGATTTAATCCTTCGCGCACCTATTGTTACCATCATGGGCCATGTGGATCATGGTAAAACCTCGCTCCTCGACAAAATTCGGAAAAGCGAAATTGCTGCTTCCGAGGCAGGTGGTATCACCCAGTGTATCCGTGCTTGGCGAGTTGAACATAATGGCAAGCCCATTACCTTCCTTGATACCCCGGGCCATGAAGCCTTTACAAAAATGCGTGCACGTGGTGCAAATGTTACCGATATTGCAGTCATCGTGGTTGCTGCAGACGATGGCGTAATGCCCCAAACTGAAGAAGCTATCAGCCATGCCAAGGCTGCCAATGTTAAAATCATTGTTGCAATCAACAAGATTGATCTTCCCAATGCCAACCTGCGCAAAACCGAACAGCAGTTATACGGCCAAGGCTTGATCCCCGATACCATGGGTGGCGATGTTCAATTCGTACAAACCAGCGCAGCAACTGGC
Organism: Candidatus Kuenenia stuttgartensis; assembly: GCA_945897965.1. GTDB lineage: Bacteria > Planctomycetota > Planctomycetia > Gemmatales > Gemmataceae > UBA969. The sequence goes on along the minus strand of CAMDHK010000011.1, from coordinate 34,073 downwards.
AAAGGCATCAATGAACTTCTAGACAACATTTCGCTTGTTGCAGAAGTTGAAGAGTTCAAGGCCAACCCTAACAAGACTGCCAAGGGCGTTTGTTTAGAAGCCAATGTTAGCGAAGGCGAAGGGGTTTTTGCCACCGTTATTGTACAAGATGGTACTTTGAAAAAGGGCGATGTCATCCTTTGCGGATCCGGTTACGGCCGAGTTCGCATGATGTATGACGATATGGGCAAACCGATTTCGCAAGCGGGCCCAAGCATACCATGCAAAATTACAGGGCTTGATGAACTGCCTAACGCTGATGACACCTTCGTGGTGATTTCAGATTTGGCAGAGGCTCGAGAGATAGCAGAGAAGCGAAAAATGCGGGCCTTGGAATCGAACATTTACAAGCGCTCACCCATGACGCTCGAGAATTTGTCTGCCGCCAAAGTTACCGAACTTAAAGTAATCTTGAAGGCAGATTTCCGCGGCTCCATCGAAGCCATCCGTAAAGAACTTGAAAAGCTTACTCACGAAGAAGTTGCGGTACGCGTGCTTCACACCGGTGTAGGCGGGATCACTGAAAGCGATGTTCAGCTTGCACTTGCATCGCCCGATGACACCATCATTGTTGGTTTCAATTCGGTTCCAGACGATCGAGCCAGGGCACTTGCGGAAGAAAAGGGCATTCAAATCAGGCAATACAACATCATCTACAAACTTGCAGAAGATGTACGTAATGCTTTAGAAGGAAAGCTCAAACCACGCGAAGATATTATTCATCTTGGCAGGGCTGTGGTGCGCGATTCCTTCAAAATCAGCAGGGTTGGTACCATTGCAGGTTGTTATGTAACCCAAGGCACCATTGAACGATCTGCTAAAATAAGATTGATCAGGAATGGCGTAGTGATCTATCCACCTCCTGAAAAAAATGTCGGGCTCGAATCTCTCAAGCGCTTCAAAGATGATGTGCGCGAAGTGCGTGAAGGCTTCGAATGTGGTATCAAAATCCTCAACTATGATGATATCAAGGTTGATGATGTGATTGAAGCTTACAAGGTTGAACAGGTTCTCAGAACCCTCTCCTGATTCTAAAGGAATCAGTATGGATGAAATGTATGTGGGTGCCATGAAAGTCAGGATGATTGTTAGGGAATCTCATAGCCTCAAGGATAAAAGGCAGGTTCTCAACAGCATCAAGGATAAATTGAAAAATGGTTTCAATGTTTCGGTTGCAGAGATTGACGAGCAGGAAAACCGACAGATGATCGTACTTGGCATCGCGATGATTGGAAATGAATCGCAGCATGTGCGCAATGGTTTGGAAAAGATCGCACAGGCTTTACGGTTGCATCCTATTGCAGAATTTGTGGATCAGACGATGGAAATATACTAACTAGCAAAGAGAATTAATGAAAACGCATCGAGTTGCTAGAATCGCTGAAGTCATACGCGAAGTCGCAAGCGAAACCATTTTATTTAAAATGAGCGACCCTAGAATCAGCATGGTTACCGTTTTACGCGCTGATGTCTCAGGCGACCTTCAACATGCCAAAATCTATGTTTCGGTCATGGGCGATGAAGAACACCAAAAAGAAACTCTCTATGCGCTCAACGGCGCTGCTGGGTTTGTTCAATCGCAATTGGCTGATAGAATGAAAACTAGGTTTCTACCTGTTCTTACTTTCGTACTTGACCAAGGTATCAAGAAGAGCCTTGAAATCAGCAAGCTTATTCAGGAAGCTCTGGCTAATCCCTCTAAACTTTCTGATTCCGATCAAGAAGAAGAATCTGATGATGTTGAGCAAGAGGATTCTGATGGCGATCCATCAGAGGTAATCAAGGAAGAATAGATCCCGGACAGTGAGACAGGAAAATTGGTTTCCTGACTCTTACGCCTGACTCATTCATGGAGTTGTGAAAGATATGGCGACGACAGTCAATAAGCAGAAAATTGTTACAGTTCTTTTTTCGAAGGTCAAGAAAGTTGTCTCACAAGAGCAACAAGAACTGCCCATAATGGAACAAGTGATTTATTCCATTTGCAGAGAAGGTTCAAGCAAAGAGCAGGCCGACGAAGTTTATCAAAAACTTACCGCCCAATTCTTCGATTGGAACGAACTTCGAGTAAGCTCGGTACGCGAGCTAGAAGAATGTTTCCGAGGCATGAGCAGGCCAGTCGACCGGGCCAACAGGGTGATTGGTTTTCTTCAAGAACTATTCGAAACAACCTACTCATTCGAATTAGAGTTCCTGCACAAAAAGGGTTTAAAGCAAGCTACCAAGCATCTTTCCCGCTATCAGGTTTCTAATGATTATCTTGGCGCCTGGGTTACCCAACGGGCTTTAGGTGGCCACGCGATCCCCATCGATCCGCCAACACTCCGAGTTTCTAAAAGGCTTGGGTTGATTGAAAAGACCCAAGAGCAAGTGGTAGAAATCCGCAACACCTTGGAACATCTGATCCCCAAGGCCAAAGGCGTTGAATTTACCGATCTTATTAGCACCGTGGGAATGGAGTATTGCCACGAAAAACAGCCTAACTGTGCTGCTTGCCCTCTTGCAAAGGAATGCCAGTTTGCCACCGAAAATGCCAAACCTGCCAGCAAAAAACCTGCTGCTGCCGTCAAGAAATCCAAGTAATTTTATTTTCGAAACGCCAAGAGAAGCCCTTACTTTAACCGGTACAGGGCTTCTTGTGCTTCTCTGGCAAAGGGGTTGCCTTCGTAGGCTGTTGCCTGCTCATAACACGCGATGGCCTTTTTCGTATCATTCAATTTCTCTAGGGCAATGCCCAATTTAAGCCAAGTTCTTGCCCCACTCTTTGGACTCTTTTTAAAATCCTGAAAACATGCGACTGCTTTTTCGAATTCATCAAGCTCCATGTAAATATCCCCAAGCACCTGACATGAGCCATACCAGGAATCCTCATCATCACTGCTCGAAAAACTTCCGGGCTTTGGATCTCGCACTTGTTCAAGAATTTCTTTCGCTTCAGTACGATCGCCATGCCTTAAAAGTGCCTTTGCATATAAAGTTCTGGCCTGAATACTTTCGGGAGCAAATACCATAGCCAAGTTTGAAAGGTGCCTTGCAACATCAATCCAATCAGGTCCATCGAGCTTGCTTTCAAGAATGCCTTTAGCCCTTTTCATGCAATAATCAACATCAAAACCCTTGGCTAGAAGGTCTTTATTTGCGGTAAGTTCTTCCACGGTGATGGAATAAAGGTATCGATCTTTGCGGGCGATAAGATCCTTTTCGTCGGGTTGATAAATGAGTGCTTGTTCGACTGCACGGAGTGCAGCAAGGGCCTCGCCTTTTTCTTCGTGCAGGGTTGCAAGCGTACGCAATGTTTCAACACCACTGCGTTCAAACTGCGCAAATAAATGATAATATTCAATGGCTTTATCGGTGTCTTTACGATGTAAGTAAGAATCAGCAAGGAACTTCAATGCCGAGAAATAAGCCAATCGATCTTGATCCTGCAAGTTTTTGTGACCACTTTTACGACCCATCGCAACAGCTTTTTCAAAGTAGCTTTCAGCTTCTGCTTCTTGGCCCTGCTGGGCAAACGCCTTGCCTACTTGCACCATTAAAAACGGTGCGTGCTGGGGGAGGCCCGCAACAGCAATATCCAAATATTCTGCACCCCTTGCAAGTTCTTTTTGTTGTTCCAAAAGCGCAAGCCCAAGATCTTTGACAAACATAAAGTCGAAGTCTGCAATGCTGCGGGGCGGGTTTTGGAAAAAGATCTTACTTGTCATATCAGTGTATAAAAATCGCTTGATACCCCATGCTGCCTGATCATCCTTTTCTTGGGCAATATGCCTTTCAACAGCAGCAATGGCATTCATTTTAATAGCGGCATCTGTAAGCAGGGGAAAGCCAACCCGGGATTTCATTTCGGGGTGCCCTGCCAACGCCAAAGACCACGAAGGATACAGATACTTCCCCGCCAATTGCTCTTCCGAAACATGATAATTATTCAGGTTTTTAATTAGGATTGCAGCAGCACCTACAAAGTTTTTATCATGTAGGGCAAGCACAGCCCTCCAATAACGAGTGCCATCATTAAGCGAAGGCTTGAGTTTTTCGACCAAAGAAAGCAACCTTAAAGCTTCAGCAACTTTATCATCACTGGGTTTTCCTGAAACCAAAAGAGATTCGACTCGGTCAAGGCATAGATCGCAATCAACCAGAGCCATGGTTTCGGGATCGGTTTCGAGTTTAATAGGATCTAGATCTGCATGAAGTTTCCAATAGTTATTGCGTGCTAGATTATTTTGCGGATCTAGTTGCAAGGCTCTTTTGAAAGCCATTAGTGCATTTTTTTGCTGGCCTAGCTTGGCAAAGCTCATGCCTCGAAAAACATGCTTCAGAATTCTTAAGGCTGGTAGTATTCGCATGGTGTAGACAAAAAATAAAACTATCGGTGCAAGGAACCCCAAGGTTCGTAAAGGAACATGTTCCATGGTCAGGATACCAAGTGCAATGCCGAGTAACGAGCTGAAAGCACCAATTTCAACTTCTGATTCTTCCGCAATGCCACAAAAAGTCAGAATGTAAAACAAAGGAAGAAAGGCGATCAATTGCAATGAAAACAATTGTGGATGTGGGAGAATTAATGGGTTTTCGTTCCAAGGTGTAACACCAAGGAAATAAGCGATCGCAGCGCATAAGCCAGCTGCAACAGCAAAAATAATCCCCAACCGAATGTTTGGTACTTTTACTTTTCGAATGCTGAAGAAGCTAAGGCCCAAAGCTCCACCCAGCCCCACGCAGGAAATCAACAATTTAGAATCTGAAGGCACAGCAACAAACACGCCAAGGGCCGTGCCTAGCAATATCCCATCAAATATCTTGCTGGAATTTTCGAGAATGAGAAAAAGAATGAAAGCTGCGGGATTTTTGAGCCCGACTTTAAGCTGGGCTCGTTGAGATATCACTCCTGCGATAAATGCAACAAACAAGCCCGCCCAAGCTACACCGTTTAATAAAAGAAATGTTAAATAGGTGGGGGTTTCCAGCCTTCCAGCTTGGAGAGATCCATAAATCGCCAGCCCAAGAAATATACCCTTTAAAAAGTATTCTAGTACATGCGCTCGCATTATGCTGCTACCCATAAAGAAAAGATTTTATTATTCATGTTTCCCTAATATAATTACAGTGATATTACTTAAGTACTTTATTATTCACACCATTATTTTTACCTTACTGCGCCTGATAAAAGGAGTTTATTTTAATGAATCACCAAGAAATGATCGAAACACTGGTAAAGTCACCAAAATGCAAATCTTTAAACAGCAATGCAGGCCTTATCGAACTAGCCCTTCAACGCAACGAAGGGCAACTAAGCGACAGAGGATCCTTTTCAGTAAAAACAGGAACCCACACAGGGAGATCACCCAAAGACCGTTATTTAGTAGATGACCCATCAATAAGTGCAGCAATTGAATGGGGCACGATCAATCAGCCAATGAGCCCCACCGATTTTGATTTGCTATTTTCTGCCACCATAAAAGCGCTTGCTTCAAAAGAAACATTTATGATGTCGGCATCTGCATGCGCAGATAATAAACACGCCATCGGGGTAAAGGTAATCGCAGATTTAGCATGGCACAATTTATTCGCCCGCTGCATGTTTCGTAAACCAATCAAAAACTTCAATGGTAAAACTCTAACCATCCTCGTTGATACGCATGCAGCAAAAACCAACATTGTGCTAGATCTCACCAAAAATCTGGTGATTATTTCAGGCACTTCCTACGCGGGAGAGATCAAGAAAGCTGTTTTCAGCTTCCTTAATTTCATCCTACCCGAACAGCAAGTATTTCCCATGCATTGTGCTTCCACCATGGGTAGGGAAGGTGATGTCGCATTGTTATTTGGTTTGTCGGGCACGGGCAAAACCACGCTCTCTGCAGACCCCGAGCGCCTTCTTATTGGCGATGATGAGCATGGGTGGTCGGATACCGGGATTTTTAATTTCGAGGGCGGGTGCTATGCCAAGACCATCAAGCTTTCTCCTAAAGCAGAGCCGCATATTTTTAATGCGCTTCAATTTGGGTCGGTACTTGAAAATGTTCCACTCGATGAAAAATCGCGCGTCCCTGATTTCTTTGATGGCTCTTTAACTGAAAACACCCGTGCTGCATACCCTCTCGATTTAGTTCGTGATATCTGCCCAGATTCCATGGGCGGGCATCCTAAAAATATCTTCTTCCTTACCTGTGATGCCTTTGGCGTTCTTCCGCCACTTAGTAGGCTCAACGAATTTCAAGCCATGTATCATTTCCTTTCAGGATACACTGCCAAGGTTGCAGGCACCGAGCAGGGAGTCACCGAACCCTCAGCCACATTCAGTTCCTGCTTTGGTGCGCCATTCATGCCTAGGCATTCTTCCGTTTATGCAGGGCTACTACAAAAGAAACTGCAATCTCATCATTGCAAAGTTTGGCTAATTAACACTGGTTGGAGGGGGGGCAAACCAGGCGTGGGCCACCGTTACCCTATTCAGGTAACTAGGGCATTGTTATCTGGTGTTTTACACGGGAACTTCGATTCCATTGCTTTTACGAAAGATTCTTATTTTGGTCTGGAAGTGCCCTCGGCTTGCCCCGGTGTGGAAAAGGACATGCTCAATCCCATGCTGGCTTGGCAAAATCATGAAGATTACCGGGCAAGTGCCAGCAAGCTTTCTAGCTTGTTTGAAGCGAATTTTAAAAAGTTTGCAGGAAAGGTCGCGTTGGAAGTTTGTAATGCAGGGCCCAAGCCACTTTAAAAACAACGATTATAAATGCTGATCGATCCATTGAATCAATTTTGTTTCGCCCCAGCGAATGCCACCCCTACCATCGGAGCCTAGAAATCCAAGATGGCCCCCACGATTTTGAATCGAAATCGAAACACAATCCGGGGCATTCAGCTTTTCAAAGGGCCCAACAGATATAAATGGATCATCCCGCGAAGTTAGTATCAATGTTGGCACGGTGATGTTTTTGATGAATCTTTCAGATGAGCATTCCTGATAATAATGTTCTGCGCAGTCGTAACCTGCCCTTGGCGCAGTGTAGTGCTCATCAAACAATCGAATCGACATGTTGGATGGAAATTTCAGCGGTGGCAACTCTGGAAAATACCGTTGGCGCTTTTTGGCTTCCAGCATCAGGTAAGATAAAAAATGCTTTTCATAGATCCGGTTTTCCTGCTTCCCGATTAATTCTGAACACTGCATGAGATTGATAGGGGGCGCCATCGCTGCAACCCCTGCAAGGCCGTGTAAATCGCCGCTTTCCCCTGCAGTTTTTAATATCAGATTCCCGCCCAATGAGAAACCAACAAGAAATAAAGGCGAAGGATCTACCGCGCTTTGAAAGTATTCCATTACCTTGCGGATATCTTCAGAACGACCTGCGTGATAGGACCACCGCGCAAGATGCAAACCAGGGCCAGCACCACGCTGATTCATCCGGATGACTCTGCAACCGCGCCTATACAACCGATCGCCCACCCGTACCACATGGCTTGACCTGTGGCTTCCAGTCAAACCATGCACTAAAATCGCAATCGGTTTACCGGGTACCCAAGAAACAGGCTTGCTATCTAATACTAGAATCGAATCGCCATCGCTTACAGGCAGAACCACTTCCTTCGAGGGGAATTCTGGAGGGGAACTATCCGATAAGGATCCTAACAAGGTCTGAAGATGGCGGTTGCCCATCAAAGAAAAAGGTCGGAATTCATCATTTAAAGAGAAGCTGGCTTTTGCCAATTCGTTCTTCTTATCCAAATACATAATTAACCCTTGCAACAATTAGTCCCAACGATCTAATAGTTTATAGGAAAATATCTTAATATCGAACTTAAATGTTCCCAAGAACTTTATTCTTTTTGAGAAGCATCAAAATTAAAGGAGTCAGGCATAATGGGAAAATCAACCGAAGAGCTTACAGGGATAGGATTTAGATTGCCTGCGGAGTGGGAAGATCATGCCGCAACCTGGCTTTCCTGGCCTCACGAACCAAGCGACTGGCCCGGAAAATTCCCTGCCATCCCTTTTGTCTATTCAGAAATCATTAAAAATCTTGCCTCCCGCGAACTGGTCAAACTTATTGTTCCAAACCAGCATTCTGCAGATGCAGTCTCTCAAATACTTTTCGAAGCTGGCGCCAACCTCGATAACATTACTTTTATTCACGCACCCACCAATCGCTCTTGGATTCGCGACTACGGCCCTATGTTCCTCAAAGACAAACATTCCAATAAAACCATTCTCAATTTACGCTTCAATGCCTGGGCCAAATACGACAACTTTAATTTCGATGATGATATCCCCAAATTCGTCTCTTCCAATGTCAATTGCCCTCTCTGGGAACCCAAACATAACAACACCCAGCCAGTCCTCGAAGGAGGCAGTATCGATGTCGATGGCCAAGGCACTCTTCTCACCACCGAAGAATGTCTGCTTTCCAAAACTCAGGAACGAAACCCTGGGTTCTCCAAACAAGATTATGAAACTTTCTTCGCTAACTATCTTGGTGTTAAAAAAGTCCTCTGGCTAGGTAATGGAATTGCTGGTGACGACACCCATGGCCATGTAGATGACCTTGCAAGATTTATCGCACCCGGAAAAGTCGTCACCATGATCGAAGAGAATAAATCTGATATAAACTATGAATCCTTGAGTGATAATCTTGCACGGCTTAAATCCATGACCGATGCCCAAGGAAACAAGTTGCAAGTGTTCGAACTTCCCATGCCAGCACCTGTTGTTTTTGCAGGCCAACGCCTGCCTGCAAGTTATGCAAACTTTTATATTGCCAATGGCATCGTGTTAGTTCCCACATTCAACGATGCAAACGATCGCGTTGCATTAAATATGTTTTCTCAATTGTTCCCGACTCGTAAGGTTGTTGGTATCCATTGCGTGGATCTAGTGCTAGGGCTTGGTACGCTGCACTGCCTCAGCCAGCAGCAACCCGCTTAAAGGAAAAACTAGGTTATGCGAACCATGCGGGCAGCGGTATTAAGAGATTTTTCATTAGGGATTCAGTTGGAAGATCTGCCCATCCCAGAACCCAAGCCCAATCAGGTTCTGGTTCGTATCCTCGCATCAGGAATCTGCCATACCGATCTTCACGCCATCAACGGTTCATGGGACAAAAAGCCTATTCTTCCGCTTATTCCAGGCCATGAAGGCGTAGGAGTCATTGAGGTTTTGGGCTCGAAAGTAACAGGCTTTAGCTTAGATCAAAAAGTTCTTATCCCATGGGTTGGTAGAACCTGCAGAACTTGTTCGTTCTGTTCTTCAGGAAACGAAAATTATTGCGACAGGCAATTTAACACGGGGTATGTCATCCCGGGTACCCATGCCGAATATACCACTGCAGATTTTCGCTACATCCTTCCTCTTCCAAAAGATATCGATCCTGTGCAGGTTGCCCCCTTGGCGTGTGCAGGGCTTACCGCTTTTGAAACCATCAAAAAGTTGCGATCTAATGAAAATCAAACACTCTTAATCATGGGTGTTGGGGGAGTGGGCCATCTTGCAATTCAGTATGCTAAAGAGTTTTTCACCCGCATCATTGCAATCGACCCATCTGCAATTCGCATTGCCCAAGCCAAACTTTTAGGCGCAGAAACTTATTCCTCAGAAGAATGGCTTTCTCTTAATCCCAAACCATTGGTAGATGCTGCTGCAGTTTTTGCTGCAGACCCAAGCGCAGTTACAGGCGCGATGAATGCGTTAAGAAATGGTGGCACGCTTGCTTTAGTGGGATTGGGAAAGAATAAAGAATTGTCATTGCCTTGGTTTGAACTGGTCACCCGTGGAGTCCGGATTCTGGGTTCGCATGTCGGGCCGATTTCGACACTAAAAGAAGTTGTGCAATATCATCATCTAGGCAAAGCCAATGTCTTGGTTGAAACTAGGCCACTTGCAGATATTCGCATTGCTTTCGAAGAACTAGCTGCAGGAAAAAACAACTCTCCAAGAATCGTCCTAGTTCCTTGATTACTTTCACCCCAAATTAAATCACCCTGGGTTTGGATTTAGCAAACAGGAACAATACTTTGGAGCCATTGATGATTTCACTAAAGCTGTCGAGCTAGCCCCCAAGTATGCGGATGCATATTTCAATCGCGGTGAATCATATAAAGCACTAGGCAAAAACCAAGAAGCCGATGCCGAATTTGCAAAAGGTAAAAGAATTAAGATGACCGTTCCCGCCAATTCTAAAACGGATGCGGATGAAACGGGAAAGTAAAAAAAGACAGGCACCCTTATTTGTATTAAGGTTCTGTTTTTGACTCTAAAATTGCTATGAAAAATAATAAAAGGTGCCTGTCCCTTTTTTGGGCTTCGAACCGGCTTCATCGATCCCGCCAATTAGCATCCATTCTTCATAAACTTTACTTGGAATGACCGTGCTTGGCTAATGTCAACAAGAAGATTATGTGGTAGCATGCATGAGGCAATCAACACGGGCGAGTTAGGGGTTAGACCTAGCGTGACAGGCTTCCAAGCGAAATGAGCCACGATGGAACGAGTCTACATCGAAACGACATCATCAGTTACTTGACGGCCCGGCCCAGCCGTGATCTGATCGTTGCCGGCCATCAGCAAATCACCCATGATTGGTGGGATACCCAGCGCAATGGCTACGAACTTTGCGCCTCGCAATTGGTCATTCAAGAGGCTGGAGACGGCGACCCGCAGGCAGCTCAAGAGCGCCTTGACATTCTGGCGAACATGACGGTGCTGGAGATCGAGGAAGAGGCAATGTCGTTGGCCGAAGAACTGATCCGAGCAGGGGCGTTGCCAGATAAAGCGGAAAACGACGCTCTGCACATCGCAATAGCGGCGATCCATCGGATCCCGTATCTGATGACTTGGAATTGCCGACATATGGCCAACGCCGTAATGCGGCCCATGATAGAAAGCGTCTGTGCGATCAAAGGATTCAAGGCCCCAATTATCTGTACCCCTGAAGAAATGATGGAGGCGAAGCCATGACTTGGTCAGACCCAATAGTTGATGAAGTACGGCGAGCACGCGATGCGTACGCAGCTCGTTTCGATTACGATTTACGTGCCATCTTCCGCGATTTGAAAGAACAGGAAAAGCGAAGTGGCCGCAAGCTGGTTTCTTCTGCCCAAGATGCTGAGCCTAACCATGCGCTGCAACCGACCGAGACCGATATTACACAGGTCTGCATAAAACCTAATTAGGATGCAGAAAGCCATGAAGTGTGACGGCGTGTCGGATGACATTGAGGTTCACTGCTACCCGGACGACGGGCAAGTCACCCTCACTTGCGGAACCGAGGCGTTCACCCGAGTGTGGGCGGCGAGGCCGGGCCGATTCACGGTTCCCCGCCGGCGGTTCGGGTGGGCAGGACCCGCTCGCGCTGCTCGGGTGTGGGGTTGTCGGGTTTGTGATGCTGTTCGTTTTCGTCATCGGGATAGGCACGATTGCTGGTTGGGTGCGATAACGAAGACGCCGAACTGGGCGCTGTAGCAGGAAGGTTGCGCCATTTGCGAGATCCGGCAGACATGAGAGGTCTATTTTTGAAACCGGAAATGTCTTACAAAGTGCTGCAGCGGAACCGGCCATCGCCTCCAAGAAGGAGGAATACCGAAGTAGCGATTCGGTACAGCAGAGGCGCTCTCCGTCTGGTTTTGGCGAAATGATTACTGCTTTGCCAGAAGGCCAATAACTTTAGGTATAAGTCTTAAATTAAGGCTTCGTTTAAGGAGAACAGCTTAACCCGAAGGGATTTACCTCGAACATTAGCAACTTGATGGTAAGATCGACTAATAGCCTTTTTGCATTCTGGTAACGTGCTTATGCTTGAAAAGTTGTTTCTTTAATGCCCTTCATCAGACTCTTACCCATAGCACAGGGTGGAAGAGAAAGCCTACTCGGCCAAAATTTTTAATGCTCAGCACCCTAACACTTGTAAATTGGTTGGCATTTGTCAAAGCCCATCCACATGATTTTACGATTCAGTACCCCGCACGCCGGGAATATTTCATTCAGAACTTTCGCTGCGAACCTGCGCCCCGGACCAGTGAATGGTTATCAGACCTAGATCAATTATTGCTGTATCTGCATATTCCTTTTTGTGAGGCCAAATGCTATTACTGCAATTTTGCAGTTGATGTCAATCGGAGTGAAGACTTCCATCGCAAATATGTAGATGCACTTCTTCGCGAGCTTGATTCTCACGCTAACTGGCTACCGAGTTGCGAGATCGCAGGAGTAGACATCGGGGGTGGTACACCTACAATACTTGCCACTTCAGAATTGCGCCGAATTGCTCGGGCAGTAAAACCTCTGCTCAAAAAAAGTGCCCACCCGTTCCCGTTCAGCATCGAGACAACCCCGCGAATCGCTGCGGAAGAACAAGAGAAACTTCAGGTCCTACATGATGAAGGCGTGGACAGGGTCAGCCTTGGGGTACAAAGCTTTAATGCCATTACTCTTGCATCCGTTAACCGTTTGCGACAAATCGCACAGACCGACATAGCGATGGCCAACCTACGCAGAACCGGTTTTAAGCGTATCAATTTAGATATTATTTTCGGGCTACCCAACCAAACTCTAGAAGATTGGAAATATGATCTGGATCAAATCATCGCGCTGGACCCAGACAGCATCACCACCTATGACTGTTTATATCGCGGAAAAGGTCGGGCACTTACCAAACGCACTGTTATACTGCCAACGCCAGAAACCTACGGGGCGCTATATGATCTCGCTTTTGAAAAATTGTATCTTGCAGGGTGGAAAACAACTTATGGTTCAGTTAACTTTAGCAAACACCACAACGAAACTGGGACTAGCGCTTGCTTTGAAGGGCGATTACTAGATGGCATGCCCTACCTAGGTTTAGGCAATTATGCATCTTCACTTCGAGGCAACCACTGGAGTTTTAACACTTACAGCGCTTCGGATTACATGATGAACATCAGTAATGGTTCAAATCCTTGCGCATATTTTTACGAATTACCCGCTGCTGAGTCGCAGGCAAAATACATTCTTTACTCACTAAATTACGGCTTCGTTGACGAAAGCCGTTTCATGCGGCGATTCGGTGTGAAATTAACAGAAACATTTGCAGAAGAACTTGATCACGCCATCAATGCAGGGTGGATAGAGTGCTGCGACAATCGATGGCATGTGAAACAGGGACAATTCAAAAACATGCATGCGATACGCAGCCTCTTTTATCCTGAACAAGCGCGCCATTGGCTAATGGCGCTACAAGAACCAATGTTGTAACAGTATAAAGTGTTACACTTCGTTAAAAAATGAAAAGCCCTTTAATTAAAACCAGGATTTGCCATCCCAAGCGATGACTTTCTCCAAAAAGGTGACTGCATCTTTTGCGAAAGTAGAAAAGAGGATCTCACCTTTTTCTGCGGTGGCATGTTTTGGGTCGCCGATGTGACCAGGCTCGGTGCGATCCTTGGTAATCCAACCCCGATACGCTGGTTCAAACGCAAATCCAAACTCCACTTTCTTAAGGTCTAAAACATTCCCTTTAACAAGATTGGGAGCAAGCTTCATCATCATCGAAGTTTCCCACTCGCAGGCATGCCCCATTTTTTTCTGCACGAAATCCTTAAGCTCAACTTGTGGCGCAGGGCTTAAATCCCAATAGGTGCTGAACAAAAGAAGAAGATCAGAACGATGCCTGTATTTCTGCCTTAGTTCAAAGGTGGCCTGCTTGCCAGGATAAATATTCCCGCCATGACCATTGATAAACACAATGCGTTTAAAACCATGATCGATGAAATTATCCGCAAGGTTGTTGAGCATATCGAGATAAAGCCTAGGGTTCGCTGAAAGAGTGCCTGCGAAATCCATGTGATGGTGAGAATTACCAAACCAAGTGAGAGGAGCAAATAATACTTTGCCATGAAGGGTTTCAGAAACTCTGCGGATAACTTCGCCACAAAGCATGGAATCCACAGAAACGGGCAAATGTCTGCCGTGTTGCTCGATTGCAGCTATGGGGATGACAACAGGGGTGTTTTTATCGAGTTTGCTGACATCTTCCCAAGTGGATTCTACAAGTTTCATTTGAACCTCTCTTTTTTCGTAAAAACAAGCAATACAGCAAGATAAGTCAAGATAGGCTCAGAAGCAAGTAGCTGTTTTAAGAAGATTTTTATTGGGTTTAGAAGCCACAAAAGGCTTTTCTCCAAGATCGATCTAGTACGGTTCTAGCGGTTCTGGGTATGCTTTAGGAGTCGAAAGTGTAGGCCTGATCGGGTTCGTGTAATGATCCACGCACCGGCAGGTCATAAAAATCATAGACCGCAGGCTATTGTCTGCCATTGTTCCTGATTGAAATGGATGAATTGTTGTGACAGAACCAATTGAAAGCCTTGAAAGCGTACGAACTGAAAAAGTAAAAGCCCTGACCGCCTTAGGTGTTGACCCTTGGGGCCAGCGCTTCGATAATCATATTCCCATTGCCCAAGTACGCGAGTTACCCGTCGATCCAGAAAACCCAGTGCAAACCAGATTGGCAGGAAGAATCGTCCTGCGCAGGGGCATGGGCAATGTTTACTTCATCGATCTGCGTGACTGGACTGGCCAAGTTCAAGTAATGATAGGCAAGAAACAAGTAGGCGAACTGGGTTGGGATATTGCAAAGCATATCGACCTAGGCGATCTTCTGGGCATCGATGGTTCGTATGGGAAAACAAAAACAGGCGAGCTGACAGTCTTCGCAACCAAGATCACTTTCTTAGGTAAATCGCTTCTGCCCCACCCAGATAAATATCAAGGGATGCAAGATATCGAATTCCGTTTACGCCATCGTTACTTGGATTTAATCTACACACCCGAAACTTTAAAGCGCACCCGAGAGCGAATTCTTATGGTGCGAACGATCAGGCGCCATCTTGATGATTCAGGCTTTTGGGAAGTGGAAACGCCCACGCTGCATAACATTGCAGGCGGCGCTGCAGCACGGCCTTTCATCACCCATCACAATACCTTGGATCTCCAACTATACCTTCGTATCGCTTTAGAGCTGCATCTAAAACGACTTCTAGTGGGTGGTATCGAAAAGGTGTATGAAATCGGCAGAGTGTTCCGCAATGAAGGCATCAGCCCCAAGCACAATCCCGAATTCACCATGCTTGAACTCTACCAATCCTATGGCGATTATCAATCCATGATGGATCTTACCGAAGGCTTGATACTTGCATGCATCAAGAATCTTGGCGAAGGAACTGTTCGACCTTTTGGCGCACATGAAGTTGATTACACAGCCCCCTGGCGCAGGGCAACTTACTCTGAATTATTCAAAGAGCATGTTGGCGTTGCCATGGAAGATGCGGACGCTGTAACCCAAAAGGCGACTGCCTTGGGTTTAAACACCAAGGGCAAACATAAAGATGTAATTATTCAGGAACTGTTCGAAATGAAAGTCGAGCACAACTTAATGGGCCCTATTTTCGTGTATGATTACCCTGCTACACTCTGCCCACTGACCAAACGAAAAACAGGTAACCCAGAAATCGCAGAACGATTCGAGCTTTATGTATGTGGCATGGAACTAGCCAATGCATACACCGAATTGAACGACCCGGTCACGCAGGAAGAAACCTTCCGCCAACAACTTGGTGGCTTGAAGGAAGAAGATTCGATGTCAAAGATGGACGACGATTTTGTTCAAGCGTTGAAGTATGGCATGCCCCCCGCAGGCGGTTTGGGCATTGGTATTGATAGGCTGGTGATGTTGCTTACGAACACTCCAACCATTCGAGATGTGATTCTATTTCCTTTATTAAGGCCCGAGCATCGGGAAGAAGCGGTGGCTTCGAAGGAAGAATAGGCATTAAGCCCTAGATTGAATTGTTCTCAAGGATTGAGGTGGTACTTGTACAAGCTTTTGCTGTGCTGGAAATATTTACGAACCCGATATCTGGCGATGGTATGCATTGTCAGCGTGATGCTAGGAGTTGCAACCTTAATTGTTGTGAACAGTGTCATGGGTGGATTCAGTACGAAATTGAAGGAAAGGTTGCATGGCCTGCTTTCGGATGTGGTGCTTGAGGCCTACGATTACGATGGTTTTACCGATGCGCCCAGTAAAATGGCACTGATAAGAAACGACCCTTTCTTAAGCACCGAAGTCGATGCGATGACAGCAACGCTTGAAATCTTTGCGATGCTGCAGTTCAACTTTCGTGAAGTTCCCTTTACCCGACCAGTAAGAATCATCGGGATAGAACCCGAAGGCCGCAAAGCCGTAGGTGGGTTTGCAGAACACCTGGTGAACCCAAAGAATCATGATAAGCCTACTTTTAATCTGGATGAAAATGCGCGTGAGAGGTTTATCATCAGGCGGGCATCGAGGGGCATAGATTTTCCTGGACCCAGAGAAGCGCCCAACCTGAACGAACCGCCACCACCCGATCCACCACCAAGCAAACCCCACGAACCCCAAGGCGTGATTTTAGGATATGCCATCGCTCATTACCGCGATCGCAATGCGCCTGCAGATCTTCCCAACAAGGATGTTCGAACCTTGGAACCGGGTGATGAAGTTGTGATTACAACAGTGAGTGGTGCAAAGATGTCGCCTGTATTCGATCGTTTTGTGGTTTCTGATTATTTCAAATCAGAAATGAGCGAATACGATTCGAACTATGTATTTATGCCCATCGAACACCTTCAAAAACTGCGCACGATGGAAGATCGTGTGACGAGCATACAAATCAAATTGAAGGATTACAACAAAGCGCCTAAGGTGGTTGCAAGGCTGAGAGAGTTATTTGCCAATGCACCCTTGGAAGTGCAAACTTGGGAACAAAAGCAGGGTGCAGTTCTTGCAGCAATCCGAGTTGAAAAAGGGATTTTGAACATACTCTTGTTTTTAATCATAGCCGTGGCAGGCTTTGGAATTTTAGCGATATTTTCGATGATCGTGGTAGAAAAAACCAGGGACATAGGAATCCTAAAAGCGTTGGGTGCATCCAATGGTGGAATTCTAACCATATTCATTGGTTATGGATTTCTACTGGGTTTGGTGGGTGCGGGACTAGGCACCATCATAGGATTGGAAATCACGGTGCATATCAACGATATCGAGAAGTTTATTGCAAATGTAACGGGCCAAGATATCTTCCCACGGGATGTTTACTATTTCGACAAGATCCCCACTGACATCAATTTGCTTAGTGTGTTTCTGGTAAATCTGGGATCGATCGGGATTGCTGTTCTTTTCAGCATACTCCCTGCATTAAGGGCATCGATGCTGCATCCGGTACGTGCGCTACGATATGAATAATTTCAACTAAGGATAAAAGCTAATGGCTGGAAATACATTCATGTATGCGCGAAATCTGCACAAGATTTATCGCAAGAGTGCGATAAGCACGCCGGTATTAAAGGGCGTGGATATGGAAGTTGCAGAAGGGGAATTTCTAAGCGTGGTGGGCGCATCAGGTTCGGGAAAAAGCACCCTGATGCATCTATTGGGTTCGCTCGACAAACCCGATGAAGGGGAAATCTATTACCGAGAAAAAAGAATCGACAACCTCTCCGCAGATAAGAGAGACCATCTTCGCAATCATGATTTCGGTTTCATCTTCCAATTTTATCATCTACTTCCAGAATTGACTGCGCTCGAAAATGTAATGATCCCGTTAATGATTCGAAGCTCGGTATTTTCATGGCTGGGCAATGGAAGCGTAGCGAGAAAACGGGCAATCACCCTGATGGAAAAAGTGGGCTTAGGCCATCGAATGCACCATTTACCCAAAGAACTTTCGGGTGGCGAAATGCAGCGAACAGCAATCGCAAGGGCTTTAATTGGTAACCCTGCACTTCTTTTTGCAGATGAACCCACAGGAAACTTGGACGAAGATACTGGGCGAGAAATCGTACAACTACTGCGGGAATTGAACGAAATCGACAATGTAACCATTATCATGGTCACCCATAATCTTGAGATTGCCCGTGGAACCCATAGAATTATTAAACTTGTTGCAGGCCATGTGGAAGTGCCTCTTCAACTGCAGCCTGAAGCCTTTGGCATAGTTAGGCCTGAATCATTTGATAATCTTCCGGAAGATGAGAATCACCCGGACGAAACTAGGCGCCAAGCAGGCTTTTAATAATCTTCTGGCATCCTTCGGAGTTTTTTAATGTCTAAGATTTACATGAATGGCAAGCTTGTTGAAAAAGCTGATGCGGTTATTTCTGTTTACGACCATGGCTTCCTCTATGGTGATGGGATTTTCGAAGGCATTCGAATCTACAACTCTGTAGTATTTAAATTGCATGAACACATCGTCAGGCTTTACGAAAGCGCCAAGTCTATTGATTTGACCATCCCGCTAAGTATCGATGAGATGTGCAAAGCGGTAAAAGATACAGTACAAGCGAACGCAAAAAAAGATGGTTATATAAGGCTTATCGTATCGAGAGGGGTGGGCAACCTTGGGCTCGACCCACGAAAAACAACGAACCCCCAGATCATCATCATCGTGGATGATATCTCCATCTATCCCGAAGAGATGTACGAAAAAGGGATGGAAATCATAACAGCAGCAACGATTCGAAATATCCCCAACGCATTAAACCCCAGAATCAAATCGCTGAATTATCTCAATAACATTCTTGCAAAGCTTGAAGCCAACAGGGCAGGCGTACCCGAAGCAATCATGCTTAATCATCTGGGCGAAGTTGCAGAGTGCACCGCAGACAATATTTTCTTGGTTAAGAACGGAGTGCTAAAAACTCCCGCGCCCCAATGTGGTATCCTCGAAGGCATCACCCGAAATACGGTAATGGATCTTGCGAGGGCCGAAAAAATTACGGTGCAGGAAGTTGTAATTACCAGGCATGATGTTTTTGTTGCAGATGAATGTTTTCTTACAGGCACTGCTGCAGAAGTAATCTCCGTGGTAAAATGTGATGGAAGAAAAATAGGTGATGGCGTGCCGGGCGAGATGACAAAATTGCTCCGAGCACGATTTCGCAAATTCGTTGGTATATAATTATTGTATAGGCCATGGTTGGCCCGTGTTTCCACCAAATATCCGGAGATAGGGCCATGATTACTTTAAAATCCATATTGGTGCCGACCGATTTCAGCAAACAATCTCAAAGTGCAATCCGCTATGGGTTAGAATTTGCCACTAAATTCGGTGCAAAACTTCATGTTCTCCATGTGGTTCAAGATGTTTCAATATTCATCCCCGAAATGGGATTCATCAATCCATCTGTTGCACTTTCCAACATTGAACCCATGCTACTTGCTGCGGGCAAATCGCTTGCTGATTTTCTCGAGCCGTACAAGCATCACGGGATTGAATTGATTTCCCACTGTCAAGAAGGCAACCCACTTGACGAAATCATTTCCCTCGCAACGGATGAAAACATCGACCTCATCATCCTTGGAACTCACGGGCATACAGGGTTAGCGCACTTGTTTTTAGGCAGCCTTGCTGAAACCCTTGTGCGAAAATCACCCTGCCCGGTGCTTTCACTACGAAACCCCGAACATGAATTTGTAAACCCTTAACCAAAGTTAATGAAGCATTCCCTCAGGCAACGCTTCGCTTTTCGAATTCATGAAAGTCTCGATTGCAATTCCTGACTTATGAAAACGCAAAGTTATCGCGCCTTCTTCCCTCGTCGACATCCAATTAGATGATGAGTTTACAGGCAATGGCATAGAGGGATAAATATCCCCTTGTGTACCTATCACCACACTTGCGGGCTGGCACCAATTCAAAAACTCAGAGGGTAAAGATTTGGTACTTCCATGGTGTGGCGCCATCAGCACATCAATCGCCCTTGGGGGAAGTTGCATTACCATTTCCAAGCCGGGGCTTTGCAAGTCGCCTGTCAAAAGCATTTTAAATCCCTTGTAACCAACTTCTATAACCATGCTTCGGGTGTTTTCATTTCCCGAAGGGCCAACTTGAGGTGGGTGAAGCACTTCAAAATCAACACCACCAGAACTCCAGCTTTTACCTTTGGTGATCAATTCAAGATTCGCACGGGGATTGCCAAGCAATTGGTTGACCAAAGCAACACCCGGAGTAGGTTTCTGTGAAAAACTTGGGGTTGTTGCCACCGATCGCACATTGAAACTTTGCAACAGGAAAGGCAAGCCATTGAAGTGATCAAGGTCTGCATGAGAGATTAACAACTTATCGATGGTGGTAATTTTCTTCGACCAAAGGAAAGGAGCAATCTTCCTGCGTGAAACTTCAGGCCCCGAGATCGACCCAGCATCATATACCAACACCTTTCCATCTGGAGTTTCCATCACTACGCAGGTGCCATGCCCCACAGCCAAAAACGTCACGCAAAGATCTCTAGGCGGTATTCGAATAGGGAGGATAAAAAGCAAAGTCCAAAGAATCGCAACGCAGCACCATGCATATTTAGGCAAAAGAGAAGCCCAATTCAGCCAGATAAAAACGCAGGCATACCCGAGCGGAATCAACCAAAAGGGCAGATCAGGAAGATAAAAATGGCCCATGGGGATCAGCAAAGCCAGATCAACAAGTTTGCCACATAACCAAAGGCAGGGGAAAATAATCCAAGTTGCGACCACCGCAATCGGGCTGATAAAACTTCCCAAAACAATGCCAATGAATCCTGCTAAAAGCGCAATGGTTGTCAGGATGATAAGAGGCGGGCCAATTAAAAGTGCAACGGGTGAAACCACATGGGTGAATGCAGTTGCCAAGGGAGTTACAAAAACCCAGACAATAGCAGAGATAAAAAATAGTTCGCGTGTTGCCTTCAAAAAATCAGCAAGCATTCTGCGCCATAAGGGTTTGGATTCATGTGTTAAAAGCTCGAGCGGGCTTTCTTCTGGTTGCGAAAACTTTGGAATCACCCAGATTAGGCAAGCAGTTGCAAGAAATGAAAGAGTGCATCCGGGGCTGAATAAATCCCATGGTTGGACAAACGCAAGAATGATCCAAGAAGCGGTAAGGGTATGAATCGCAGGCGCAGGCCTACGCAGGATAATTCCCAAACTGAAGCACCCCACCATGATGACGGCACGCATCGCAGAGGGCCTACCCCCGGTAAGCAGCGCATAAACCAAAAGAAAAAGAGTTACCATGAAAGCAATGGATGCAGGCTTGAATCTGAAGGCACGCAGTAACCATGCCAAAGTTCCACCTAATATTGCAAGGTGTTGCCCACTGATCGCAAGCACATGAAGCACCCCGGTATTTTTAAATTTATCCCACTCGCTGTTGTGCAACAAAGGGCTATCGCCCAAAAGCAATGCCTCAGCAAGAGGGCCTTCAGGGGTAGGGAGATTGCTGACAAGAAGGTTGGCTGCCCTCGCCCGGATAAAGCACAATAAAGAAGAAAAGTTGAACCACGATCCTTCCTCAACCATTCGAATCGCTGAAGAATCATTGATCCTGATTTCGCCATAAATACCCTGTTGATTTAGAAAACTCCGGTAGTCCCATTCGCCTGGATTCATGGGCGCCGATATCAACTTAGCCCGCCCTGTTATTTCGACCGTATCCCCTAAATGAAACTCTGCCAAGGTATCATTACTCACCATCCTTAAATTACCTTTGACCGGGTTCCATACGCCATTTTGTTGCATCTCATGCAAATAAAGAATTGCAGAACTTCGATTAGCAGCAGGAACCGTACGCAATGGATTGTTGGTTTCGCCAACCCAAAGCCTTGGTTCTTCCTGCAGAAAACCTTTAAACTTGCAAAGAGAAAGCGAATCGTCAAGAGAGCGCCTAACATCGTCGGAGGTAACCAAACGGGCAGCAATAAAGTGCCTGAATGCGCCCAAGCAAACAATGAAAAGCAGCAGATATATCAGAGCAAGGTTTAGCTTCTTCCCAACGATGCAAACTAACCAAGCGAGAAGAAGGCCCAACGACAACGCCATCATGAATAGCAACGGAGGTTGATATGCAATATCGATTAAGAAGCCTAGGGTTATAGCCAAGGCTGCAGGTACCGATGGAACTTTCCAGAGTGTGAAATACCAAGCTGGGGAAGTATCGGTGTCGGCCTTCTGGGCGGAAGGCATTGCAATTCTCCATGGGCGTTAGAGATACAAAGTCATCAAGCTTAATCTTTAGAAACAGGCTTGGTGGCATATTTGGGCAGGAAGAAAGCCGCCCTTACAGGCGAAGGCATGGGGCTATTGGCTCCCTTGACCGATTTCCAAATGACTTCATTAAAAAGTAAATCATCTGCTGCATCTTCTTTATCAAGATCAAAGGCAAGAGACTGCTTCGCGCCCCACGATTTCTCGGTGTTCTTTTCTGTCAGGCTAACTTTTGCTGCAACATGCTTGAAAGGAGTCAGATCAGGTTTTGCTTGAAAGGAATTAAACATCGGGGTTGCAGCAGCATCAAACTGGCTCATGGGCTTTAACCCTAAAATCAGTTCCATGGTTCTTAAAATACTTGAGGTTGAATACATGGTGGAATCTACAAATTTGCGCTTCGTATAAGGGCTGATCACCAGCGAAATAGTACGATGTGCATCCACATGATCCGAACCATTTTGTGCATCATCTTCAATCACAAAAATCGCAGTCTCTTTCCAGAACTTACTCTTCGAAAGGCCCTCTACCAGCATGCCCATAGCTAGGTCGTTTTCTGCAACCATAGCAGTAGGGGTGGGCTTATCAGGCCTGGTGCCATAGGTATGATCATTTGGAAGTCGAACAATACTTAGCTGGGGCATACCACCCTCTTTTTCAAAGCGGGCAACTTCTTCTAAAAAGCGCTCTGTTCTTTTTACATCAGGGTAATCAAGATCATAGCCCCGATAGAAAGGATCAAACTTGCCTTCCAGTGCCTTAACCCTAGCCTTAGAAGGTTCGCCTAGTTTTTTAGCATTATCAATCCATTCGCCATAACTGCGGAATGAAACCTTGGCTTCTGCACAACGATCCCAGATGTAACCACCCGCAGGCCGGGCGATAACATCAAAGGCACCCTCCGAAGGATAAGCAGTAAGCTTTTTAAGTGGGCTGCCACGATAGGTCAATGGCCAAACCTTTTCCACAAAGTCAGTAGAGTAAGCAGCCATGCTCCATTGATGGCCATCCGCAGAAACTTCACCATCCACATAAAGGTTATCAAGCAAGGTATACTCTCTTGCGATCTTATGTTGATTGGGTGTTACCTTTTCATCAAAGATGCAAAGGGATGGGTCGCCATTGCCTTCTTTGATATCACCAAACACCTGATCATAGGTGCGGTTTTCCTTGATGACATAAACGCAATACTTAATAGGGCTGGGGTCACCGACTTTTCTGGGGATGGGATTACTACTGGGCCATTGAGCCATTGGAAGATTATCCGCCTGAAGAGGGCTGCAAGAATACGCTTCCTTGGTGAAGGCGATCATTTTCTCGGGTGTGGGCATATCCAGAACCCCCAACGAACCCTGCATAAGGCCTGCAATATACTGCCTAATGGGAAGATCCTTGGCCGCAAGAGGATTGGGCCCTTGCGAATTCGGCCTCGAGGTTAAGCCTTTACCGTTACAGAAATAGATTTTTCCATCAATCTGATTAATGCGAACACTTGTTGGATACCATCCAGCGGGAATATAGCCCATAGGCACAGGCTTAAGCGGATCTTCCACTTGAAACATGCTAAGATTATTAGCATCCGCATTAGCTACGAGAAGGATCTTTCCATCGTTTGTAAGAGCCAGACTTCCTGGGGTGTTGCCATTGGGTGCGTTGGGATAAAGTGCGCAATTAAGCGTGCCCAAGCTTTTACCATTCTGCGAGGCATCAAGAATGCTAACGCGTGTGGAGTTCGAGCAAGCAACAAAAAGAGTTTTGTTATCGGGGGATAAAACCATTTCGGTTGGATGGCTTTCGGTAGGCCATGTTTCAAGAATCTTGGCATCTTTGGTATCAATGAGTGCTACAGCGGAAGCGCCCCAAAGGCTAACCAATGCCTGATCTTTCTTAGGCAACGCAAGAAAACCAAACGGATAGGAATCAACTTTAAGTTCAACCATCTTGCGGGCTTCTGGCTTATCAAGCGGAGTTATGCTAAGCGAATGGCTCCAGCAACCTGCAGCAAGGATTTTCTTACCACTCGAATCCAGCGCCAACCCCGTAGTGACAAATTTACTTTTCTCATCAGCTACGCTAATCTCGCTCCGGTTAGAGAGGTAACCATTTTTAAAATCGTAAACATAAGCGCTGGCAAACTCTGCAGCACTGGCATAAAGCTTATCGCCTTCAGGGGAAAAACAAATACCACAAAAAGTCTGCTTGATACCAACCTTGCTGATGATGGTTGCGCCCGATTTATCAAGTTCTGCAATATGAATTTCGTGTGGGCCATAACCTGCATGAAGGATTGCAAGATATTTGCCACTGGGGTGCACCACCATGTTAACGGGAAAATCACCCAGAGGGATCTGCTTGCCTGCAGGTTTCAATGACCACCCATTGGGGAGTTTTACTTCGCCCGAACTTTGTGGGCCAGGCAAATCTTTCTTAACACTTTTTGCTGGTTCATCAGCGGTGATAACAAAGCCAATCGCCATAGAAGTTAGAATTGCAAACGAGAGAACTAGTTTTATTTTCATGATGCACCCTTTGACAAAAAACAAATGATCACATCAGTTTCAGCAATCTGAGCTATAAGTCCAATGATATTTTGATGAACTTTTTGCTTAATCAGCTTTTTGCTTATGTGGCCCAGAACAATAAACATAAGTCGAAACGAAACGGCAGGCATATGAAGACGGCTGGAAAAGCAAAAACCCCAGGTAAGAGTACCCGGGGTTTTGCAATTGGTATTACGATGCGTAGAAGAAGAAATTACTTCTTGTCGTTGGCTCGTTCTGGCCTGAGTGCTCGCACTGCAGCGCCTGCACGCCACATTTCGCTATCTGCAATTTCCTTGAGTTCAACTTCAAGGTTCTTGCGATAATCAGGATGGCTGTTTGATTCAAGCGTTCTGCGAGTTTCAGAACCATCTGCAACACTGCGATATAGTTCTTCGAAAACAGGCTTGGAAGCATCATGAAACTTCTTGAACCAATCCAATGCGCCTCGTTGTGCAGTGGTGGAACAGTTGGCATACATCCAATCCATGCCATTTTCTGCAATCAAGGGATAAAGGCTTTGGGTTGCTTCTTCAACGGTTTCGTTGAAAGATTCGCTGGCGGAATGCCCGTTTGCACGAAGCACTTCATATTGAGCGAGCCAAAGGCCATAGATGGCGCCCATAAGCACACCACGTTCGCCTGTTAAATCGCTGAACACTTCTTTTTGGAAAGTAGTTTCGAAAAGGTAGCCCGAGCCGATTGCAATGCCTAGCGAACGAGCACGGTCATAAGCCTTGCCAGTTGCATCTTGGAAAACTGCATAGCTAGAGTTGATACCCTTGCCTTCGAGGAACAACCTTCTTACAGAGGTACCAGAACCCTTGGGTGCAACTAAAATCACATCGATATCTGCTGGAGGTATCACATGGGTTTGGTCTTTGTAAACAATGCTGAACCCGTGGGAGAAATAAAGCGCCTTGCCTTTGGTAAGGTGGGGCTTAAGCTTGGACCATTGTTCTTTTTGGCCAGCATCAGAAAGCAAATATTGAATGATGGTACCCTTGGCAGCCGCTTCTTCCATTGGGAAGAGGGTTTTGCCAGGAACCCAGCCATCTTTAACAGCAAGATCCCAAGATTTGGAATGTTCGCGCTGCCCGATGATGACATTAACGCCGTTATCCTTCATGTTGAGCGATTGGCCACGCCCTTGTACACCGTAGCCTAAAACAGCTACAATTTCATTCGCCATTATTTGGCGAATCTTTTCTGGTGGATAATCTGAACGCTCGATTACGGTTTCTGATTCTGAGTCGATCTGAATCTTTTGCATGACATTCCCCAACAATGATGGATTTTCAACCAGGAATATTGGCCCGGACACTATATTAGTGTACATTGCGACATGCCTAATGACTACTTGCCAAACCCGGAAAGAGAAAAAAACATGCTAATTTTCGATGCTCATCTAGATCTTGCATGGAATGCCCTGGACTGGAATCGAGACCTCCGACTCGATGTTTCCCTTATTAGAAAGCGGGAAAATGAACTACTCATGACCGGCAAAGGCCGTGGCGTGGGCACCGTCTCATTTCCCGAGCTTCGTAAGGGAAAAGTAGGCATTTTTATCGCAACTCTCCTTGCAAGGCTCATGCGACAGGGCATGATGCCACCCCTGCAGCGCTACGAATCCATGCCCGCTTCGTATGCCGCAGGAAGGGGCCAACTCGCCTACTACGAAGCCATGGTTGAGGCGGGGCAATTACGCTTTATCAAGAATTCTAAAGATCTTGTAAATCATGTCCAACGCTGGCAGGAACCTGTGTCCGAGACCGAACCTCTGGGCTTTATCCTAAGCATGGAAGGCGCAGACCCTGTTCTTCACCCCAGCCAGGTTCATCATTGGTTTGATCTGGGTTTACGAATCATCGGCCCCGCACATTATGGCGTCAGCCCCTACGCACATGGCACCAGCACCATTGGTGGCTTTTTCCCCATGGGCCCCGATCTTTTAAAAGAGATGCAGGCTTGTGGCATGATTTTGGATATCACCCATCTTTCAGACCAATGCTTTGATGAAGCCATGGAACTTTATGGCGGGCCCGTACTTGCAAGCCATCATAATTGCAGGGCGTTAGTGCCCGACCAAAGGCAACTTACCGATGATCAGATTAAAAAGCTTATTTCTCGAAAAGCTGTTATTGGTGCTGCTTTCGACAACTGGATGCTATACCCAAATTGGGTTCGCGGTAAAACCACGGTAAAAGAAAGTGGCGTCACCATGAACACCGTCATCGATCATATCGATAGGGTTTGCCAGCTTGCAGGAAATTCGGATCATGCGGCTTTGGGAACCGATTTGGATGGTGGGTTTGGTACCGAGCAATCTCCCGGCGACATCGATACCATTGCAGATTTGCAGGGCTTTCCAGCTTTATTAAAGCTGAGAGGTTATAACGATGCGGATATTGCAAAGATCTCGCATGGCAACTGGGTCAGATTCTTCACCAATGCATGGGATAAGAAATAAACCCTTATTCATCCATGACATCTGCAAGCAGGGAAACCGAGATGATGTCTCTGCGGGAGACCAGAATTTTCTTGCGATTGCGTTTAATGCCTGTCGAAAGTGATGCTGCTATGTAGTTTTCTCTGGAGGTTTTGGTGTCGCGTAGGTCATGAAGATCCGCATTAACGACTTCAAAAAAGCCCTCATCAAAGCGGGTGAGGGTTCCAAGGCAGACATAAGGGCTATGTAAATCTATCACCACTTTTTGATTCAGGTACTCTTCAATCATAAGGCCCTCGCTTGGGGAAGCTTTGGTTCAGTTATCACAACACTGGTCGCATTAACATTAATTTTAATCCATCCTAGAATAAAAGGTATGACAATGATTATAAATGAGGCATAATCATTTTTGTATTGCAGTAGTGATTTAACAACTTTGTCAGGGATTTTAATGATGCGCGAGCATTTTGTGGCTAATGAAGCTGATTTCCTTAAGAGTTGCGAGAAAATTGCCAAAAGCAGTGTGTTTGGTTTTGATACGGAGTTTGTAAGCGAAGAATCCTTTCGCCCTGAATTATGCCTGGTTCAGGTTGCAACCCCAGAAGATCTTTTTGTTATCGATGCCATCGCTATTGGATCACTCGGGGCATTTTGGGATTTAGTAACCGATGGAAAACGCAATGTTATCGTTCATGCAGGCAGGGAAGAAATCCGCATCTGCCAGCATTTATCCGGAAAAGCCCCTGCTAGATTGTTTGATATTCAGGTGGCTGCAGGGTTGATAGGAGTCGGCTACCCCGCAGGCTATGGTACATTAGTGCAAACCTTTGCAGGCACCCGACTTTCCAAGCAGGAAACCCTCACCGACTGGCGCATTCGCCCGCTAACTGCTGATCAGATCACCTACGCATTTGATGATGTTCGCTATCTTTTGCAGTGCCATGAGAAAATTTCTGCAAGGCTTCTCGAACTCGACAGGATCGATTGGGCCGAAGAAGAATTTGCTGATCTCCAAGCAAGATCCAACCTTGATGAACCGATTGGCGAACGCTGGCGCAAGGTTAAAGGAACCGGGGGATTTGATCGCAAGCGCTTGGCGATGGTGCGCGAAATCGTTGCTTGGCGCGAAGAATTTGCTGCTAAGCGCAATCGCCCGCCCCGTGCCATCCTTCGCGATGATCTTATTGCTGATATTGTCAAACGAAACCCTCAGAAAGCTCAAGATATTTTAGCCTTTAGGGGCATTCAGCATCGCGATTCCGAAGAAATCATGGCTGCTATCCAAAAAGCGCGGGCACTCCCTCTTGATACCTTGCCCCTTCAAGATGAAACCAAACCCGATGCACCCCAAGTAGGCCTTATCGGGCAAGTGATGGCAGGGCTGCTTGGCGACCTATGTAACCGTAAAAGCCTTATACCAGGCTTGGTCGCTACCGCCTCTGATTTACGCGAGCTAGTTCGCTCTAAAATTGACAATACTTCACTTTCTGGTACTAATTCTCTTGCAAAAGGGTGGCGTCTGAAGCATGTATTTCCGGTTTTAATGGATTTTCTTGAAGGAAAGACATCTTTAAGGCTAGCTCGGGTCGATAACGAGTCCCCTTTTGAGTATGATGACTCTAAACCGAAACTCTAAATTGAGTCTCGGTTTCTATATTTTTTACATTACCCATATGCTTTCCGGTGCGTATGACTGCCTTTAATGATAATCTTGTTTTCCAACGCTGTGTCATGCCACATTGCGGGGGTACCAACTCCCTCGATGACACCGCCTTCGCTTGCCCCAAATGTGGGGGCATTATGGATGTCGCTTACGATTGGGATAAACTCCCCGTACCCAAATCCTTAAAAGATTTCGAAGCCAAGTGGTCGCTTAGACATGAGCCTTTGTCTTTCAGTGGCGTTTGGCGCTTCTACGAACTTCTTCCTTTCGCTCCCAAACCCTCTGTTCTCACCATTGGCGAAGGGCAGACCCTGCTCAGGCAATCTGATCATGTTGCTCAATATGTTGGTGTCAACAACGGCAATCTTTTCCTTCAATACGAAGGTATGAATCCCTCCGGAAGTTTTAAAGATAACGGCATGACTGCGGCTTTCACTCATGCCCACATGACAGGTGCAAAAAGAGCGGCCTGCGCCAGCACCGGCAACACCAGCGCCTCCCTTTCTCTTTATTGTTCTGCCACTGGTCTTATGCGCGGCATCGTGTTCATCGGTAGTGGCAAAATCTCTTACGGTAAACTCGCACAAGCCCTCGATCACGGCGCCCTTACAATCCAAATCGCTGGCGACTTCGATGATGCAATGCAGCGCGTTCAGCAAATTGCAAAAAAAATGGGCATCTACCTCGTAAACAGCATCAACCCATTCAGGCTCGAAGGCCAGAAGACCGTAATGTATCGTGTGCTCGAGGCTCTACGATGGGAATCCCCTGATTGGATCGTAGTTCCCGGTGGAAATCTCGGCAACAGCTCTGCCTTTGGCAAAGCTTTCATCGAGCTCAAGCATTTGGGACTTATCAGCAAAATCCCCAGGCTTGCAGTTATCAACGCCGCGGGTGCCAATACCTTCAATCTTCTCACCAATATGAATAGCGTCTCTTGGAATAAAGGTGAACCGAATAAGCCGGTGATGAATCAGTTCTATACCGACATGGACACAGAGAACCGCAGGGCATCCACCATTGCAAGTGCGATTGAAATCAACCGGCCTGTCAACTTGGTTAAAGGTTTGCGAGCGATTGAGTTTTGCAACGGCTTAGTAAGAGAAACCAACGATCAAGAAATCATGGATGCCAAGGCAAAAGTAGGCGCAGGCGGCATGGGCTGCGAACCTGCATCTGCTGCAAGTGTTGCGGGCGCCAAAAAATTAAGAGCCGAAGGCATTATTGCTCCCTCCGATAGAGTGGTCTGCATTCTTACCGCACATCAAATGAAAGATTCCACTGCAACAGTCGCATATCATAGTTCAGATCAAAAAACCTTTGACGATGTTCTTGGGGTAAGGGGAGTGCGCAGGGCAGGATTTGCAAACCGCGCAGTTCAGGTGCCTAACAGTCTTGATGATATCATCAAGGCCATTGAAGTTTACGCTTAAGCATAAGGAAGCATTTCATGAAGATTGCAATCGGGATCAACGGTGCTGGCGGAAGAATGGGGCAAAGGCTTGTTGCATTGGGCAAAGAAGACCCAGCGTTGAAAATCGCCTGCGCTCTCGAATACCATGGTCATCCTATGATGGGAAAAGATGCAGGCGAAATCGCAGGCATCGGCCATCTAGGCGTACCACTTCGTTCCCAAATCCCCATCGATCAAGTTGTTAGTGCCATCATCGATTTTTCCACCCCTGAAGGCACGATGAATGTATTGCCCATCTGCCTGCAAAGAAAAATCCCGCTAGTGATCGCAACCACCGGGCATACCGCTGCCGAAAAGAAAGCCCTCGAATCTGCAGCACATGAAATTGCAATTCTATTTGCACCCAACATGAGCCTCGTGGTTAATGTTCTTTTCGAACTCGTCAAGGTTGCATCCACCTTGCTTGCAGATAAAGGATTCGATGTCGAGGTTATCGAAAGACATCACCGATTCAAAAAAGATTCCCCTAGTGGGACTGCGCTGCAGTTTGCCAAGATCGTGCAGGAAGTTCAGGGCCAAACCGAATTATTGCATGGTCGCGAAGGTCTGGTAGGCGAACGAAAGCCTTCAGAAATAGGCATTCATGCCGTTCGTGTGGGCGATAATGTGGGCGAGCACACCGTAATATTCAGCACCCTGGGCGAAACCATGGAACTCGTGCACAAAGGCCATACCCGCGATAGTTATGCCCGTGGTGCACTTCTTGCAGCTAAATTTCTGGCGGACAAGCCTGCGGGCAGTTACTCTATGAATGATGTGCTTGGCATCGGCTAAGCTTAAGTTGTCATCATCTATTAGAGGCTGTCATGAGAATCACTGCGCTTCTTCTCGCTTTGGTTGTTTGTTTGGGCACCAACGCCCTGGCATGGGTGCAAGAATCGTCTGGGAATGTTTCTAAAATTCTTGAGCCTATTCGCAAGGTTGGAAAAAGTGGCCTAGGCAATATCGAAGCTCAAAAGGCTTGGAAGCAGATTGCCAATCTTTCACCCGATGCGCTACCCGAAGTTCTTGCAGCCATGGATGCCAGCCAGCCTGTGCTTTCCAACTGGCTTCGTTCTGCAATCAATGCGATTGTTGAAAAAGCCAACGGCAACACTAAGGCATTGCCCCTCGAAAAAATCACCGCCCTAGTAAAAGATACTTCAAAGCCCGCCCTGGGCCGCAAGCTCGCATTTGAAATCCTGCAATCAGCAGACAAAGATAAAGCTCAGAGCTTGATCCCATCCTTCATTACTGACCCCGCAGCAGAACTCAGGCGCGAAGCAATCGCCCTTCTCATCGATGAAGGCTCCACCCAAAAGAAAGCTAAAAAAGACTCAGAAGCCAAGGCCACTTTCCGTAAAGCTTTCATGAGCGCTTCCGATAAAGACCAAGTCGATACACTTGCCAAAGAGCTTAAAGGCCTAGGCGAGACAGTTGATCTTCCCGCACACTTCGGCTTTGTTCGCACCTGGTATCTGGTCGGGCCCTTTGATAACACCAAGAACAAAGGCTTCGACCTGCCCTACCCACCTGAAAAAGATGTCAAGCTTGATGCTTCTTACGAAGGTAAAGAAGGCGCAATTAAATGGATCAATTTCACCACTGAAGATTCCTATGGCGTCATCGATATTAACAAAGTGCTTGGTAAAAAGAAGGAAGCCACCGCCTATGCTTTCACGCGCATTAACAGCCCCGCTGAGGGCACCGTTTATGTTCGGGCAGGCTGCATCACCTCACTCAAGATTTTTCATGATGGCAAACAAATCTTTGCACGCGATGAGTATCACCATGGCATGACCATGGATCAACACGCTGCTCCCATCCACCTTAAAAAAGGTGTGAACGATATTCTTCTTAAGATCTGCCAAAATAATCAGACCGAGAGTTGGGCCCAAAAATGGGAGTTCCAACTTAGACTTACCGATTTCGCAGGCGTCAAGATTCCTTACACCATCGCCAAACAAGAAGGGAGCGCTAAGTAATGTACACACTCAATTCAACTATCGTCCGAGTTTTTCTAGGTGCCTTTATCCTCACCGGTATTCTTCATGCTGCTGATTGGCCCCAGTTCCGTGGCCCTGGCGGCTCTGCCGTATCCGAAGAACAAAACCTACCTTTAAAATGGTCCGCAGCCGAAGGCCTCCTCTGGAAAACACCACTTCAAGGGCGCGGGTTATCCAGTCCTGTTATCGCGGGTGGCAGACTTTTTCTTACCTCTAGTTCTAACTACAAAGAATCCCGCCTTCATGTGATGGCTTTCGATCCCAATAAAGGTTCCAAGCTTTGGGAACGACAATTCAACGCAACAGGCAACACCAACTGCCATCCCAAAACCAACATGGCTGCCCCAACCCCAGCAACCGATGGCCAGCGCATTTTTGCTCTCTTTGCCTGCGCCGACGTTGCTGCACTCGACCGCGATGGAAACCTCCTCTGGTATCGTTCCCTCGCACTTGACTACCCAGATATCACCAACATGGTAGGCATGGCTTCCTCCCCCGTTCTTTGGAAAGATGTGCTTGTCATCCCCATGGATAACGCTGGCGATTCCTTCGTACTAGGCATTGATGCTAATACTGGCAAAAACCTCTGGAAGTTCAACCGACCCAGAACCATCAACTGGAGCAGCCCGCTTATTATGCCCAACGCCAATGGCACCGCTGAAGTCATTCTGCAAACCGATAGCTCCGTTCTTAGCGTTGATGCACTTACGGGCAAAGAAAACTGGTCCCTCGCAAGCTCCGGCCCTTCTACCATTCCCTCCCCCACCTTGGGCGAAGGCCTTCTTCTTGCACCAGGAAAAGAAACACTTGTCCTATCCCCATCCTCAGGCAAGAAGGTTCCTGTTCCACAATGGAAGTCCAACAAGTTGGTAGGTGGCTACGCCTCCCCACTAGTTCACAAAGGCAAAGTCTATGGCCTATCAAGCATCGGCCTCAATGTATTTGAAGCTAAGGATGGTAAGGAAGTTGCTCAGGTTCGCATGAAGGGCCCATTCTCGGGTTCACCCATCATTGCGGGCAATCATCTTTATCTAATCAACGAGGAAGGCTCTGCTTTTGTTGTGAGCCTAGGCGAAAAAACGGAGCTTATCGCAACCAACGAAATTAAAGATACAATCCAATGCACGCCCGCGGTTTCAGGCGGGAAGATTTTCCTGCGCTCCGATTCAACCCTCTACTGCATTGGCTCAAAGTAAAAAAATGCAATATCTAAAAGACTTTGTAGTGTTCTTATTTTAATCCCTTCAAGCTCATCCACTTCGCTGGATGAGCTTCTTGCTTTTGTATTACTTTCTTTTTCCCCAACTCCCAACCCTCTTCTTTCTAGCTTTTACACCACCATTTTTTCTTTCTTTTTCCCCCAACTCCCAACCCTCTTCCCTCTAGCTTTTACACCACCATTTTTTCTTTCTTTTTCCCCCAACTCCCAACCCTCTTCCCTCCGGGAAAAGGGCCCTTCGCTTCGCTAGCCCGACTTCTAACCTCCGCCACTTTTACTTCCCATTGATTGATATTAGCTTGTTTAAAGGCAGATTAGTTGCGATGGGGAAGCCCCACTGCAACTCCTCCATTTGAACCTTTAGATTTTGCACCCGCTTTAATGTCAACTTCGCGTATGCGGAGTTCCATTCTTGGCATTTAATATCCATGGATTCCCCGCTTTCACGGAGAATGACGGGCGGTGGTTCCTAAGCCCCGAAGGGGCGAAATGTGATAGCCCGGGGTAAAGCGGAGCGCAACCCCGGGTAATAAATCCCCCATCAAATAAGCCCTGAAAGGGCGCGATAATCAGCTACCGAACCCTTTCGCCCTTTCAGGGCTGGGGGTTTTATTGGGCCATTTCCCCAGGGCGTTGCCCTGGGCTATCACATTTTGCCCCTTCAGGGCAAATG
>CAMDHK010000010.1 GCA_945897965.1 Candidatus Kuenenia stuttgartensis | reverse complement strand
GAACCAGGAAATCACTTGATATCAATGGTTTATGATAGAGAAAGAATAGGCACTTTCGCAAATGATCTTCAAGCTATTTACCGTACAGCAAGTTCTTCGCGAGATAGAATATCAATTGATATGTGGCGCGTTATTAGCACTCTGGAAATCCCTTCAAACCCAGATCTTAATATGATGCTAGAACAGCCGGAACATTCAAACCTGATAACTATTCTTGATCTCCTTAACCACAACATTGTTGTTTTAGCTGCATTTGGTGGGTTAATTGCTGAAAGTATGACTAGAGGGCATGCTTGGCGCTTTCTTGATATGGGCAGAAAAATTGAAAGAGCCTCACAAACGATACGCTTATTAAAAGGATGCATGGTTGATGTTTCAACATCCGAGATACCTTTATACGAATCAATTCTAGAAATTGCTGATAGTTTAATGACTTTTAGACGAAGGTATTTAAACAAGATAAATCCTGCTGCAGTTTTAGATTTACTTCTTTCCGATTCATCAAATCCACGGTCACTTGTTTTTCAATTAAATTCATTACAAAAAAACATAAACCATCTTTCAAAAATGAAAGATACTGGTCGTATTACTCCCCAAGAAAAATCCATAATGTCGATGCACACTTCTGTTTTATTGGCAGACATCGAGCATTTAGTTAGTTCAAACGAGTCTGGAAAAAGGATATATCTAGAAAATCTTTTAAACAATTTGTTTTTAGAATTGTCACAACTATCAGAGTCAATCGCTCACCATTATCTTGGTCATTTGCAATTATCAAGACATCTATCAGGATCTAATTCGTGAAATACCTGATTAAACACACTACTTGTTACAACTATATGGATACAGTATCCCTTTGCAGGAATATCATCCATGTATCACCACGAGAATACGAAAACCAACGCAATATCTTTGAAAATATAAGCGTTACACCAACTCCAGAAATAATTGAATTTCAAAAAGATTATTTTGGAAACAAAGTCTATTTTTTTACAATAGAAAAGCCTCACAAAAATTTAACAATTATTGCTGAATACGAAACAGAAGTAACACCAAGAAATTATAATGATTTTCTAGACCAACCATGGAAAAAAGTAATCGATTTATTGCATGCAGATTCTTCCATTGAAACGATTCAAGCGTTTGAATATTTATATGATTCTTATTATGTTCACAAACATGAAGATTGGAAAGAATATGCAAGCAAATCATTCCAGCCTGGAGATATGTTTTTAGATTCGGTGATGGATTTAACTTCGCGTATTTTCACTGACTTCAAGTATCAACCAAATGCAACAACCATAGCAACTCCATTGCATGAAGTTTTCCTGCAAAAATCTGGGGTGTGCCAAGATTTTTCGCATTTCCAAATCGCATGTTTGCGAAGTTTGGGAATTCCAACTCGGTATGTTAGCGGATACCTTCTGACTACCCCCAATCCAGACAAACCAAACTTAATAGGTTCTGATGCTTCTCATGCTTGGATTCAAGTTTATTATCCAGGAATCGGCTGGTTTGATTTTGACCCAACCAATAATCTTAGACCTTCGGACCAACACATCATTATTGGTTGGGGTAGAGATTACGATGATGTTAGCCCAGTAAAAGGTGTTATTTTGGGTGGTGAAAACCACACCATAACTGTAGGGGTATGTGTAATTGGAGCAGAATGACCAATCATCCTGTATTTTTTAAACCAGAAGCTATGCCACTTATACTTTCCATAACTCCGATTTTTATTTCCTCAGAACAAGTTGCTTCGCATCTTGATTTACCAAGCAACACAATTTGCAGATAACTTAATGGATCAACAAAAGGATTTCTTTTCTCAATTGATTTTTGAAGAACTGGCATTTGTTCCAATAGATATTTCTGTTTTGTTATCAAGCAAATGCTTTTCACCGATTTATCATACTCTTCAAAAATAATATTATAAATACTCTCGGCTATTTTTTTATCTTCAACAAGATCTGCATAAAGCTTCGCAATTGTCATATCAGCTTTAGCAAGAATCATTTGGCAATTATCAACCAAACTTTTCCAATAAGGCCAAGAATCATACATTTTTTGTAGCAATAAAAGGTTATCAGGGTTTTCTTTAATTTTTAAATCTAGCGCACTACCAATACCAAACCACCCAGGCACCGTATGCCTACTTTGCATCCAACTAAACACCCAAGGGATTGCACGAAGATCATCAATTTTTCTGTTTGAATCTCTTCTAGCAGGTCGAGAACCAATTCTTAATTCACCGATTTCATTAATTGGTGTAGACTGCTCAAAATATTCACGTAAACCAGGATTTTCATAAATTAATCCCCTATATGATTTGCAAGACAGCATCGCCAAATCATCAAGTAAAACTTTCCAAGAAGTATCTAGAACAGTATCAACTTTAGAAAAACTTGAAAGTAATACCGCGTTTACTACCTGATCAAGATGCCTTCGCGCAATTCCTGAATGGTGATAACGATCAGCAATCATCTCGCCTTGCTCTGTTATTCGTAATCTACCATTAACAGTGCCACGAGGTTGAGCAAGAATTGCTTTATTAGCTGGGCCGCCACCTCTTCCAACAGCGCCACCCCGACCATGGAATATTTGAATTCGAATACTACGATCAAATGCTAGTTTTGCCAATCTTATCTGAGCATTATGTAATGCCCAAGAAGATGCTAGCATTCCACTTTCTTTACTGCTGTCAGAATAACCGATCATAACTTCTTGAAGGTTATTTCTGTATTTCAATTGCGAGACATAAGCAGGAACACACAATAATTTTTCAATGATTGAATCTGCAGATTGGAGAGGTAGCAAAGCTTCAAATAAAGGGACAATATCGATTAAACTATAATTATCTTTGATTGAAAAAAGCCCAGCTTCTCGAGCAAAAACCAAAACCTCTAAAATATGATAAGCATCGGTAGTGGAGCTAATGATATAAGTAGACAAAACTTCAGGATTTTGTTGTTCCGCTATTGAAGCCATAGTTCGGAATGTTTTAACAACTTCGCAGGTATCTTCCGAGTATTTTAATCTTGCTGGAATCAAAGGACGATTTTTATTCAATTCCTCAGATAAGAACTCTAATTTTTTTGTGGGGTCTAGTTGTAAATAATTATCCAGGACACCTTCACTTTTTAATATTTCAGCGAGGGCACGTCCATGCCTATTACTATTTTGCCTGATATCTATGCTAAACAAATGGAATTTAAACACTTTTACCAAACAAATCAAATCCCTGATTGAGCCATTTCCTGCATTAGAGAAGCCCTTCGATAACAAATCATCTGCGATAACTTTTAAATCATCTAATAAATGCTGAGAATGAAAATAAATATTTTTAGGTAATTCAACAGGTGAGCCCCAACTAAGCTGTAATGATTTTAAGTATACAAGAGTATTTGTAAGCTTCTTATCAATTAACAAACACTTCAAACGATAAGGCTCATTCATATTCCCCGAGTCATCCATTGGGAACAACAATTTGTCGTTTGATATTGAATCAATTAATTTTTGACCAGGAGATATAAAGAGATCAGCATGACTAAGGATCCCACCAAGAAAATGAACCTGCTTGATATAATATTTTAGAATTGTTTCTTGATTTAACTTAATTGCACTTTCCGTGACATCGTGCGTAACAAAAGGATTCCCGTCACGATCTCCCCCAATCCAAGAACCAAAACTAAGAAATGCAGGAATATCTATAACTTCACCAGGGAAAACTTTGGTTAAGGCGTAATCAATATCCCGATAAAACCGTGGTACAATTTTAACCAAACTATCCATTACTGTTTCGATGACTTGACGAACCTCATCTATAACCTTGGGTTTGTCGTCACGAACGGATTTGGTTACCCAGAAAGTTTCAATTTGCTCGGCGATAGAATCTAATATTTCAGTTTTTTCACTGGGCAAAAGGATTTCATATTCTAATCGATCAAGGCACAAAGCCAAACAATCTAATTTGTCCAAAACAGTCCTTCGGCGAGCTTCACTTGGGTGGGCAGTAAATACCGGAACAATATTAGCAGATTGTAAAAGGTTATGAATTTCACAACCCTTAACCCCGGATTCACGAAGCTCTATTAATGCAGCTTCAACACTTTCTCTCAGTGGTTCATCATTATTCAGCATTTCTTTTTTACGAAGTGACCTTACCCTGGCTTGTTGCTCTGCAAGGTTTAACAAATCAAAATAAACACCAAAGGCTCTAATAAGCAACCTTAGATCTTTAATTTCAATTCCATCAAGTTTAGAAATCAATTTTCGTGCTTCTAGAAGACTATTAGTTTCTCGAATTACCAATGATTTAGATTTGATTTCCTCTATTAGATCAAATGCTATTTTTCCAGCTTGCTTTAATATAGCGTTCCCATGGATCTCACCTAACAAATGTATGTCAGAATCCAATGTTCGGGGTGTTATGTTCATTTTAAACCTTTTCTTTTTGAAATAAAAAAAGTAATTTAACCTACAAACCAAATAAATTTTTAAAACTATAAAGCTATAACTTTAAAATATCAAAAAACGTAACCTTAAAAATTCTTCTAAAAAATCTTTAACATTTATTTTATAAAATCCATCTATGATTTCATCTTAAACCAACAATCATTTTGGAATTATTTCACACGATTATGACAAAATATCTTTTATTATTTTTGCAGGTTCGACACCAGTCAACTTGGCATTAAGGCCTTGAAATTTAAATGTTAAAGAATCGTGGTTGATCCCTAGCTGATTTAAAATAGTAGCATTCAAATCGTATACGCTCACAGGATTTTCAGTGATGTTATAACAAAAATCATCAGTTGAACCATACGTAAAACCTTTTTTGATACCGGCTCCTGCCAGAAAAACAGAATAGCACCGGGGATGATGATCTCGGCCATAATTATTCTCTGTAATACCGCCCTGCGAATAAATCGTTCTCCCAAATTCTCCTCCCCAAACTATCAGGGTATCTTCCAATAGCCCTCGCTGCTTAAGATCAGTAATCAAAGCTGCAGTAGCTTTATCAACATCATTACACTGCCCTCTAATAGCATTAGGTAATCCGCCATGGTGATCCCATCCCATATGAAAAAGCTGGATAAACCTAACATTGCGTTCAGCTAGCCTTCGTGCAAGCAAGCAATTGGAAGCATAACTTCCAGGCTTGGAAACATCGGGGCCGTAAAGATCTAAAATGTGCTTGGGTTCTTTAGAGGTATCAAGCAGATCAGGAACACTAGTTTGCATCCGAAACGCCATTTCATATTGGCTAATTCTTGTTTGAATCTCAGGGTCACCTACAGCATCAAAATGTTTTTTGTTGAGAGCGGCAATTCTATCAAGCGAATCACGCCTAGCCCCGGAATCTAAACCTGCGGGGTTTGATAAATACAAAACAGCATCGCCTTTGTTTCTGAACTTTACTCCTTGATGTTTTGAAGGTAGAAATCCTGCACTCCAAAGACGATCGTAAAGGGGTTGATCATCAGGCCTGCCAGTGCCGAATGAAGTAAGGACAACATATGCAGGTAATTCCTGATTTTCGCTACCCAATCCATAACTAACCCAGGAACCAATGCTAGGTTTACCAGCTAATTGAGAACCTGTTTGGCAAAAAGTAATAGCAGGGTCATGGTTGATTGCTTCGGTATGCATAGATCGGATTAAAGTTATATCATCTGCAACAGAAGATATTGCAGGAATCAAATCACTTAACTCCATGCCGGACTTTCCATGTTTTGCAAATTTAAAAATGGAGGGTGCAATGGGAAATTTAGACTGGCCCGAAGTCATTGTGGTAAGGCGTTGGCCTTTTCTTATAGAATCAGGAAGATTCTCTCCTTTTCTAGCAATCATCGCAGGCTTATTGTCAAACAAATCCATCTGGGAAGGGGCACCCGATTGAAAAAGATAAATAACTCTTTTTGCTTTGGGTTTGATGATGGTTGTATTACCAAATAACCCTTGCGAATTCAAGGAATCCATTGCTGCAGCAGTCATTACCGAAGAAGCACCTTTAAAAAAAGCCCTTCGGTTTAATTGGTCTTGGAATTGCAAAAGACTTGAAATTTTCATTGGTATCATGCCTATAACTAAGGTTTTAAAACTATTCTCGATTTACTACTTCATCTAAATTGAGAAGAATATTTGCAGAAAGAGTAAAAGCTGCCAATTCATTAATATCAATTGTGTTTGCACTAGAGGATTCACCAAGCGAGGTAAATCGTTTAGCATTTTCCGGTTTCGATTTAAAATCTAGATAATCTTTATGGAAGCCCTTTATCAATATTGATAACTCCGATGAATCTGGATGTCTGCCGGTAACGATTCTAAAACCAGTGGTTAATTTATCTTCGGGAGTATTCCCACCTTCACGAATCATTTTTTCAGCAAGTTTTCGTGCTGCTTCAACATAAGTAATCTCATTTAATAAAGCTAATGCTTGAAGTGGGGTATTAGTTCTAGATCTTTTAACGCTACAAGCTTCACGGTTAGGCGCATCAAAAAGAAGCATGGTGGGAGGAGCTGCTGTCCTTTTCCAGATGGTATACATTGTCCTTCGGTAAAGGGCTTCCCCTTTGTCATGCTTATAATTCCTGAGATCCCCATATCGACTTGTTTCATCCCAAACCCCCTCAGGCATATAAGGACGAACAGAGGGGCCACCTGTTTTATTTACCATTAATCCACTTGCAAACAGCGCTTGGTCTCTAAGAGTTTCACCAGACAAACGAAGCCTAGAACCTCGGGCTAGCAGTCGGTTTTCAGGGTCTATATTTAGCAAGTTAGAATTAAGATTAGAAGACTGTTGATAAACAGAACTCATTACCACTATTTTTTGCATCGCTTTCATGTCCCAATTCAAAGATACAAACTTACTTGCAAGCCAATCCAATAACTCCGGGTGAGATGGGAATTCGGACTGAGCACCAAAGTTTTCGCTAGTTCGAACTAAACCATACCCAAAAAACTTTTCCCACATGCGGTTAACCCATACTCTTGATGTGAGGGGATTCGAAGGGTCGACCATCCAGTAAGCTAGCCCCAACCTATTCATAGGCTTGTCTTTGGGAAGCGGTGGAAGAACTGAGGGTAAACCGGCAACCACTTTTGATCCTTTTTTGTCATATTCGCCACGAATAAGCATGAAAGTATCTCTGACTGGTCCTTCTTTCATTACCATAACACCGGGTATATTTTTCTTACTATCAGCAAGATTATTTTTAAGAAGAAGAAGTTTATCGCTGGCTAACTTATGTTCTTTGAAAGATGTAGCCTTGTAATATTTCCTTAATTCTTCTTTTTGTAGAAGTGATCTTTTCTGGATATCAATTTCAAGTATTTTCGTAACACTTACCGGAATCTGAAAACCATTGAGGGTAATTAATTCTCCAGGGACTGATGAAATAGCGACCCTGAAACGACCAATATTATGATGGGATAAAGCTTGGTGAGACAAACTAATTTTTATTGTGGCATTTTCCGGAATATCAACCAACTGAGGCGATACAAACATGGCTTTAGTATTATCCCGTCGAGTCGGCCCATCAACAGCCCAGCCTTTGGAAGAATCATTGCTTACGACATTAGCAATATCCCAACCTTTTTGCGAATAATCAGCGATCGCTTTATTGAAAGATATTTTAAGAGGTACTTTTAATGAAGGAGAAGATAACTCCGCTTCAATTTTTGAGAGCACAAAGTTCCCATTAGAAAACCGTCCCAAACTTTGATTGGGCAAGGAGGGATCTGGAAAGCATTCCAATAAAATTGCTGAAAAAGCACCTTTCGATACATTAGCTGTAATGGTGTAAATATCATTGGCAGGATTTTTACCACCAGCAAGATAGGAGCCATCCGGAAGTTTGCTAAATTTTGCACCTCCTTCAGATTTTACATTCGTTGGATTTAAAGGAATCCAAATATTATCTGTGGATTTAACTTTCGCTTTAAAAACCGGTTCCCACTCCTTAATCATATGATCAACTTTTTCATCAAGTTTTAAAATCAACGCCTCTTGTTCTTTAATTGCAAGTTCGATTTTCAAAGACTCTGCATTTTGTAAAGGAGATTCAATTTTTTCAACGGGATCAGTATTACCACCCGTTTGATTTCCAGCCAAGGTTCCACTTTCAGGAAGATTATTGAAGAATGCAAAGAATTGATAAAACTCTTTTTGTGATATTGGGTCATATTTATGATCATGACACCTAGCGCAAGCCAAGGTTAAACCCAACCATGTTTGGCTGGTGGTGTCAACACGGTCAATAACATTTTCAATCCGCCATTCTTCTGCAATAAGTCCACCTTCTCCATTAAGTCGGTGGTTCCGATTAAATCCTGTAGCAATAATTTGAGATTTGGTGGCATTAGGAAGCATGTCACCAGCAATTTGTTCAATGGTAAATTGATTAAAAGGCATGTTTGCGTTGTAGGCATTAATAACCCAATCTCGCCAAGGCCACATACTTCGACTTGAATCGGTTTGAAAACCATTACTATCAGCAAACCTTGCGTAATCAAGCCATTGCATAGCCATTCGCTCGCCATACTGATTCGAAGCAAGCAAGCGATCAACAACTTTTTCATATGCTTGGGGAGTATCATCACGAATAAAATCATCAACTTCCTTTAAGCTTGGAGGCAAACCAATTAAATCTAAAGTCAGCCTTCGGATTAAAACCTCTTTGGAGGCTTGAGGCGATGGATTTATATTGTTTGATTCTAGGCGGCTAAGAACAAAAGCATCGATAGGAGTCTTAATCCACTTGCTATTAATAATACCAGGAACACTACTTGATTTTGGAACTACAAAAGCCCAATGCTCTCCATAATTTGCACCTTCATTAATCCATTGTTTGATAAGCTTAATTTGATCAGCGTTAAGTTTTTTTCCTGACTTTAGCGGGGGCATTAACCCATCGCCTTCTACTTCAATCCGATGAACTAACTCACTATTCTTCGCATCCCGCAGTAAAATGTTTTTAGTCCCTGATTTACCAACAGCGAAAACCCCCTCTTTAGTATCTAAACGATAATTGGCTTTTCGGTGGGATTGGTCCGGCCCATGACACTGAAAACAATTCTCAGATAGAATAGGACGAATTTGTCTATTAAAATCAATCTCTATTGCATTAACAAACTGCCCAAAAATACCAGCAACCAAAAAAGAGACAAGAATATTTATACAAAATGAAGTGATATGCATGATCGTAAATCCGCCTATTAAGTTCTAAGAAGCAATGGCATTAATAACAAAAACAAGATCAACTCTTGTAAGTTAAAAATCAAACCTGACATGATTGTAACTGAAAGTTTCAAGATCAAAACCAAATAAATACAAACAGGAAGGTTTTTGGGACTCTCTACCCAAACCACAAACAACTACGAATCAATTCTACCTCAGTCAGGTTATTAAAAAGCCTTATTGAAAAATATCTTAGCTAAAGCATCAACAAGGCATTCATTTTTTGCGGCTTAACAAAAATAAGAGATGTTTAACTAACACTGGAATAAAGAAACAGTAGTCAACATTTATGCAAAGCTTTGCTATAGTCGAATTTAAACTGGTAAAGGTGGTCTCCCACGCTGTGGCAAAACGGCAGGTGGAAATAAACCTCTAGCGTAGTCAGCCAAATGGCACATCGTGTCGCCATAAAAATGAAACTTTATCTTTTTTCTGATCGCAGGAGTTAACCCTTGCCC
This sequence comes from Candidatus Kuenenia stuttgartensis, assembly GCA_945897965.1. GTDB lineage: Bacteria > Planctomycetota > Planctomycetia > Gemmatales > Gemmataceae > UBA969. Next base: position 28,806 of record CAMDHK010000010.1, on the reverse strand, counting down.
ACCAATCACAAGTACAGAACCCACATTACAAACTTTATCAAACAGTAAAAGGTTGTCTTTAACAAATTCATCAACATTAGAAATATTGGTAGTAGACATCCAAACAAGCCTAGGTTTGAAATGATTGATACCGTCAATAAAAGACTCAATCGGGGTATTGGCGCCAATATTTACTGTATTCCAACCAAGATCAAACAATAAAATATCTACCAACATATTGCTTAGTTGATAATGGTCATTAGTGATACACCCCCCAATCGCAATAGGACCGTTAGTATTATCTCTTGAGTTAATAAAGTTACGCAATTTAAAAAGAGTAGAAATACAAATCTGAGTTGCGCAATGTTCATAAAAAATCGGAAGGTTTCCGTTCATCCACTCTTCACCAATCCTAGCCATACTAGGTTGAATAATTTCATCTGTAATTCTCTCGATAGACATTTTGTTTTTATAAGCAGTTAAAATAATATTACTGCAAGATAGTAAACTTTGATTACGAAGAGCCTGATAAAAATTATCAGCAGAAATCTGAAGAAAATTGCTGTTATTTGGTTGGGTTTCAATTAAAGGCAACTTAGAAAAATCACCAACGGGCAACACGCCCTGCCGTGACAGTCTAATCAAATCAGCTACTAAAATCTTCCGATGCCCGCCAGGGGTAATGTCAGCTGGCAGGATTTTGTCATCTACCCACCTTTTAACTGATGAAACACTTACGCCAAGAATCTTGCCGGCTAACTGGCTTGAAATGTATTGGGGTACATTCATTATTTAACTCGATGAAAACTATATTAAAACAAGCAACAAATAACTTATTTACATTCTACAGTATAAAACAACAACCCAAAGCCAAATCGTGCAAATCGTTTTAATTATGTTGACACTGCTAAATTGCTCCGGTAAGTTAATTAGAACGAATTGAACCTTTAGCTACGGAGTCTCTTAATGGCTATCAAATTAATCAAAGACCATTCTTCTCAGCCTTCAGAATCAGGTATTAAGTTTATTTACAATAAATCTTTTAATACGAGCAAAGCATTAAAGCTTTATCATCCATCGAATTTCCCTTCTCTAGATTTTTCTGATTCGTATATGCCTGAAGATTACACAAAGGATATTTCAAGAAGAATGCACTATGCTGGCTTTCGGTTTTTTAATGAACTTAATGTTTCTCGCAAAAATTACTGGAAAAAGGCTTATTTCGATCTAAGGAATTTTGTTGTTGAAGGCAACCGAAAATTGGTTTTTAAAGCCGTCAATAAGTGGACTCCTATGCGTTTCATGGCGGATGATAATTCAAGCAACTGCACTATTGTTTTGATACAGGCAGTCGCTGCTTTCAATCCATGGAAAGGGATAAGATTCAGCACCTATGCTTTCACATGCCTTATGCGTGCTTTATCTAGACTCAATTACAAGAATACCGCTGAGAAAATGGTTCAGTGTGAATCTCTAGATCATTTGTTTGGCAATAATTTTGATGTCCCTGGTAGTTCTACGGCTCCAGTTTCTCATACTAACTCACTTGCGGTGCTTGACACCTATTTTTCCAAAGATTGTGATATATTAGATGAGAGAGAAAAATTGATTCTTTCTGAACGATTCGGATTAGGTGATAAACCACTTACAAGCTTAGAAGAAGTAGGTAAACTCCTTAAACTTTCAAAAGAACGTGTAAGACAGATTCAATTTATTGCCCTAGAGAAACTTCGTAAAGTTTTAATTCCCAATAATGTCCTTTAGTACTAAGTTCTTATGCAGGAAATATTATGTCTTTCAGTAATTCTTCATTTATTGTGATTGGTGCTTATGGTGGTATTGGCTCTGTCGTATCTAAAACTTTAAAAGAAAATGGTGCCAATCTACTTTTAGCTGGCAAAGATCCATCTAAACTTGAAGTTTTATCTAACGAATTAAATTCTCCATTTTTTAGTCTGGATGCCTCAGATTTTTCTCAAGTTGATTCTCTCATTGAGTTTGCGATCAAGACATTTGGAGTTATTGACGGGATTGTTAATACCTGCGGGTCCCTTTTATTAAAACCAGCCCACATTACTTCTGAAGCAGAATACTCTTCTGTCATTCAATCTAGTTTAACATCATCTTTTGCAACTATACGAAGTGGGTGTAAAGCGATGATGGGCCGGGGCGGTTCGGTTGTTTTAATTTCCTCCGCAGCCGCTAAGATTGGACTGGCTAATCACGAAGCTATTGCTTGCGCTAAAGCTGGTATTATTGGGTTAACAAAATCTGCTGCAGCAACGTATGCATCCAAAAATATTAGGGTAAATTGCGTCGCACCAGGATTAATTAACACCCCTTTAACCAAATCAATTACTAATAATGAAAATGCCTTGAAAGCATCTGTTTCTATGCATCCACTTGGCAAAATTGGATCACCTTCCGACATTGCTTCTGCAGTTGTTTGGCTTCTCGACCCTGCCAATTCTTGGATTACTGGCCAAACTATTGTTGTCGATGGTGGGCTTTCATCGCTAAAAACTCGCGGGTAGTCTAAACATTCAATTATTGCACACTTTTAAGCACCTTGATCATTTCAACAAAAGGTTCTTTCTCATTTATTTTTGGTTTCCAAACACCAATGATCTAGGTTAATTTATGTATGAAGAAACTTTTCATACAGGAGAATACCATGCCATTATTTTCAAAAATCAATTTATCTAAGGCGACAGTTTTTACTCTTTGCTTAGGCTTGCTTTTAGTTGCTAAGACTGGATTTTCGCAGGCGCCCAATGAAAAGGCTGAGTGGAAATCGCTTTTTGATGGAAAAACTCTTAAAGGATGGAAGCAATCGGACTTTTTTAAACCTGGGAAAAGTTCTGTAAAAGATGGGGCTATCATTTTGGAAAAAGGTACAAAAATGACTGGGCTGACCTATGATGGCAAAGATTTCCCAAAAATGAATTACGAAGTCAGTTTGGAAAGTAAGCGCATTGATGGAAGAGATTTTTTCTGTACCACCACCTTTCCAGTTGGTGATTCTTTTTGCTCTTTTGTGGTTGGTGGATGGGGCGGATCTGTTACCGGGCTTTCAAGTATTGACGGTATTGATGCATCTGAGAATCAAACCGGCCAAGGTATCGAATATAAAAACGATCAATGGTATAAAATCCGCATCCGTGTTACCGACAAAAGAGTTGAAACATGGATAGATAAGGAACAGACCGTCGACCTTGATACCTCGGATGTTAAGCTTGGTATCCGTATTGAATGTAATGTATCCACCCCGTTTGGTATTGCATCCTACGATACCGTTGGCGCAGTCAAAGATATTAAAGTGCGGAATCTTTCCGCTGCTGAAATTAAGGAAGTTGCTAAGAAATCGATTAAAAAATAAAGCTTAAGAAAGGCTAAAATGCAAAAACAAGCAGCAATTGTAACTGGTGGTGGTACTGGGATCGGTAAGTCTACATCTTTACTTTTGGCATCCAAAGGTTTTAAAGTTGTTGTGAATTATTCCCGGTCAGCCATGGAAGCAGAAGAAACTTGCGCGGAAATTATTAACCTTGGGGGTGAAGCCATTCCCTACAAAGCAAACATATCGGATGATAAGGCAGTAAAGGAAATGGCACAAAAATGCTCAGCTATGTTTGGCGGGATCGATGTTCTAGTTAACAATGCTGGGACAACTCATTTTATTGATCATAACGATCTTGATGCCTTAACAGATCAGGTTTGGGATGATATTTTCTCGGTTAATATGAAAGGTACCTTTTACGCTTGCAGGGCAGTTATGCCGGAGTTGAAAAAGTCCCATGGCAACATTGTAAATGTTACTTCAGTTGCAGGTTTGGCAGGAAATGGCAGCTCAATTCCATATGCGATGAGCAAAGCTGCGCTTAACTGCATGACAAAATCGCTTGCCAAAGCCTTCGCCCCTGAAGTTCGAGTAAATGCTGTTGCGCCTGGCCCAGTATTAACTCGTTGGCTTGCACCGCACCCTAAAATGATTGAACAATCATTATCACTTACTCCCATGAAGCGTGCTGCAACAGGAGACGATATTGCTGCTGCGATTGTTTTTCTTGCAACCGGCACCAATCTAATGACTGGTCAAATAATTGTAGTTGATGGTGGCAGAACCATGTAGGGTTATTTAAGGAACACTTTGCCTAAATCCATTTTAATTATGCTTGACATAAGATCATTTTGAACCTAAATTTTGAACGATATGGTCGTTTACTTCGATAGGAGCTTATTTTGCAACACTTTTTCCCAGTCACAACTTTGGGGGTTTTATTTTTTTTTGTTTCATTTGGTTTTGCGGGTGAACCGTATCTTTGGAACCAATGGCGCGGACCGAACCGGGATGGCTTTCATTTAGGTAATTCTTTCCCGAACAATTTAGCCAAGGATTATTTACAACTTTCTTGGAAAGCAAATCTTGGGCCTAGCTATTCAGGTCCTATTGTTTCCGACCAATTTGTTTTCACAACAGAAACAAAAAATAAAGAATCTGAAGTTGTTCATGCCTACGACCGGAAAACAGGAAAAGAAATTTGGGCCACCGAATGGAAAGGTGCAATGTCTGTTCCCTTTTTTGCAGGCTCAAATGGCAGTTGGATTAGAGCTACCCCTGCATTTGATGGCGAATGCTTGTATGTTGCAGGAATTAAAGATGTTCTTGTTTGCCTCAACGCAATTGATGGCAAAGAAAAATGGCGCATAGATTTTGTTGAGCAATTTAAAACACCTGTGCCCAGCTTCGGCTTTGTGTCTTCCCCTTTAGTTGATGGCGATGCGATTTATGTACAGGCAGGCGCTTCTGTTTTCAAACTTAACAAAAAAAATGGCGCTGTTATTTGGAGATCATTCAAGGATTCAGGTGGTATGAATGGCAGTGCCTTTGCTTCACCTTTAATGACTACGCTTGGGGGCCAAAAACAACTTCTTATCCAATCAAGGGAAAAACTTGCAGGATTAAACCCTGAAAATGGAGATGTTCTTTGGTCGAAGGTTGTTCCTTCTTTTCGGGGCATGAATATTTTCACTCCTGTTGTTGTTGGGGATTCTATCTTTGTAAGCACTTATCAAAACAAATCTTGGCTTTATAAAATTAGCAAAAATGATTCAGGATTTGCTATCAATGAAGTTTGGGAGAACAAACTGCAAGGTTACATGTCAACACCTATAATCATCAACGGTTTCGCCTACATGCATCTTCAAAACCAAAGATTTACTTGTGTTGATTTATCCAATGGCGAAACCAAATGGACATCGCCTAAGTCTTTTGGAAAGTATTGGAGTTTGATTGCATACAAAAATCGAATTTTAGCACTTGATCAAAAGGGGATTCTCTACCTTATCGAGGCAGATCCGAAAGAATTTAAGGTATTAGACACTAGGGAAATAACTGAAAATGAATCTTGGGCTCACTTAGCAATCAGTGGAGATCAAATTTTCATTCGCGATCTCAAAACCCTTTCTGTTTTTCAGTGGAAGAATTAATATACATTCATGGCTACTACCGTACCTCCAATCCGAATTACACTATGCAATAATCGCCCTTTAAACCATGAGGGGGATTATGTTCTTTACTGGATGATTGCTAATCGAAGAATGGATTCTAACTATAGCCTTCAAAGAGCAATCGATTGGTGCATCGAATTAAAAAAGCCATTAGTCATTCTCGAAGCACTTCGGATTAACTATCCATGGGCAAGCCAAAGACTTCATAAATTCGTAATTGATGGCATGAAAGATAATGCAAATGCGGTCGAACTCGAAGGAAATAAAGGGGTATTATACTATCCTTATTTAGAGCCTAAGCATGGCGATCAAGCTGGATTGCTTGAATCTTTATCCCAAAAAGCCTGTGCAGTAGTTACTGATGATTTTCCTTGTTTTTTCATTCCTGCAATGATTCGTTTGGCTTTAAGCCAAATTCCGGTCCTCTTTGAAAAGGTCGATTCTAATGGAATACTTCCGCTTCATTCTACCGATCGCGTTTTTACCACAGCATTTTCATTCAGAGCCTATTTGCATAAAAACTTGGTAGAGTATCTCGGAGAATTTCCAAAGCAAAATCCGCTTACAGGGATTGATCTTCCCAAAATTGGGGAATTACCCAAACAAATAACAAATAAATGGCCTTCAGCTTTACCGATACTTAGAGCAAAGGGAGACAAGTTTCTTGAAAGCCTGGATATCGATCATTCTGTAAAAGCATCATTTATTCAAGGGGGTGCAAAGGCTGCAAAAAAAGCTACAGAACTATTCTTAAAATCGAATCTTATTCTGTACAAAGATTTAGGAAATGAGCCAGACGAAAACGTGCGAAGTGGCCTTTCTCCTTACCTGCATTTTGGCCACATCTCTTCGCATCATGTATTCAAACAACTCGCTAAGCAAGAAGGCTGGAACCCTTCTCATTTATCTGCAAAAGGCGGCGGAAAAAGGGAAGGGTGGTGGAATATGAGTCCGGCTGCTGAATCCTTTCTCGATGAATTAATTACATGGCGTGAAATTGGCTACAATATGTCTTCAAAGCGTCTTGATTACGATCGTTACGAATCGCTGCCATCCTGGGCTAAAGACAGTTTAAAAAAACACACTAGCGATAAAAGACCTTATATTTATACCCTTGAAGAGCTCCAAGCATGTAAGACTCATGATGCTTTATGGAACGCTGCCCAAAATCAACTTAATATTGAGGGAAGAATTCATAATTACCTTCGAATGCTTTGGGGAAAAAAGATTTTAGAATGGTGTGAAACCCCTCAAAAAGCGCTCAAAATTATGATTGAACTCAATAACAAATTTGCTCTTGATGGGCGGAATCCAAACTCTTACAGTGGCATTTTCTGGGTTTTAGGAAGATATGACCGGCCATGGGGACCTGAAAGGCCAATTTTTGGATCGATCCGTTTTATGAGTTCAGTTAACACCCAAAAAAAACTTAATGTTAAAAAGTATCTCGCTAAATATGGCGTAGATTCAAATACTCAAGGCGAATTTAATTTTTCTTAAATTAAACCTGTAATAGCCTATGAAGAAAAAATGCTGGGTCGTTTACATGCTTCGGTGTTCAGATAATTCACTTTACACGGGTATAAGCAAAGATGTAAACAAACGATTGCTAGCACACAATTGTGGCAAAGCCTCCCGCTACACTCGTTGCAGAAGGCCTGTTCAGATTGTTTATTTACAACAAAACTTTGGTCATTCTGCAGCATTAAAACGCGAATTTCAGATAAAATCATTTACAAAAAAACAAAAAGAATCCCTAATCATTCAACCTTAATAGTTGTTTTCTTAGCTTTCATTTTGTTTGAAAAATCCTGAATAATTCTACTTCAATCTTTCGCAAACCTTGAGTTTTGAGTAGTTTAATGTGCTGGATTACTTTTTACCCTAAACCTTTCAAAAGGTATTTTTCATGCTTAGGTTTTTAATTTTACTTCTTACCACCATTTCTTTGGCAATTGTTCCAGCTTGGGGCAATGAAAAACAAGTCGATAACAAAAAGAAACCAATTAAGGCTCTTTTAGTAACTGGCGGTTGTTGCCATGATTATGAACGACAAAAATTGATTCTAACCCAAGGTATATCCGCTCGTGCTGATGTAGAATGGACCATCGTTCATCAAGGCGGCAGCACTACGAACACCAAAATTCCCCTTTATGAAAACCCTGATTGGGCCAAAGGGTTTGATGTTGTTGTTCATAATGAATGTTTTGCAGAAGTAAAAGATTTAGCTTGGGTTGAAACAATTCTTAAGCCACATCGTGAAGGATTACCAGCAGTTCTTATCCATTGCTCCATGCATTGCTACCGTACAGGGACAGACAAATGGTTTGAATTTACTGGAGTTCAATCGCCTAACCATGGACCACACTATGGTTACACGGTTAAAAACCTCCAGAAAAACCATCCGATCATGAAGGGTTTTGGCGACACGTGGGAAGTAGGCAAAGGCGAGCTTTACCATACGGTTAAAGTTTGGCCTAGGGCAGTGCCCCTTGCTGAAGCACCCAAAAAAGCGGATGGCCAACCCCAAGTTTGCATATGGACTAATGAATATGGCAAAGGAAAGGTTTTTGCAACCACCATAGGGCATTATAACGAAACCATGGTTGATCCTACTTATCTTGACACCGTGACAAAAGGGTTACTTTGGAGCTTAGGTAGAACTGATGAAAATGATTTTCGAAAAACCAATGAAAAAACCAATAACGAAATCAAAGCGCTTGCAAACATCTCAATTAAAATCAAACCTGAACCCGCAAAAACTAGTCAATCTTGCTGCAAAGAAGGTAACCTAGCTTATGGAAAAGAAACCAAGGCATCCTCTGAAGAAAAAGTTAAAAACAACTTCTCCAAAAACGCAGTTGATGGTGACTTAGGTTCTCGATGGTGTGCATCATCAGGGGCAAAAAATGAATGGTGGCAGGTCGATCTAGGTAAATCTGAAAAGATTAGTAACATTCGTATTCATTGGGAAAAACCTAATGTTGCCTATCAATACAAAGTTGAAAGCTCGTTGGATCAAAAAGAATGGACCATGGTAGTTGATAATTCCGCCAACGACAAGAAACTAAGAATAGTCCCCCATTCCTTTACCGTAAAAGAAGCACGATACATCAAAATTACTTGCGTTGGCGCTAATGCTGCTAATTGGTCATGCATTTGGGAATTTGAAGCTTATTCAGATAAAATGCCCGAACTTCCTAAAGATGTTACCAGTAATATCCAAAACAATAGCCCACCAAATAATACTGAAACAACTTTGGCAGATGTAAAAGCTCCTGACGATTTCGAAGTTTCGATTTTTGGAAAACCGCCTGAAGTTAATTATCCCGTATGCATTGCAACGGCCTCTCCAGGGGAATTATTTGTTGGGGTTGATGAACAAGGTTCTTTGGGAAAAGAAAAAGGTCGAGGAAAAATCCTTCGCTGCCTAGACACCGATAATAATGGCAAAGCTGACAAATTCAATACTTTTGCAACGGTGGATCATCCCCGAGGACTCTTTTATGACAACGGATCCCTTTGGGTTTTGCACCCACCTTTTCTTAGTGTTTTTCATGACGATAATCTGGATGGTGTATCCGATAGGCACGAGTTTCTTATCACGGGAATTAGTACCGATCAAGTTGGAAAAAGAGGCGCTGATCATACGACAAATAATATTCACATGGGAATTGATGGCTGGATTTACATCGCAGTTGGCGACTTTGGTTTTTCAGAGGCAAAGGGTACAGATGGAACGACTCTTAGCAGGCGTGGGGGCGGAGTTGTACGAGTACGACCAGATGGCAAGGAAATGGAAATCTACGCTTGGGGATTACGAAACATTTTAGATGTTTGCATTGATCCCTTTATGAATATTTTCACGCGAGATAACACAAACGATGGTGGGGGTTGGAATGTACGTGTCAATCATATCATGCAATCTGCTGAGTATGGCTATCCTAGTCTTTACATGAATTTTGCAGATGAACTCATGCCACCGTTGGGTGATTATGGTGGCGGTTCGGGGTGTGGTGGCGTTTATGTTCACGACAATCGTTGGCCAAAACCCTATGGAAATTCAGCATTCACTTGTGATTGGGGGCGTTCCGAAGTTTACCGGCACACTTTAACTCCTAATGGTGCAAGTTTTAACCCTCACCAAGAAGTCTTTCTCAAAATCCCCAGGCCAACAGATGCAGATATAGATGCTAGCGGAGCGCTATATGTTAGCAGTTGGAAAAATGGCGGATTCAATTACAGTGGCCCCAATGTTGGTTTTATCACAAGAATTATCCCCAAAGGTTTTCACCCATCTGCTATTCAAGATTTGAAAAAATATTCTGTTGAAAACCTGGTTGATAGCCTAAATAATCCGAGTGCTGTTCAAAGATTAAAAATTCAGCGCGAGATATTAAGGCGGGGCAAAAACCAATCAACAACAACTAAATTAGAAAGCCTTTCATCTAACAAATCATTATCACCTGAAGTTAGAGTTGCTGCACTTTACACACTTAAACAACTTGATGGTGTAGACGCTAATAAGTTTCTTCTTTCTATTTGCTCAGATCCGCAAATGCAAGAACATGCATTAAGAGTGGTCACCGATAGAAACAAAGAACAATTCTTGATGGTAGAAGGAAAACAAGTTCCGTTACCAATGGATAGTTTTTCAAATGCTTTAAAAAGTGAAAATCTTAAAGCAAAATCTCAGGCGATTATATCTCTGGGAAGGCTTCCCAATAATCCCCTTTCAAAAGAAGTACTCTCTTTAACTAAAAGAACCTCTGGACAAAACTCGCCCAAAGAAACGATCAACCATGCAAGTCCCGATTTGGAGAGAGTTATTCCCCACCTTGCTGTCAGAACTTTAGTTCAAACTGATTCAACACAAGTTTGCTTGGATTCAATAGGGAATGATTTTAGCCCCGGGGCATTTTGGGCTTTACGGTATATGCATAATGATAAAGCAGTATCAGGGTTGATTCAAAAATACAGTTCTATGCCCAACAATCTTGTTAAATCCGAGATTCTAAGCACTCTAACTAGGCTTTATTTCAAAGAAGCTATTTACAAAGGGGATTGGTGGGGAACTAGACCAGATAACAGCGGCCCCTATTACGATAGGCAACCTTGGGACCAGACTAACCGTATCAGCGAATTTCTTAAAACATCAATGCTTAGTCTAGATGATAAATCGAAATCAGAATTGGCTAAACAACTTTCATTACACAAAGTTCCATTAAATGAACCAAAGCTTTATTCTCCATCAATCACCAAAGAAGAAAATCAAAACCCAATTGTGATTCCGATCGCCAACCCCAAAGACCCTAATCTTATTGCCAATTTAAGTTTTGAAACCACAATGGAAAGAGCCATGGCTGTGAAAGGGGCCCCAGAAAAAGGGAAGCTTCTTTTTAATTCCAATACTTGCTCTGCTTGTCACACTGATGCCAACGGTTTGCAACCTAAAGGCCCACATCTAGTTGATATTGGTAAACGCTACAAAAAAAACGAATTAATAGAATCGATTCTTAAACCCGACGCAAAGATTGCGCAGGGATTTGAGACACTAGCATTCACTACGAAAAGTGGAAAAATTATCACAGGTTTTGTTGTCAGCGAAAGCGCACAAATTATTCTTTTAAGGCAAAACACAGGTGTATCTTTGGATCTTAAAAAAGATTCTATTGATGAACGAACCCCTTTAAAAAATTCAATGATGCCCGCTGGCCTTGTAAATAACCTTACTCCGGAACAGTTTTCAGATTTACTTGCTTACCTTGATTCCTTAAATGGTTCTCCTGTTAAGAAATAAAATGTCATTTAGTTATTCAGAATTAACATAGCGTACCATCGAAAATAGTTGTACTTTCCAGTATTCATACAACCTCACGGAGTTTCAAAATGAGAATTTGTTTTAAATTTATCAAGACTTTAATGTTTTTATCTTTGATTGGCTTTATAAGCTTTAGCAGCTTAACTATCGCTCAAGAATCAGCTAAATTAATAACGGGCGAAGGTGAAGGCTGGTCTGCCCTTTCCGAATCTGATTTCCAAAATGTTAACACCGACCCAGACACTTGGATATGGAAAGATGGGACCATTTTTTGCAAAGGTACTCCAGTTGGTGTGACTAGAAGTAAGAAAAAATACACCAACTTTGAAATGGTTGCCACTTGGCGCCATATGAAACATGCAGGCAACTCAGGAATTTTCCTTTGGGCTAGCGAAGATGGCTTGGAAGGTCTGAAACCTGGGCAACTTCCTAAAGCAGGAATTGAAGTCCAAATCCTTGATCATGGTTATGCTGAAAATTACGAAAAAGCGAACAAGAAAAAATCCGACTGGTTTACTACCCATGGAGATGTTTTTCCCGTGGGAAAATCAAAAATGATACCTTTTGAGCCAAAATCTCCCAAAGGTAGCCGTAGTTTCCCTTCAAAAAACCTTTCTAAGGGAGTTGGAGAATGGAACCACTACTACATCAAGGCAGTCAATGGCGAAGTTCGCCTTTGGGTTAATGGCGAACAAGTTTCAGGCGGAAAAGATTGTGACCCTAAAACTGGTTATTTGTGTTTGGAATCTGAAGGCGCTCCTATTGAATTCAAAGGGTTAAAAATTAAGGAACTTCCATAGTTCTTGATTATCCCGAAAACAATTGCATTAATAAGGAAGAATCATGATTAAGAAATTTTCCAGAAGAAAATTCGTTAAAGCTTCTTTGGCTGGTGCTTCTGGTTTTATTCTAACCGCCCCGAATTATATCCGGGCTAAAGACACTTATAACAAGTTAAACATTGCGATTGTTGGGGCTGGGGGTAGAGGCGCGGGAAACCTTGCAGGTGTATCTTCAGAAAACATTGTTGCACTTTGCGATGTAAATTCTGAAGCAATTGCCAAAGCTTCAGTAACACATAATAAAGCAAAAAAGTTTTCTGACTTTCGAAAAATGTTTGAAAACGCCAAAGATTTTGATGCTGTTGTGGTAAGTACGTGTGAACACACACACGCATTTGTAACGCTTGCTGCCTTAAAATCGGGCAAGCATGTTTATTGCGAAAAACCTCTTACCCACAATATTTGGGAAGCTCGTATCATCCGAGAAGTTGCAGCAAAGACCAATGTTGCAACTCAAATGGGAATTCAAATTCACGCAGGGGAAAATTACCGCAGAGTGGTTGAACTCATCCAAACTAATGCCATTGGCCCTGTAAGAGAAGTTCATGTTTGGGTTGGTAGGGCCTGGGGTTTACAATCGCAGGAAGACTCCAAAAAGAATGGTGATATTGTCCATGTAACTGATAGGCCTAAAGAAACCAGTGCTATTCCAACTGGGCTAGATTGGGATTTATGGGTTGGGCCTGCTCCGTTTAGGCCATTCAACACAGTTTATTTTCCCGGACCAAAATGGTATCGATGGTGGGATTTCGGCAATGGCACAATGTCCGACCTGGGAAGCCACTGGAACGATCTTCCATTTTGGGCGCTAAAACTCAAAGCTCCTACAAGTATTGAAGCTTCAGGCCCAAAACCCCATCTCGAAATTGCTCCTGCATCGATGCAAGCCACCTACGAATTTCCTGCTCGTGGAGAAATGCCGGCTGTTAAAATGGTTTGGTATCAAGGTGCAAACAAGCCGCCGCATTTAATTGAAGGTAAAATCCCTGCGTGGAATAGCGGAGTATTATTTGTTGGCGATAAAGGTATGCTGCTTTCCGATTATAGCAAGCATGCACTCTTGCCCGAAAAAGAATTTGTTGATTTCAAAAAGCCCGAGCCATTTATCCCAAAATCTATTGGTCATTACGCAGAATGGTTGCAAGCTTGCAAAACTGGTTCTCCAACAACCTGTAATTTTGAATATTCCGGTTGGCTCACGGAATCTAATCATCTTGGTAATGTCGCTTTTAGAGTTGGAAAAAAACTTATTTGGGATGCAGATAAAATAAAAGCAACTAATTGCCCGGAAGCTGATCCTATGATCAAAAGAGAATACCGAAAAGGCTGGGATCTAGTTTAAATTCAAAATACTAATTTTAATGCGGAAGGATATGATGATTTCTGATAATAAAACAGCTCCCCACAACGATAATTCAACTCTTGGCTTTGTATTCTTCTTCTTTTATGTTGCGCTCTACTCATTCTTTGTTTTTTTAAATGCCTTTTTCCCAGAAAAGATGACCACCTTCACTATTTCAGGAATCAACTTACCTGTTATTTATGGTTTTATTTTAATAACTAGCGCTGTTTTACTTGCCTTAATTTACAGTTATGTTTTACGAAACAAGGGCAACCATTCTGGAGATAGTAACTAGTGATACATGAAGCTTCTTGGATTGCTGTCCTTATTTTTGCAATATTCGTTGCTCTCACTCTGGCAATTAGCTTTTCTTTTGCAGGAAAAACAAAATCGTCACAAGGATATTTTGCGGCCCATGGCGAAGTTCATTGGATTGTGAATGGCATAGCTTTCGCAGGCGATTATCTTAGTGCTGCATCATTTCTTGGGATCTGCGGCATGATTGCTTTTTTTGGCTATGATGGTTTTTTATATTCCATTGGATATCTCGCAGGTTGGATTGTTGCCTTATTCGTAATTGCAGAACCTATTAAAAGACTTGGAAAATACACCTTTGCTGACGCACTAGATGCAAAATTTAATTCCCCAGGTATCAAATTTGTTGCTGCAATCAGTACGCTTTGCGTTAGCATTTTTTATCTGATTCCGCAAATGGTTGGTGCTGGTGTACTCATCCAACCTTTATTAGGATTCCCCCATTATGCTGGTGTTCTTATTGTTGGCACAGTGGTTACTTTAATTGTCACAACGGCGGGCATGGTAAGTACAACTTACGTTCAATTTTTAAAAGGTTCATTGCTTGTTATTTTTAGTTTTATTTTAGTCGTCATGATTTTAAACCGTGGCCTAAAAGTTGATATGCAACATGATCACCACAAACATCACGAGCTTAAAATACTTGGGCCCTTTAAAGAAGGAAACGTTTCCGATCCTATAGCACTTGGGTTTGCTAATTCAGAAGTGATAAAAAGTGAAGGTATTTGGAAAGGAAAACCTTTCGTTAGAGTTATTGATACACAATCAAAACAAACTTCCTATTGGAAAATTGAGAAATCAAAATCTGCTGCAGGAGAATTTTATCTCTATGAAACTCAAACGATCTTATCAAACCCGAAAGTTGGGGGAAAACCCTTAGTAAACGGTCTACCAAAAGGGAAGGGCACAGAAGAAGGCGATCTTTGGGCTGTTGGAAGCATCACAAAACTACCTGGAAATGTTAAAGAAACAGGCCCCCTTGGGCCCTTGGATTTCATTCGCACAATTCAGGAAAGCGAAATTATCCTTTGGGGTAATGACAAAATCAAACTTGATGATGATTCAACACTTACTATTTATTTCCCCAGACCAACCCTTGGGAAGGATGTCCTTAGCCCTGGGAATCACCCATCGCTTAAAGGCATTCGCAGCGAAAAAATCACTGATAAGTTAAACTTTATTTCGCTTATGCTCGCCCTTTTTTGCGGCACAGCTTCTTTACCGCATATTTTAATCAGATATTACACTGTCAAAAGCCAATCTTGCGCTCGTAATAGCACTGTGGTCGGAATTTCTACCATTGGGCTTTTCTACATTTTAACTTTATTCCTTGGCCTTGGTGCAATGACCAGCGGATCACTTGATGTAAGCGACAGCAACATGGCTGCCCCTCTTCTTGCTCGAAGTTTTGGCGAAGTTATGTTCGCAATGATTTCTGCAATTGCTTTTACGACTGTACTTGGAACGGTCAGTGGTTTGATAGTTGCGGCGAGTGGCGCAGTTGTTCACGATTTGCTTCTAGGTTTTCTTAAAATCCCTATGAAAGATGAGACCAAAGTAAAAGCAGGCAAAATATCCTGCGTTTTTGTTGGAATCATCGCTATTGTTCTAGGAATTTTATTCCAAAAAATGAATGTGAATTATCTTGTTGGTTGGGCTTTTAGCGTAGCAGCTAGTGCAAATCTTCCTTCGCTTGTTATGCTTTTATTCTGGAAAAAAACAACCAAAGAAGGCGTTATCTGTGCCATTATTGTCGGAATGTTTTCATCCTTGGGTTGGATTCTTTCATGTGCCGATACCTTTAAAGATGTTTATGGATTATCGCCTGAAAGCGCTTTGGTTCCATTCAGCCAGCCTGGAATCATTACCATACCTTTAGGCTTTATCACTTTGGTTGTTGTTTCATTACTAACTGGTTCAAAAAAGCCATTACCAAGCTTATGAAATTCACCAATTAAACTGAAACAATAAAGTCATAGATTACATGAGCCCCAACTGCAATTCCAAAACCTCGGAACATGTAAACTGCGCAGAAGTATAATCCTGCAAGGGCTCTAAAAACAAAAATGTCTAACTGAAAAGGTTCTCCAAAAACACCCAGATGATGTGATATTGCAAACCCGACCGAAGACACGAAAAATGCTAAAGGCAAAGATGGGAAAATGTTTCTCGGAAATAACAATAATAAAAGATGGATGCCCAAAAGCCTAAATATTGCTTCCTCATAAATTCCTGCGCCCAGATATGTTACCCAAGCAGATGAAACGCCACTAGAAGCGTCAACTCCTGAAGCAAGAAATCCTTTGCTCCAGATTCCCGCAACCAACCATAAGATCATTCCAAATATTCCGCTTTCCAGAATCATACCGGTAATAGTTTCAATATTTTCGTGAGGTCGACTCCACCATCTCAAAAAACTTTGGAATGCATAAAAACA
Source organism: Candidatus Kuenenia stuttgartensis (assembly GCA_945897965.1). Classification (GTDB taxonomy): domain Bacteria; phylum Planctomycetota; class Planctomycetia; order Gemmatales; family Gemmataceae; genus UBA969. The sequence continues at coordinate 12,559 of CAMDHK010000010.1, read as the reverse complement.
AAGCAGGAAAACAGGAGGAAGCCAAATTAGGTTTACACCATAAACAGCTAAATTCTGTCTTAACCAACCATCTGCACCATTTCTAACCCCATCAACTTGGTGACTCGAGCAGTACCAAACAGCAGCCTCGTATAATATTACAATAGGTAATAAAAATATAAAATTAGGCCATGGATGCCTGGTCGCTTCAACATAGGTGATGTAACGCCGGGGAAACATTTTCCGTAACCTTTGTTAGTTCGAGTTCCACTCAGGAAATTCAGTTCCAATAAGGTCATCTTTTTCTTGCTGCGAAATACCGCGAAGTACTGCGGGTGAATTTCTACCAGCAAGATCTAGAATTTTAGGCTTGGAAAGATAGCTACCATCAGGTTCACGCAATACTGCAACAATTTGATTGTTAGATTCTGTTTCTGTATTCTTGGATAGCGGATTTGCCAAAACAATCCCGAGGGAACCATCTGAAAGCTCAACCGCTGTACCAGATGGATAAAACGAAATGGCTAGTAAAAAACGAGCATACACCTTATCAAGCTTTCCATCTTCACTATCCATAAGAATTGAAGTTAGCGCACCTTTTGTGTTTAAAGGTTTATTGGATGAAGACGACATGCATCGAGCAATGTATCGTTCACAAACTGCAAGAAATCTAATGACTGGGGATAACTCTGCCCCTTTTAATCCTGAGGGGAAACCAGACCCATCTATATTCTCGTGGTGGGAAAGAGCCGCTTCTGCAAGCAAAGGCATATTTGGAAATGATTGTCGGAGTAATTCTGCACCTATAAAACAATGCGATTCATAAGACCGCGACATTTTCCCATGAATTCGTTCTGGTTCAACCAATCCTGATGCCTGGATTTTAATCATACCTATATCAAGAAATAACGCTGCTGCAATTATTTCCATACTTGCCAAGCGTAATTGAGCGTCTTGGAATATTACCCTCGCAACAACTCTTGCAAAATTCAGTCCCTTGCAAGCTACATACCTTGCGGGGTAATCATTATCTTCACGGAGAAATCTGAGGGTTTCACCGTTTCGCACTTCCTCGAGAATATCTTCAACAATATTTTGAACATCTACAAAATCAGGCTTGCTTCCAATTAGAATTAGATCAAATATTTCTACAAGCTTGGTTATTTTTTGAAGTTCTTTTTCTTTTGCAATGCAAGCTTGTTTAAGAATTCTTAATCGCTGGGAAATGACTTGAAAAATAGCTTCAACGCCAACACAAAGCTGCAATTGGCTAGATGGAGACTCAGGGAAATTTGGAATCATGCGAAGGGCAGTATCTGCCATCGCTGTTGTTTCACGATATAGCTTAATCAAGGCGCCAGATTCCTGAATCCCTTTTTTAGAAACTATTTCATCATCGGTACGATAAAGAAGGAAAGCATTTGCTAAATTACGCAAATCTCCAATCAAATCTTTCCCATGAATTAACAACTCCCTAGCTTTTGAAGTAAGTTTAACGGGCAATCTTAGTGCTTGATCCCCTTTACTTTCATCAATAATTACTGAATCGCATTCATCCGATTCAACAAGTTTGGAGGCTAATCGATTTTTTCTATCAATAAATCCCAAGCTATCTTCAGTAATTAATTGGTGCGAAACAGGTTCACGAACAGCCTTTTCAAGCTTTTCTCTTAAAGCTGTTATTTTTCCTAAAAGAACTTGTGGTTCACTAATATTCATCTTTTTACCTAAAAAACACCCTAGCTTTAACGAATAACCCAATTACACACGGCTTTACCAAAGCATAGGAATCTTACTTCTTTTATCGGTATTACGATCATGCGTTCTTTAACGAGAAAATAAGAAACAAACAGAGACTAGGCAATTAATTTGGTTAAACTATACAATGAGCTTTGATTAAATTGTTGCGAAAGTAGGGCGATAATGGTTATGGATCCTGATAAATCTAATCAAATATTAAATCGAAAATCCGGAGAAGGAATTCGTGTTTTGATTATTGATGATGAAAAACCTCATGCCGAGGTTGTTTCAGAAAGCTTGGAAAGAGTCGGCTTTGAGTGCACTGTAGTATGCAGTGGCAAAGACGGTGCAAAAAAAATTGAAACCGAGACCTTTGATGTCGTTCTAACTGATTTACGAATGGCGGATATTGATGGCCTTGCGATTGTTCGTAAAGCCAAAGAGGAGTTACCCGAAGTTGAAGTTATTGTAATCACAGGGCACGCGGATATAAAAACTGCAGTTGAAGCGATCAAACAAGGCGCATCCAACTACCTAACAAAACCGCTTGACATGGTTGAACTGCGAACCATTGTAGAAAAATCATCTGAAAGACTTAGGCTTGCCCGTACCAATCGTGAGCTTAAACGCCAGCTAGACGAAAAATTTGGTTTCGAAGGCGTTTTGGGCAACAGTTCTAAAATGCATGACGTTGTAGTGAAACTACAAAGCATAGCGCCTACTAATGCAACGGTATTAATCCAAGGTGAGACAGGAACAGGAAAAGAATTGGTTGCCAAGGCTATTCACAATAACAGCCCTCGCAAAAACAAACCTTTTGTCGCGATGAATTGTACTGCACTAAACGAAAACCTGCTTGATGATGAACTTTTTGGCCATGAACCAGGAGCTTTTACAGGCGCAGAAAGAATGCGGAAAGGGCGGTTTGAATATGCAAACGGCGGCACTCTTTTCCTTGACGAAGTAGGCGACATGCCAATGAGCCTCCAGGCAAAATTATTGCGTGTCCTAGAAAATAGTGAAGTGTTTAGAATTGGTAGCAATGAACCATTGAAGGTTAATGTGCGGGTGGTTTCTGCTACTCATCGTGATCTTGAAGCTGCCGTAACAGAAGGTACCTTCAGACAAGATTTGTTTTTCAGGCTCAATCGTTTAAAAATCAGATTGCCCCAACTTCGTGAACGAAGAGAAGACATCCCCCTCTTAGCTTCACATTTCCTTAAGGAATTTAACCAACTTCATGCTAAAAATGCCATGACTATAGCAGAACCCGTTCGTAAAGCTATGACACTATATGATTGGCCCGGAAACGTCAGGGAAATGCGAAACTTTATCGAAAGTATGGTTGTTCTTGATGTTGATGGTATTCTTAATATTGATGATGTTCAAGAAGGCAATATTCTTAATCGTATTCAGCCTCTTTCGGGCCAATCGCCACAAGCTTCTCATTTAATAGGCAGGCCACTTTCAGAAGTGGAACGCTTTTTTATTGAACAAGCTCTCTCTCTGACTAATGGGAATCGGGAGGAGGCATCCAGAATGCTTGGGATTGGGGAACGAACGCTCTACAGGGTTATACAAGATTGGAAGTTGCAGGATAAGATTAAAAAGGCGCTTTCTGAAAATTCCAATGACATGGAAAAAGCGGCAAAGTCTCTTGGAATGAAGTCTGATTCTCTACAACGCAAGCTAAAAAAACTTGCTCTAACTCCAGATTCAGAGGATGATTCACCTACTCGAGAAACTGACAATGAAGATGAAGTTTAAGATTCTAGATTAAATAACACGGAAGTTAAAATGTCAATTATCAAGCTCTTACCACCCGAAGTTATCAGCCAAATTGCTGCGGGTGAAATCATTGAGAGGCCTGCAAGTATTGTCAAAGAACTTGTAGAAAATTCCATCGATGCACAATCTAAAAGAATCGATATTGAAATCGAGCAGGGCGGACACGATTTAATCAGAGTCGTTGATGATGGCTGTGGAATTTATCCAGAGCAACTTCAGCTTGCACTAACAAGCCATGCAACGAGCAAACTAAAATCCTCCGAAGATTTATTCAGAATTTCAACACTCGGCTTTAGGGGAGAGGCTTTAGGATCAATTGCAAGCGTTTCCAAATTCCTTCTGCAATCGTGCCCTCCCGATCTTGATCAGGGAGCAGAAATCCTTTGTGAAGGTGGATTGCTTCATCCAACCAAGCCTTGGAATGGCTCCCCAGGCACTCGAATCGAAATCAAGCATCTATTTTACAATACCCCTGTAAGGAGAAAATTCCTTAAAGCTCCACCTGCAGAAACAGCTCAGATCACTGAAACAATCACTAAAATGATTCTTTCTTCATTCCGAAACAACCTTGATAAATGCGAAGTTCACTGGTCCTACAAAAACAATGGGAAACAAGTTTTACAAGCATCGCAAGGCGCTAGCCTCAAAGAAATGATCAGCATCTTTTTCGGAAAAGATATCACCAATGATTTGCTTTACATCGAATCAAATCATCGCGATTTTAAAATCAAAGGTTATATAGGATCACCAAACCTTGATAAAAGCAGTGCCAAATCACAATATCTATTTATCAATGGCAGGTGGTTTAGAGACAGAACCATATCGCATGCTATTCAGGAGGGTTTTCGGGGCCACATGATGACGGGAAGATTCCCAATCGCATTTCTTTATTTTGATTCTGACCTTGAAAAAGTTGATGTAAATATACATCCCACTAAAGCAGAAGTTCGATTCCGTGATCCTGGTGCCATTCATCATCTGGTATTTAATGCTGTAAGAAATGTTCTTCTAGACAAAAATAAAGGTGCAGTTTTTCAGCTTCAGGATGAACCGCCTTTTACCCGAAAAAACCCAATTGACATCGGGTTGCCTGAATTTACCATTACAATCCCGCAAAAAATCAATCCTCCTGAACCTTGGACTCTTGAATCTAGGCCTTCACCAGCCTCATCGCTTCCATTCAATTATAAAAACAAACCAAGTGAACAATCTGAACCTGAAAATCTTTCTTCCTCTGAATCATCCACACAAGCGCCTAATTATACTTATTCAGAAAACCCGCAGGCCTCAACAATCGTTCCTGTCTTGTTTAATGATGAAAACTTCAAGGTTTTGCAAGTTTACAATTCTTATATTGTGATCGAAACAGATGAAGGGGTATTGATTATTGATCAACATGCCCTTCACGAGCGCATTTTGTATGAACAATTAAAAACCAAGCTCTCATCTGGGCCTGTTCCTGCCCAAAAACTTTTAATCCCTGAAACCATTGAACTAGCAGCTTTTCAATCTGAATTGGTACTGTCACGCCAAGAAGAATTACAGCAATTAGGATTTGAAATACGAGGATTCGGCGGAAACACAATTCTTGTTGAGAGTTACCCTGCATTGCTAGGGCGAAAATCGCCAAAAGCTCTTTTTAATAAAGTTATCGAACAACTTTTTGCTAAGGATGAAATCCCAAGTAAAGACGCTTTTTTTCATCATATTTTAAGCCTGACCGCGTGTCACTCAGCAGTCCGATCAGGAGACACACTTAATGAAACAGAAATGCACCTTTTAGCTAAAATGCGCCACTTATCCAAGTCCCATTATCATTGCCCACATGGCCGACCAACATCCTTATTGATAAGCAAAAATGATCTTGAAAATCAATTTGGAAGAACCTAAACACTAAGCCAGAAACATGGGGTGTTTGGGTAAAAATCACATCGACACTCATTACTGCTGAAACTTGCCCCTAAATATTGGACTATACACTACCACTGATTTTTTTTAAACCATTGGTATGAAAGAAGATGAATTACCTTTCATTCCTGAACGTCACGATGTTGCTTGCAAAGCAACCATGGTTTTTTCGTGCCTCAACAAGCAAATTCAATCTTTCCCAATCCATAGTACATTTCTTGTAGGCACAGTTGCTGGTTGCGAACTCCGATTAGCAGGCCTAGATCTACCTGCGCTATTATTTCAAGTAAACTATGTTAAACCAATAGGCCTTTTAGTTCGATCCATTACACCTCTTTCTGGTTTAACTTTAAACGGAAATTCATTTCAAGAATCGATTCTAAAATCAAATGACAAATTAAATATTGGTAACTACGAATTTTCGTTTATGGTGGCTGATTCCTTAGCTGAAATCACCCCCTCTGAAACCGTCGCTCTTAAAATCAATGATCAATCCTTAACCCTAAATAAAATAAAAACTAAATCTAAAAGCAAAAAGCATTTATCACATTTAATAAAGAAACTAAAGAATAAGAATCAGCTATTAAAAATTGAATTGGACTCGTTATTAGAAAATAATCGAACAATTGCTGAACGCGAAATCGAATCCATTTCAAAACGAAACATGCTTGAATCTGAAAAATCATCCATAGCTGAACAGCTAAACGATCAAATTATTAAATGTAAAACCTACGCTGAAGAACTAGTTCTGCTTCGAAATGAGTTAGACACACTAAAAAATTCAAATCATAAATCAACGACCAGCGATTCAGATTTAAAAAATATAACCGTGCTTCATGATTTATTAGACCAAAAGACCCGGAATTTACATGAACGAGCCCTTGAAGTAGATCGCAGAAGCGAGGATTTAGAAAAAAACAGCAGGGAGCTAGAAGCTCAGGCCTTAGAAATCGATTCGTTATATTGCAAGCTCAAGGAAGACCGGAAAATATTTGAAGAAGAATATCTTTCAAAAAAACAAGAAAACGAAAATATAACCAAACAATCTACAGAGATTGAACAGCAAATGGCTGAGATATTTCAACTGAAACTTTACCTTGAAAATGTTAAAGCTCGAATAGACGAAAAAGAAACTAATCTAGAAAACAAACTTTTATCCATCCAATCTTTGGAAACCGATTTGCTACTCAATCAAGAAAAATCGGAAATATTCAAAAACGAATTGCTTGAAAAAGACGTTTTACTATCTTCTGGTCTCGAGCTTATTAATCAAGAAAAAGAAGAGCTAAAAAACAACAAACATTATTTAGAATCTCGCATACTTGAAATTGAACAAAAAGAACTTGCACTAAGAAATTTAGAAAACACATTTGCAAGCCGTGAATACGAAATTGAGGCTACAAGAAAATCACTCGAAGATGCAAAAAAAGAAATAGAAGATTTCAAAAACATCCAATATAACAAGATAAAACAATCCGATTCAGTTGAAAAAAACCTCGCTCAAATGCAAGAAATTCTGCGGAAAAGAATTGAAGATATCCAACTAAAAGAATCCGCCCTAAACGAAAAAGATACATTGCTTTCAAACCAAATCATTTCACTGCAAACCCGAAATGAAGAGATGGAAAATGAACATAGCAAGCTTGTGATGCAGTTAACATCCGCCAGAGATGACTTCGAAAAATCTAAACAAGAATTGCTCAAAAAAACCACTGATATCGATTCCGTAAAATTTAGGATGGAAACTGAAAATCATGGACATGAATTAATTAAAAAAGAAATATTCGAAGCACTCCAAAGGCTTGAAGAAGAAAAAGCAACTCTTGAGGAAGTTCAACTTGCAAATCTGGAAATAGAAAAGGTTAAATTTGCTCAAGGAATTGACTTTAAAAATGAAATCAGCAGCATAAGTGAAAATATCCCAGACCTCATGGCGGGTGCAGAAAACTGCCTCTCCAGGATTTTAGGGGCCAGAGATTTACTTCAGGAACACCTTAGGGAATTCCATGATTATGCTAAAATTGCTCGGGAGGAACTCGAATTATTGCTTAAAGAATCCCGCGATCAACAAAATCGTTCACAAGATTCTGAAAGCAAAATAATCAAAGCAAGAGAAGAGCACCGGCTTTCAATTGCATCTTTCAAACAACAGCTCATCGAATGGCAACACAATCTAATTGAAATCAAATTAGCGTTGCAAACAGGTGAGTCTGAGTTGGAAAGAAAACAAGCAAAATTCGAAACTCAAGCTCAAATTCTGCAACAACAAACAGATAACTTATCCAAAAAAGAAAACAATCTCCGCGAAAAAGAAGGCGAAGTTCTCGCTCAAACAAAAGAAGTTCATCGCCATCTTGATGATATGCGGGCATGGTATCGTAATAAAATTAAAGATTTATCTGAAACAATTTCCAATTCATTGGCTTCTGGATATTTTGACAATGCACTTAGCAGTCCAGATTTAAACCAAGACAATCGTCCCTATTCGGTACCTGATCCCACAGAACCTTTGGATAACAAACTGGGAAATCAGCTTATATCATTAGGGTTGGTAGAGTCTGATACACTGATTGCTCTTATGGCCGAGGCCAAAAAAACCAAAAAATCACTCAGGCAAGCATTGCTAAATGGGGGATATTTAACCTTTTATCAATTGGCACTTATCGAAGCAGGCAATATTAACGGACTGATGATCGACCGTTTTCGAGTCATTGACAAACTTCCTTCAACGAGCAAAGAATATATTTTTCAAGTATTTGATCCCATCAGAAAAACTGAATGTCTTCTCAGGCATCTTTCTGAATCTGAACTTTCTGATCCCTATCACCCAGACGAATTCAGACAACGATTTAGTGCAGCTATCAATCTTCATCATGAAAATGTGGCATCCATATATGAAGTATTGGAAATACAGGGAAGGCCTGCGGTTTTGGTTGAGGTTATCCAAGGAATTAACCAATCCGAATGGGCTTCAGTCCACCAAAAGCCAGATGTATGGTTAAATCTAGTTTTACAAACCATATCAGGATTGGCATCAATTCATGGAGCAGGTTTAGTTTATGGCCCAATCCATCAGTCTTCTCTAATTATTACAGGAAATGGTTGTATCAAATGGACCGGAGTAGGTTGTCCAACATGGCTCTTTTCGAATGAATCACACGAAGTAAATAATTTCAAAAATGATGTTGAAAATCTTGCAGGGGAAATTTTGAAATGGTTGTTCAACCATGAAGAAAAACAAAACTTAAAAATAACCTCGGACAATAGTTTTAATGATTACATCCTCTGGATTGAGGAAATAGCATCGGGAAAAATATCGGTAGATCTAAATGAATGGGTAACAAAAACGGCATTTGAGTTACAAAGCACAGAAGATTGGGAGTCGAATTACAAAAATTTCATCAAATTAAATCAATCAGAAAACTTTCAACAGTCATTAAAACTTTCTGCTTAAAATCTAAAACTTTATTATTTTCCCCATCATCGAGCTATCACATTTTGCGAATTTATTTTTAGTATCTAATATGAAACTTGAATAATTCAAAACCATATCCCAATCAATCAGATCATGATCAGCAAGTATGACACACAGATCTTGTTTTTTTAATAATTGCGGACTTAAATCTAACTCTCTTTGAACATCCCTCTGAGATTGATTACTCGCAACCAAGGGGTCATACCATTTTAAATTACAGCCAAGATTTAATAGTAAATCAAAAATTTCAATCGCAGGAGATTCACGCAAATCACTTATATTTTTCTTGTAACCCAACCCAATCAACAGCAAATTAGTCCCATTGATTGATTTTGATCTGTTTTCCAAAAATGCTTCGATTTTCTTAACAATCATTTGTGGTCTTTTTTTGTTTAAATCACAAGCAAGATTAATAAGCCCAGTATTTGCACCCAAACTTTTTAGCTTAGAAAGAAGATAATATGGGTCAACCGGAATGCAATGCCCCCCAACGCCTGGCCCTGGATAAAATGCCTGAAAACCAAAAGGTTTGGTGGCTGCTAGCTTAATTATTTCCCAAACATCTAGGTTTAACCCCTTACAAATCCCATCCCATTCATTTGCTAGTGCTATATTTACAGCACGATATACATTTTCCACCAACTTTGATGCTTCAGCAGCTTCAATCGAACTTGCCTGATGAACTTCATCAAACAATTGTTTAAATAAAACCATGGCGACTTTCGAAGACTCATTATCAAGAGCTCCGAAAACTCTCGGTAAAGTTTTAGTTGTAAAGGCGCTGTTACCTGGATCTTCTCTTTCCGGACTAAAAACAAGAAAAAAGTCAGCGCCTTGTTCTTGCGTTTCGTTTTCCAAAATACTCAATCCAATGGTACGTGTAGTACCAGGAAATGATGTGCTAGAAATAACCACTAAAAAAGGTTTTTTAGCTATAGTTCTTATCGAAGTAATTGCATCACAAAAACTATCAAGAGCAGGGGCACCATTTAAAAGCGGAGTTGGAACACAGACCCAATAAACATCGCAGGGGTCTTCGCAAGAAATGTCGCTGGTTACAGTAAATCTACCGGTATCTAATAATTCCCTAATTCGAAATGCTGGAATAGTTTCCAGATAACTTTCACCACGAACCAACATTGCGACTTTATTTATATTTGTATCGTAACCAATAACCTTAAACCCTGTTTTGGCTATGCACTCTGCAAGCGGAAGCCCCGTATATCCAAGACCAACAACCATTATCCTCGATTGTTTTTCCTGAAGTTGATAAAGAAATTGGTTCAACTGCTTATCTGAGATCATGGCGAAGGCTGAAGAACTAATTTCTTATCTTCAGTTCCATTAAATTTTTCTTGAAGGTCTTTGTCACAGAATTGAACACGGCTAATTGAATCAGTCTTTCCTGTTGCTGCATTTATTTCAAGAACAACGCCGGACATTCTGACATCCCCTGATGCAACAGAAAATTGGTTGGGCAAAAAAGAAATTGTTGTTGCAGTAACTGGTTCAATGCACCGACCCAAAACACTGGCATAAGGCCCAGTCATTCCTAAATCGCAAATAAAAGCAGTTCCTTCACCAAGAATTTGTTCATCAGCAGTTTGCACATGGGTATGGGTGCCTAAAACTGCAGAAACTTTACCTTTTAAAAAGTGACCCATCAGATATTTATCGGAAGTTGCCTCAGCATGAATATCAACAATTATTAAATTAGTTATCATTTGAACTTCGGGGATGATTTTTTCTGCAGCTGAAAAAGGGCAGTCCACCGGCCGCATAAAAGTTCTGCCCATTAAAGAAACCACTGCAACGGTAAATCCATCAACAGTGTTGGTGAATGCGAAGGTCTTTCCCGGAGAAGAGGAAGGGTAATTCGCAGGCTTGCAGATGCAATTTTCAGATATGAGCGTATTTACAATTTCTTGTTTTTTGTAAATGTGATCTCCCAAAGTGAAGAGATCAACTCCCGCAGCTTTTAATTTTTTAAATATCGATGGCGTAAGCCCAGAACCCCCCGCAGCGTTTTCTGCATTCGCTATAACCAAATCTAGTCCCATACTTTTCTTGATGGCAAGCAGATAACTCTGCAAAATGTTTACCCCAGGAGACCCAACAATATCTCCCAGCATCAACACTCTCAGAATCTTTGGCAAATTATTTTGCAACATCCACCACTCTTAATTCACGAATAACTGTTACCTTGATTTCACCCGGGTAATTCATCTGGTCTTCAATGGCACGGGCGATGTCATGGCAAGTTTTAATCGCCTGCTCATCGGTAGTTCGAGCTGCACTAGCTATCACACGAAGTTCCCTGCCAGCTTGAATTGCAAATGCTTGTTCAACATCTGGAAAACCACAAGCAATAGATTCAAGTTCTTCTAAACGCTTAACATATTTTTCGAGTGTTTCTCTGCGAGCACCGGGCCTTGCTGCACTTATTGCATCCGCAGTTGCAACTAAAACAGTGTAGATATGATCAACTGTTATATCGTCATGATGGCCTGCAATCGCATGTAAAACATCGGGGTTACTTTCCCCATATTTACGGGCAAGTTCAGCACCAATTTTAGGATGGCCACCTTCCATTTCATGATCAGCAGCTTTGCCAATATCATGCAGCAAACCGCATTTTCGAGCGAGTCTACCGTCTAACCCTAATTCATCTGCAAGCATTCCTGCTAGAAACGCAACTTCAATACTATGGCGCAGTACATTTTGACTATAACTGGTGCGGAATTTTAACCGACCAAGCAATTGAACAAGTTTATCATTCAATGGCCCCATACCTACTTCATTAAGGGCTTCACGCCCTACTTCCATAATGTGCTTTTCCATTTCTTCTTGTGATTCTTTTACTACCTCTTCAATTTTAGTGGGATGAATTCTGCCGTCTTGAATAAGCTTTAATAAAGAAAGCCTAGCTATCTCGCGCCTTACACTATCAAAAGCACTAACAACCACCACGCCAGGAGTATCGTCAACAATCAGATCAACCCCGGTAACATTTTGAAAAGTTCGAATATTGCGGCCTTCTCGCCCAATAATTCTGCCTTTGATATCATCATTGGGAATATCAACGGTGCTTACCGTACTTTCAACAGAATGCTGTGATGCATATCGTTGAACAGCCATTGCAAGAATTTTCCTCGCTGATTCCTTTGCTGAATCTTTGAGATGATCATCATGCTTTTTCAACTTATCAGCAACTTGTTTACTAAGAGTTCTTTCCAAGTTTTCAAAAAGCATTTTTTCGGCATGATCACGAGAAATACCAGAGATATCTAGCAATCTTTTTTCTTGTTTTTCTAGAATTTCTGCAAACTTTTTGTTTTTTACTTCGGTTTCATTTTTGCGATCTTGCAACTGATTTTGAAGGACCTCGGTTAATCGTTCGCGTTTAAGCATATCCCTTGCCTTGTCCTCGATAGCATCTTCTCGTTTTTCGAGACGCTTTTCTTGATCCCGTAAATCTAAGCGAATATTTTCAAAACTTTTATTAAGTTCCTCTTTCCTTCGAAGACTATCCTCTTTTGAAAATAATTCAGCATCTTTGATTATTTTGTCAGCTTTGGCCTTGGCTTCATTAATTAACGAATTATTGTCAGCATTTAAACTATTTAACTTGGCACGGTAAAAAACCGTGGCAATGGCATAGCCTATTAC
>CAMDHK010000009.1 GCA_945897965.1 Candidatus Kuenenia stuttgartensis | reverse complement strand
TCGGAATTTCAGGCTAATCGAAGTGGCACAGTAAGTCGCCTTGAAGTCCTTGAAGGATTAGAAAAAAGTTTGGAAGGCTTTGGCGTTGGGCTTAAAGAAATTCTTGAGCTTAGCAAAGACCCATCTTCACTTTTATGGAACACCATTCTCGGCGTTGTCGCTGATTTCCTTGAAGTATCAACTGAATTTGCAGTGCTCATCGATCTTGCTCTTGGTGAAAAATCACAACGCATTCTTGTTCGGGATCAAGAATCCCTGATCAAAGCCCTGGCATTGAACTCAGAGGCTTTTTCAAGCAGGATTTCTTTCCAAGGTTTTTTACAAAACAATATTCAGGTTGCTAATTCTTCTTCTGAAACATCAATTCTACTAGAGAAACAACCCGAAATCGTTGGTTGGGCCCATGAGTTTGTTAAATGTAACAATCCAGATTTCCCGAACTTGCCGCAATGGCTTTTGGGACAAACTCTGATTGTTAAATCCATGGATTTTGCAAGAACGCTTTCCTCTTCTCATCCTTCGATTAGATTTTTAACCCTTTTAGGCGAAATCCTTGAACCTGATGGCACCCTAACCATGGGAACCCATCATGCGGAAACAGGCATTCTTTCCCGTAAAGCTGAACTAAGAGAATTAAAAAACACCCTTATTCAAATTGAAGATTCCATTGCTTTGGCTCAATCCAGTTTGGATGAAACAAAAAGCGCAATCTCGCTTGCAGATACTCGAATTGAAAACCAAAGACGCGATATTGATATCCTCTCGGAACAATTGAGCGATCTTAGGGCTAGAATCGAACGACAAAAACAGCGCAAGGATGGAATGGATGAAGAATTAAAAGTCAGTGGCAACGAACTGAGGAATCTTGACGACGACACTGAAAAAGAAACCAAGGAACTAGAAGCTTTTAAAAAGCAGGCTGAAGAACTTGAAGTAGTTTGCTTAAAAATGGAAGAGCTCGTAAAGGTTGGGGAAGAAAGACTACGCGACATCGAACTGCAAAGACGGGTAAGAACCGAAAAAACAACCGTCGCAAGAGTTGCATTTGCCCAAGCGGAAGAACGATCTGAAGCTTTAAAAACCAGATACAATTCTGCAAATGACGAACTTTCAGGCAGAAAAATTGAACAATCTAGAACCCGAACACAGATTATTGAAATTAAATTACGATCAGACACGCTTAATCTTTCGATCCTAAATGTCACCTCGCAACTTGCATTATGGTTTCTGAAAAAGGATCAAGCCGAAGAAAAGGCAAGATTTCTATTATTGGAAAAAGCCAAAGCAGTTAAAGAAAAAGAAACCTTTGTATCAAAGGCTTATTCCGACAGAACAGCATGGAGAAACAAACAAGAATTGGTGCATGGCCGCGAATTAGCAGTCAACGATCTTCAAATCCGACGCGATACTTTGAATTCTCGAATGAAGGATGATTACGAAATCAATCTTGACGAACTTTATTTGCAAAGCCAAAACCCAGCAGAAGGTACTGACCAAATTAATTCGATGCCTGCAATAGAAACGACAGTAATTGCTGATGAAATTACAGAACTCCGCAATAAGATTCATAGATTAGGAAATGTTAATATTGAATCGCTCGAAGAATTGACAAACTTAGAATTCAGACATTCAAGCCTTAAAATACAATATGACGACCTTGTATCAGGGAAAAAAGCCCTCGAAGAGATTATCAGCAAAATCAATGCAGATAGCAGATCCTTGTTCATCGAAACCTTCCAGAATGTAAGGACTCACTTCCAAGATTTATTCCGCAAACTATTTGGCGGAGGTATGGCAGATGTAATACTTGAAGATGAGCAGGATGTTTTGGAATGCGGTATTGAGATTAAAGCAAAGCCACCTGGTAAAGAATTACGCAGCATCTCTTTGATGAGTGGTGGGGAAAAAACCATGACTGCGGTAGCATTACTTCTGGCAATTTTCCGCAACAAGCCTAGCCCTTTTTGCCTTCTCGATGAAGTTGACGCCGCACTTGATGAGGCCAATGTAAATCGATTCACTAATGTATTGCGTGATTTCATGGATAAGAGCCAGTTTATCCTTATTACCCATTCCAAACGAACGATGGCGTGTGCTGATGTTCTTTATGGAATTACGATGCAGGAATCAGGCATATCAAGAAGAATGGCAATCCGATTTCAAGATTGGCCTGCTGACGAGAAAAAAGACTCGCCTTCAGCTTAGTTACAACACCTCATCAATTTCGCCTATTTTACCAGCATTTCGTTATTAAAAAGAAAATCTGTACCACTTGATAAAACTGGCCTTTCCACAAATTAATATTGAGGATAAAGGCAGATAGTTCCCTTAATTTTTTGGAAGATACAACTGTGAAATACCCTTTTTGGCTTAAAAAAACACTGGCAGAAGCAGGCTTAGGCAACTGGATTCCTGGTGCAACAAATTTATTTTCCGCACCTAACAACATCCTTGCAAGCTGCAGTGATACAATTTTGCAGGGCGATTTTGAATCATTTGCAAACGCTGATACTTTCATAAATACTCCCTCGCCTGATTATCTTGACCTTTCTTGCGATCACATCCAAGGGTTGGGAATTCCGGTCCAAGTTCTTCCTCGAACCTTAGTTCTTAAAGAGTTATCTCCACAAGAAGGATTTTCTGAAACCCGGGATGCAGTTTCAAATTACCTCGACCTTGAATACGGTGTTCCTTTTAACCCAGTCAATGAAGTGTTAATTACAAATGGGATAAATCACGCAATTCAAACCGCGCTAGAAACCTTTGTAAACCCTGGAGATAATGTACTTTTACCCGATCCATGCCCAGCGAATCATGAACAACTTATTCGCAATCATGGCTCTAATCCAATCTGGATCACTTTACGACATGAAGATGGCAGATTACATTTCTCCGAAACAGAATTAAATAGACAGATGCGAAAAAGTAGAGTCGCAATTTTATCAAATCCATCTATTCCAACAGGTGGCGTTTTCAATGAGGAAGATTTTCTAAGAATAGGTGACTGCGCTTCAAAAAATAATTGCCTGTTGATTTGGGATCACTCTTTGATGGGATTACAACTGGATGGAAGCCCTTTCCACCCAGGCAACTCAAATGAGACTCGAAAATTATCTCTTAATGCTGGCAGTTTAAGCATAAGCCATGGCATATCTGCCGCTAATGTGGGATGGTTAACCGGTAACGAGAATTTAATTGCCCCATGCAAGTTATTGTTAAAAATGCGCAGCACAAGCACAAGCGTATTAAGCCAGCAAATTCTTGTTGATGCAATCGAAAAAGCACAATCAAACGAATGGTATCAGTTTCTGAATCGTCTTACGGAAAACAGAAAGCACAATTTTCAAAAACTTGCAGGGATGGGATTGGATCCTTTTTGGCCTGCTGGAGGCCCATATATTTGGATTCCCATTTGGCGCAAAGAAATCAATTCGGCTCACTTCTGTCAGGAACTGGAATTAAATTATAAGGTTTTGATAAAGCCAGGCACTCTCTTTGGCCCATCCGGAGCAGGCTATGCCAGAGTTAGTTTTGGTGTTGATGAGGGAAGATCAATCGAAGCTTTAAGGCGTATGGAGTTATACATGGACAATAAGCCATTGATGAAGACAGAGAAAATCAGACTGGCAGCTTAAAGATAATCTTCACGAATGGGACTAAAAATATCCAGGGCTTCAGCGCCTTCTTCAAACGACCAAACCTGATGAAGCACATTTGAAGGAATGCGATAAAAGTCGCCTACAGCAAGCTCTTTCTTTTCATCGCCTATTTTAAAAACCGCCCTACCCTTTAGCACAATTCCAATTTGCTCATGAGGGTGGGAGTGGCTTTTAACTTCCGAATTTGGCTCCATCTTAACTAGCGACATCATCATCTGAGAAGCAGCACAGGTGGTGATACTAACCCCTGGAAAGATATTGTGCTTTGCCAATTCGTTAGGAAGAGGAAAAAACTCACTCATAGTAATTTTGTCCGGATAAATTAAACGGTTACTTGGATCCAACCAAAAAATGGAACTCTGCTGTTTGCCTAATGATGAGTGACATAGTGCTTGGTTCGAAAACAATCGATCCAGCACCTTCAGGCTGCCAGCTTTTTGGATCAAGCGCCATGATACTATTCATGATGTTTTGAACATTCTGAATGAACACAGCTTGATTATAATTCCCGGGCATATTCATGTTCATGTTGCCAATGATATCACCAATAGGATAGGCCCTAGTGGTCATGGTTTCTTTGGCACGATCAGGACTTGTGATATGGATTGTTTTCTCTTTGATCACATAAGAAAGTCCAAGATCGGAAAGCACTTTTCGCAGGATTGTACGAGTGCTCCAACCCCGGGAGTTAACAGTAATCGGCGTTTCGGTCGTGATATTCATCAATTGCAATGCTTGTTGATCAATCACCAAGGGGCTGCCAAATTGTTTTTCCATGATATCAAGGAATGATTGGAAGGGTTCATTCTTTAGGCTAAAGGTTAAAGGGGAAGACATCGTATTCATGATTTTGCGATCTTCTTCACTAACTTTAGCGCCCGCAGTACGGCGTTTAGATTTCTCAACCCAATCATCAGGGAATGATATATCACCACTGACGGGAATTGATGCTTTAAGAATATCTCTTTGAAGAGCAAGCATCATATCGGAACGGGTGGCACGAAGCTTGGATTCAGCACCGATGTTATCTTGAAACTTGCTAAGTCTTCCAAGGGCTTGGACCTCGAGATTATTTGGATACTTTTTTGCAAGCTCATCAAAGCTACGATTAGCTTCAGCAGTTTGGCCATCTTTACGAAGATTTTTAATTGAGTCGATATTTCTGGAAAGCTTTTCATTTTCTCGTGCAGTGCGGTCGATGTCAGCAATACGCTCGTTCGCTTGCGCCTGCGATTGAACTGCATCCAGATTTTTGGAAGCAGATACACCAATATTCTTTTCATAAACCTTGATTTGGGATCGGATACCGCGAGCAAGAGAATCACGCTTTTCTGCGGGAAGCAGTTCATCGCTTTCGATGCTTTCGAGAATTGGTTTCAAATATTCTGCAGCTCTTGTGAGAGAAAACTTAGACAATCTTAAAGATTCAGTCAAAGCCTGCTTTGCTTCGTTTTCTCTTTTTTGTATTGCTACTTCCCGTATCTGGCGTGCACGAGTCACTAACTCATCTTCTGCCATAGCAGTTGAATTAGTGATTGAAGCTATCACCATGAAAGTAGCTGCGATTGTAATTAGATTTTTACGGTATGCTATAAACATGTCCGAGATCCTCCCGAACCAAAAAACTAGTTGTTAAATTCCTAACGCTATTATACTACCAAAAAAGACCACAAAACTAAAAACGATAATTAATTTGTGAGTAATGGTATCTAGAAACAAAAACTTTAAAAAATCAAATTGGCTTAACTTAGATCAATCGCCAGATATTAGCTTTGAAAGGATCGGGGAGATTTCTCCAGCGAGAAAGACCGAACCGGTGATGCACAGAATGCCGGGGTTGGGTGTTGCAAAAAAAGCTTTTCTTCCAGCTTCTTCTAAAGTTTCACCAAGAAAAGCTTCACCGGTGCTGTTTTGGACCCAAATATCTAACAATTCTTCCGGCTTTGCTGCTCGTGGGCTGTTTATCGATTGCGCAAAGATAACCTTGGTAAATATTCCTGAGAATTCTTTAAACATGCCAGAAATGTCTTTGTCCGCACTTGCGCCAAAGAGTAATACTCTTGGAACTTCTGGAAAACTTTCTTTGATAGTTCGTACCAACGCCGCTGCTGATGCACCATTATGAGCACAATCAATAACAACCCATGGGCTTTTACATATAACTTGCATACGGGCAGGCCATTTTGTGTTTCCCAACCCCCATTGCACAGCTTCATCCGAAATCACAAACCCCAATAAACGCAATTCTTCTACCGCGCTTACAACTATCGCAGCATTTGCAGCCTGGTGCTCACCCAGCAAAATCATTTCCATCCATGGCCATTGTTTTTTTTGAGTTTTAATCTGCACTGAGGGCGGAACAATCAAACTATCTTTAAAAACCCCTGGCCGATAATCCCAAGTAAAATCCGCATTGGCTTGAACCAACTTAGAACCCATCGTAGATGCAATATCTTCAATGACCTGCCTAGGCCCTGAGTTGCAAACCCCGCTAACAACCGGAACGCTAGGTTTAATGATTCCAGCTTTTTCCCTAGCAATATGTAAAAGTGTGGGCCCAAGCTGTTTTTCATGATCCAAGCTAATGGTGGTAATGATAGAAAGCAATGGGTTGCAAACATTGGTGGAATCTAACCGGCCCCCCAAACCAACTTCAAGAATTGCAAAATCGACTTTGCTTTCAAAAAAATAAATGAACGCAACAACGGTTGCAACTTCAAAAAAAGTGGGAACAAACCCAAGTGGCTCGCACTGCGGAAACCCAATGGCTGTTTTGATCTTCGTAAGAATTAAGTCGAGCGAATCCGCAGAAATGTTTTGACCATTGATACTGAACCGCTCTTCCACAAAAAACAAATGGGGGGAAGTATAAAGCCCTGTGCGAAATCCCTGATGTGAAAGAATTGCAGCAAGCATGGCAGAAGTCGAACCCTTGCCCTTGCTACCCGCCACATGAACGAAATTGATTTTTTTTTCTGGGTTACCGAGAAGGTCTAAAACCTTGCGCATGCGATCGATTTTAAAATCATCGGGTGTAGGAAGGCGATGCTCAAAATTAATCAAGCCGTACCAGAACCCCCGGGGTGAATCATCTAGGTGTTTCGAAGAAAGCATAAATACCGGCCCATCCCAAGATGGCTAAGGTTCAACACAGGCAAAACGCCTATCTATAGCTTAGTCACCTTGGACAGGCATGCAAATCTGCTCGAGCAACTTTTCACATTTTTCTTGAACTAAATTGGCCAGATTAGGCAGTGGTTGGCCTTCAACCAATCCCTCCGCCAAGCTTGCTAAAATCCTTGGGAACGCATAAAGAGAAGCACAACCATCAAGGGTAAGAGGCTCCATCCTGCTATGCCTGCCCTTTTTCTCCATATCTTGCCAGGCCTGTTTTCCCTTACCAACAAGCATCATGTCGGCCTCGGGCCTAAGAAGAATCAAATGATCGATTACTGTGGGCTCCAAATCCCATGCAGAAAGTTTAACAGCGAGATCTCGGGATTTCCCCTGACCATTAGCCAAGAATAGCCCAATCCCTACTTTCCATGGCTGACCATCTCTGCAAACCCAATGGGCAAGTGTAATCGCACCATAGGTGGGGTGATCGCCGAATGTCCATTCAGATACCACATGCTGTAAGCGCCATGGCCCAACCTTAATTCCTTGATCATGGCAAAGATGCAACAGACTACCCAAACCTGCCTGCAATTCTTTTGTCGCACCAGCAAGGGCGCCCTCAGGGGATAACTGTTCCTTGGCAAGAGAAAATTCTTGGGCCCATAGCTGGCTCAAGGCTTCAGGCTGAAGTTCCTGTATTCTTTTTTCTTCTTTCAGTTCTGCGGCAGATTCGTTTTTAATCTCGCCACTGATTTCCAAACTGTTTCTCTGTTCGGCTTTTTCAATCTGCGACTCTTTTCCCATATGCCCTTCGGGGGTCGTATCCAGAATAACCATTGATCGGACACCTTCAGGCAATTGGTCCTGCGGAACTTCCAACTCGACGGAATCAACATGGTAGCCCACGGATGAAGTTTGGCCAGAAGATGAAGGAGCAATCTCGTTAATTGATTCGCTTTCTGCCCCATAAACAATTTTGTCGAAGAAATGTCTGAATTGTTGAAGCATATCTCGAAGAGTCGGTTCGGTTCTTGCGATACGATCGATTTGTTCCAAGGTAAAAGGGTAAAACACTGGAAGGCTTTTGAAATTCGGCAAACCACGAAGTGCTGGCTCGAGCCTGGCCAACACAACTTTCCGCACCAATTCAAATGGGGGCGCATCAAGCTTCATGCATTTGATTGTGCCATACCCGGGAACATGCACCGGATTATTAAGCCTGTCTTGAATATAACCATCAAGCGAAGGAATGAATCTGTTCCACAATCCGCGTTCTGCAAAAACGAGAAAGCTGATGCCATCAAGCTGGTGCATCGCTTTAACAATACCTGCGAAAAAGGTTTCAGCAGTTTTGTGGGCATCATCATTTCGTCTGGCAAGCAAAAGATCTTCCAATTGATCAAATGCGATAACCACGGGAATGCGAAGTTCCTGCATTACACCCATCATGGCCTTGAAAAGCGCAAGCACAAGGTCTTGCCTACCTGGATGCATTTTAAAATCGAGTTCTGCAAAGCCATAGGTCAGAAAGCTTGCTAACTCGGTTTCATCCTGAAGCAAAACCGATCTAGCAAAACCCTGCAAAATAGCATGTCGCATCATGGCTGCAGCATCGTGACCGGAAGTACGATCTACATATTCGCAAACAAGCTCAAAAGCCCTATAGCAAGTTAATCCAGCTTCATCACAAAGCTTACGTACCATACCGGGCGACTTAGCATCCTGACTTGGTCGAGACAAAGCATCGATGAGCCATTGGGTTCTTTCAAGGGCTTGAGTACTACCCAGCCCAAAAGTTTTCGCAATCCATCCCAAGCCAGGTGGTGGGAAAAGATCGAGCCTTTCCTCGGAGGAAAGATCTGCAAGGGTTCGGGTTAAAAGCATGCGAATCAACTGCTCGCCCACATATTCGAGGGGCCTGCTGTTCCGTTGTTTTCCGCCCCCAAGCAAGGTGTCAAGCAACTGAAACAAAAGATACTCTAAAAAATCGGTGTCGCGTTGATAAGAACCGGGGGTGACAAGTAATTGCCAATTACCTTCCATACCATGCTTAATGGAATGCAAAAGGTGGGTTTTACCTGCGCCCTTATTTCCAAGAATTGGAACCACTTCAGAATGCGTATTCGGGGTGTATCTGTATTGATCTACAACCCGGAGTAGTTGTTCGCGTTCGCGCGAATAAAGCTCAGGAACATGATAAATCGAACAAACTTCATCATCCGGATTGCGGGCAAAATAATTCCGGAATGGGTTACCTTGGCGCTTAAGCCAATCGATTGCATTCTGGTGATTCGGTTCGTTAATTAAAAGTTGGGACATAGTAACTCCATTTGGTAAATCAGCCAGCACTGCACAAGGCAAATGAACTGTCATCCGGATTAAATACAGCAGCGGCGGGCCCTAAACTTGCATAACAGGCAATTTCATGGCCAGCCATCAAAGCTAACTCAGGCTTGGGAATTTCATAAAGTGGGCCGGTCCACGGATGCAACTCTATGAGTTTCTTCTGCCTTAAATTACGCAGCGCATCATGAAAAGCTCCCGGTGTAATCCCGGGGCATAAAGGCGATAACTGTTGATAAAGATGATAAAGCTGACAATCCCCTGCTCTTCCCGAATCACTCCATTCCTTCAAAAGAATGAAAATATGTTTAGCAGGCGAACTGAAATCTTCAGGTAAAGGTGCGCCCAATTTTAAAGGTGCGCCCAATTTCAGGGCGATAGAACCCGCAACTTTCTCCAAAGATTGATAGAAAACCATATCATCGTTTGCAGGATTAATAACGATCTTTTCAGCCGGAGATTCAATAATTGCGGATGCATTTTCCAACAACCTATCAATCTTAATTCCTTCCAACACCGCACGAATACCCAAACGAGTAATCTTGACCATTTCGGTAAAGGGCTTGGTAGATTGTTCAACCACTTTTAAGAACCGCATCTCAAAACAATATTTCGCTGCAAGCTTTCCAGAACCAGATAGCGGAAACAACCCCTGCACGCCCTTTTTGTTAAACAAGGAGCAAACACCAGCAGATTCCAAGGCAAAGCTTAAGGCATGCAATATGATGATTTGTTGATCCGCCACGCCCCCTCCTTGGGTCTTAATATCGGTAGCCTATTAGCAACTTCTTCCATGAAGTAACCTAATCAGGCCATAATCTGTGCGCAGCATAGCTTTTTATCAATAAGAAAGGCAAGATCACAAAGGAACCTAACATGTAAAGCTTTGGAGTAGAAACCTGCATTACGAATCAGGGTAAACAAGGATACTTAGAGGGTTTAGCCAAGTATCCGCACAAAGTGTTAAAGAGCCTATTTTACGCTAAGGAGCCAGGTCGATATCAAGCTCACGGAGTTTAGCACCCTGCAAAATCAATTCCAACAGTTCATCCGGTTTTGTTGCAACCAATAAGAGTTGCCTGAACTTTGGCTTTACAAAACCCTGCTCAATCATTTGATCTATCCAAGCAAGCAAAGGATCAAAAAAGCCTGCGGTATTTAGAATTCCGATGGGATTATGATGGATACCAAGTTGCGCCCAGGTGAGTATTTCGAACAATTCGTCGCAGGTTCCAAAACCGCCAGGCAATGCAATAAAAGCTTCCGATTTCGAAGCCATCAAAGCTTTTCTTTCATGCATGGAATCAACAACAAACAATTCAGAAAGGCCTTTATGTGCAACTTCTTTTTCGACTAATTTAGTTGGGATAACACCTATGACATGGCCATTTGCAGCGAGACAAGCATCAGCAACAACGCCCATGAGGCCAATATTGCCTGCGCCATAAATGAGCTTAATTTTTTCTCTTGCGAGCAAAGTTCCCAAATGGGATGCAGCGCTGGCAAAGATGGGATTATTCCCAGATCGAGAGCCACAAAAAACGCTAACACTTTGTATTTTAACTGGCATAAAAGTACCTCACAAAGCCATCTCGTACTGAATTTTAAAAGTTGCACCAAAACCTTTTTGCGAAGAAACAGTCATTTTCCCGCCCGACTTATCCAGCACCGATTGCACAAAGGAAAGCCCCAAGCCCATGCCCGAACCAAGACCTTCAAAGATTGCGCTTTCCCTACGAGTGGAAAAATAAGCTTCGGTACACCTTGCAACAACCTCAGGATTCATTCCTGCACCATTATCTTGCACTTCCAAAATAACATTATTTAAAAGGGAAGAAAGGCTGAATGAAATTCTTCCACGCCATGCCGCAGCCTCGATAATTGTTGCTTTTGATTTTTGAATATCATTAATCTGCTGGCTTCTAGCTTGTTCTCGCAAGGCAAGACGCTGTTCAAAAATGGCATCACGAGCGTTAAAAACAAGATTTTCAAGAATCTGTTGCAAATGAGAGGGATCGGCTTTAATAAAGATTTCGCCCTCGGTTTGCCCAGTAATTTCAAGATCTATTTTCCACTTATCATTAGCAAGGGCTTTCCAATTGGAAACAGTTCGATTAACCAACTCATTCAAATCAAACCGTACGGGTTCAAATTTATCATCCTGCCTGCGAACCGCACGGAGGATTTGTTCCAACCTATCTGCAACCGCACCTAGGGTATTTTCCACTTCCCCCAGCATGGACGAAGTATTTTGATCAAGCGCCTTGTTTGAAGTGCATCTTCGAAGTAGATCAAGAGGCCGAACCAAAAGATTTTTAATATTGTGGGCATAAGAACCTGCCATGATTCCAACACCTGCATACATTTGAGACCTTAGTTCCACTGAATCTTTTTCTGCGGCTTTTGTAACGAGTTGTTGTGCTAGCAGTTCTTTTTCTGCCAACGCTGCAGCTTGCGCCACCTTTTGGGACTGTAGGAATCGAGCTCGCTCCCTAAAATAGCTGTAAAAAGACTGGATAGTGACTGCCAGGGCAAGGCCAGCACCGACAAGAAAAAGCCAGCGCCCTCGGGAAAGTTTTTCCTGTTCGATAGATCTTCTACGATCGTACGCATGAAGCTGGTAGTAGAGCTTTACCTTGGCATTATCTGCAATGGTGTATTCAAGAATCTGGGATTGTTCAGGCTGAAAAGGAAACCCTGAAGCCCAACGAATCGGGCGGTCAGACTCTTCTGCAATTGTAATTTCGATTTCATAAAAAGTAGGAAACAAAGGAAGAATACCAGGGTGAATTTTTGTCGGGGGCTCTCCAAGAGCGCGAAGATGTTGATATATTTCTTCCCTACGAACCAACACCAATTGATTCAATCCATCCTGCAATAACTCCACCTTAGTGTTTTTACCATTTGCGAGTTTCCGATAATTATCAATCAACTCTGGTAATGATTTCCTAAAAACCCTAGCTTCCTCCAGCCATTCTTTCAATATGTTTTGTTCATACTTAGCTTCACCCTTGATCCAAAACAATAATGCATCGGAAATAGCAAACAAGGCAATGGCCCAAAAAAATAAAGGCACAAGGAACAGGTACAAACCAAGTAGTGGTGTATTGCTTTTTTCTTGGTTTAAAAGGCTTGGGTTATTCACCTATTCGCCCCCGAAGAAAACAACAATTCTGAACGGAGGGTAGGCAATGGAAGTTGGTTTTTACCTTGCGAAAGTAATGACCATATTTCCAGTTTTGCTGAAGCACGATCGGTTGGATCCAACAAGGGCTTAAGAACGCCAATGAACTCGCCTGTACCTGCGTTGCGATTTCCTGCTGCATCAAACAAGGGGGTTCCTTTTTCTACTGTAACCCTATCTCCATCCCAAGTAAGTTTTTTAAGGTACAAAGATAAATCGCCCGTATCAATAAAAAGCCCTGGAAGAAGTCCCTCGAGAATCTGACTCGAAAAAATCAGCTCTTCCGTACTCGTGGCTTTTGCCAAATGCTCCGTATCCGCCCAATCATTAATGGGCCTGAATCCCGCTTCGTGGGAAACAGGATTTGCATGGCTAAAAAAAACAACCTTGGAAGGCAGTTCAGAAACCGGCCATGCAACTTCACGATCACGGTAAACGGTATTCAAGGAAAGAGTATCGCCTGTTACCACCACCATTTTTCGCGCAAGTTTTGGATCTGAAAGAGAAAGTTCCCGTAAAAATCTTCTCGCTTGCAACGCCTGCGAACCGACAACCATTAAAGGTTGCGTTTGTTCCGGTTTCAGTTTGATATCTAAAAGCAAAAATCTCAGTGCTTCTTTTTCAAAACGATTTGCGGCATAACGAACCCCGATGCTGGAGTCAATAATCTGTGGAATAGGATGCATATTCATAGAGAAAGAAGATGCTTTTTTCCCTAGCATTTGCAAAGGCGGAGCCAAAAGAAATGCGAAGTTTGTATTTTGCTGGGCAAACACAGTGGAACAAGCCCAACCATACGCTGCCAATCCATCTGCGACCGTTTGTTTATTGAGAGATGCCCAAAAGGTTGCGACAAAATCTCGTGCATAAGAGTCGTCCTCCCACAACACAATATGAACCGGGTCTGAATCGGGTTTCAAATCTGGATTAGACCAAAGCAAACGGATTATGGCATCAGACATGATTCGATTATCAAAACCAAATCGAAAAGTTTTTTCAGGGTAAATCCCCATTAATCCAATGTCATCTGTAGAGTTGGGGCCAAAAGTTCCGTTAAAATCTTTTGCAAGTGTATTAGACGAAGCGGTAGTAAGAATAAGCGGAGGCGCTTTTCCAACATTTACTTTTGCGGCAACCTTGGCAACGGCTTGAACTATCGCCATGGCGTCGTCTGTAGTTGGCCCCCCAACAATTGCAGAGGGGATTATGCTTCTGGAGAATAATTTTTCCACCCAGTCTTCATACTTCATGTCACTGGAAATCTTGTACCACTTCACAACAATTGTCAGTTTCGAATTGGGGTGCGATATTTTGAAAAAAGGAACGCTAGCGGTAAGTTCTGGAAAAGTATGACTTCCTAATTCAAACTTAACCTTGGCAAGAAAAGGATCCGGATGATTTGCCAGCAATTTACCTGATGATACAAGCCTTTCCCATGCGGATGAGTAACTTGCAGGATAAATCCAAGCGATCTCTTTTTCATTTGGTTCTAATTCTTCTTTCTGTTTGAACAGGTAAGGGTTCCACAAAAAAAGCAGAAACAACACCAATACAAAACTAAACAAAAACACCTTGCGCAAGAGATTCCTCATTCATGTAAAAAAAAGTATTTAGTGCTACCCGCTACAACATTTATTTTACCTTCCTAAAATTTCAAATGTCTGTCATAATTCATAAATTGTATACAAGGATTATTTGGAAAGACCTTCGGGAGTATTGTAGCGTTCTTTCCAAGATATCTCCTCATCTAGTTTCAATAAGGTTTTTTATGGCTATTAGCCCGACTACAATTGTTATTTTTGGTGCTTCCGGTGATTTAACCTCACGAAAGCTTATCCCTTCGCTTTATCGAATGGATCGCAAAGGAAGACTCGCCGAAAACATCAGGATAATTGGCGTTGCAAGGTCACCCTTCGATGACAACTCGTTTCGCTTAAAAATGGCAGACGCCATCAAATCTTTATCCGCAGACGACTGGAATGAAGAAGCTTGGAATAAATTTGCACCCCGTTTAGGATACGCCCGAGGCGATGCCTCGATGGATGGCGGCTTAGAAAATCTCCAAACCCAACTTGAAACCATCGAAAATGGATTACCTGGTAACAGGCTTTATTATCTTTCGGTTGCACCACAGCTATACCCAGAAATCACAAAAAACCTTGGCAAACTCGGCATGGCAAGCTCCGTCGATGGAAGCGCTTCCAATCCGGGTTGGCGCAGACTTATCATCGAAAAACCCTTTGGTCATGACCTTTCTACTGCAAAAAGCCTCAATAGGGTTATTCGAACTCATTTTCACGAAGACCAAATCTACCGAATCGATCATTATCTCGGCAAAGAAACTGTGCAAAACCTTTTGGTTTTCCGTTTTGCAAACACTCTTTTTGAACCTCTGTGGAACAGTAACTACATCGATCATGTGCAAATCACCGTTGCTGAAACAGTGACGATCGGCAATCGAGCAGACTATTACGATAACGCTGGCATTTTACGCGACATGTTTCAAAATCATCTTTTGCAACTACTTTGCCTAGTTGCGATGGAAGCCCCAGCACGATATGCAGCAGATCCACTTCGAAATGAAAAAACCAAGGTGCTTGATGCCATGCCCGTTTTTTCTGTAGAAGAAGCAAGGCAGCGAATTGCAACGGGTAGGTATCAAGGATATTTGAATGAACGAGGTGTTAAACCCAATTCCCAAACACCGACCTTTGCTGCAGTAGAATTTTCAATCGATAACTGGCGCTGGAGAGGTGTGCCCTTCTACTTGCGCTCTGGTAAAGGCCTTGCACTACGCTCTAGCGAAGTGGTTATCCAATTCCGTTGCCCCCCACACTTAATGTTCCCTATGCCCCCAGGAAGCTCGATCCAATGCAACAGACTGGCAATTTGTATTCAACCTGATGAGGGCATTCATCTAAACTTCATCACCAAAGAACCCGACCGTGATGGAACCGTTCTAGTTCCCTCTGATATGGAATTTCATTATCGAAACGCTTATGCTAACGTCAAACTTCCAGAGGCATACGAAAGATTGCTGCAAGACGCCCTGAATGGCGATGCATCACTATTTATGCGGAGCGATGAAATTGAAAGATCTTGGGAATTAATCGAGCCTTTTCTGCTCGCAACTGAAGATTCCCATGCAAAAACCCCCGAAGACTACCACATTGGCACAATGGGCACCGCAGGGGCAG
Organism: Candidatus Kuenenia stuttgartensis; assembly: GCA_945897965.1. Taxonomy (GTDB): domain Bacteria; phylum Planctomycetota; class Planctomycetia; order Gemmatales; family Gemmataceae; genus UBA969. The sequence continues at coordinate 24,011 of CAMDHK010000009.1, read as the reverse complement.
ACGCACTGCTTGCCAAGAATGGCCGATCTTGGATCTCGATGGGGTTAGCCAAAAAGCCTAAGGATTAACCAAGTTTCTTATTGGCCTTGCCCAGATTTACAAAAGCGTTACGCTACTGCCTAAAGCTGAAACTTTAGCTCCAGACAAAAGGCAGGATTCCATGGATTGGATTTTATATTTCGTTGATCTTATCAGGCATTTAGATGTGCATCTTAATGATCTAGTTGGGACCATGGGACCATGGTTTTATTTAGCCATGTTTGGAATCATTTTTTGCGAAACAGGCTTGCTAGTTACCCCATTTCTTCCAGGCGACTCATTGCTATTTACCCTAGGCGCAATGTGTATGTCGATCAATAGCGAATTAAATCTTCCAGCTATGGCGGTTACGCTTTTAGTCGCAGCAGTTTTAGGGGACGCTGTAAATTATTCTTTGGGATATTGGACAGGGCCCAGAGTATTCAAATTTGAAAAATCCTTTTTGCTAAACAAAGATCACCTATTGAAAGCTCAGGGGTTCTACGAAAAGTATGGAAAGAAAATGATTATTTTAGCAAGATTTGTCCCAATTATTCGCACCTTTGCCCCTTTTGTCGCAGGCATAGGCAAAATGACTTACCCAACATTTTTAGCTTACAATGTGATTGGTGCCATTGCATGGGTGGGGCTTTGCATGGGTGCGGGCGTCTTGTTTGGGCAAATACCATGGGTTAAAAAGAATTTTGAAGTGGTAATTCTTGGAGTCATCTTTATTTCAATTTTACCATTGGTCTACGAATTTGTTCAAAGTCGCTATGCTGCAAAAAAAACGACTCTTAATGCCAAGGATCTGAGTACTGACCTCCAAAGTAAAGCAGGGTAAAATGCCAAAAATTATCTCGAATCCCATTCAAATCGAAGCTGCAGGCACAGGCAATAAAATCATTCAAGAATTCTTTGGTAAAATTACCTCTTCAGATTCCAACATCAGTATTGCCAAAATGATAAGCCCTCAAGGATGGTCGGAACCGGGCCAAACTCCTGAATTCGATGAATACACCCTTGTATTAAAAGGCTGCATGCATGTTGAAACAAAAACTGGCCTAAACATTATAAAGGCGGGGCAGGCAATCCAAACTTTTGCAGGAGAATGGATTCGCTACAGCACACCGGAAAAAGATGGTGCAGAATATATCGCAATCTGCCTTCCTGCTTTTACTCCGGAATCAGTCAACCGGGACGAATAATTCATTTTTTAATCGATTGCAATTTGGTAAACTAATTTTGGTCTAATTTAATGGTCAACCACTTTGCTGGTTACTCATCTAGGAATCGCCATGGATAGCCTTTTGCACCACAATCTGACCCAGGCTCAATGGGTTTCATTTATTACCCTTTTGGTAATCGGCCTTCCTGTTTCTGCATATATTTTAAGAACTTGCCTGAGCCTGTTTAATGAGGAAATGCCTTCCTACGGAAGAGCAATGTTCATTGTTCCTGCTGTGGCATTGGGAGCTTATCTTGCCTTTGATGTGCTTTCTTACCTCGTTTTATTAGCAATCAAAGATCTCAAATCGATTCAGCGGACTCCCTATGGGCAACCCGGGTTCGGCTTTTCGCAATGGCTATTTACTGCACTACCAATTAAATGGGCCGTTGTTTCTGTCATTCCGTTTATTCGATACACCCTTGTATTTATCGTGATAGCGATTGCAGGAATATTGCAAGTTTTCTTTCTTACGATTCCATTTCGAAAAGCGTTATTTATCTTTGTAGCTCAATGGGCCGCCAATCTTTTTGCATTCTTCATCATCAGCAATGTATTGCATTTTTCCTCAGGGCTCATGGGCCATTCTTCCGGACTGCATATTGATATGCAAACGCTTCATGATAAATACGAAGCAGTGGTATCCAATGATAAAGCAAAAGAGGCGATAAGTGAGACCAATGAAACCGTAAAAACCGGCCTTCATGCAGTGCATGAAAGAGCTGACCCAATACTCAAGGAGTTAAAGGAAAACCTTAAGCCAATAACCGATAGGTTGCCCGCACCTGTAAATCATTTTTTGGATTCTGGAGGCTGGTGGCTGGTAATTGGTTTGTTAAGTGTGGTGTTTTTCTTTTGGGTAAGATCGCTTTGGTACAAGATCAAAAGATCATTCAGGAAAGGTAACGCCAACAAGAAAAAACTGCTGCTCTCATCCGAAAAATGGGCAGCAGGAGAACTATTCGAAGATTTATCTAAAATGACTCCCCCGATCAACAGGCCAGGTAAAGATCGTGTGACCGTAAAAGGAATACCTGCAAGAATATACCTTATCATTATGGCAAAGGCAGGCGGTTCGGGCCCTGATTTAAGCGAAAGCCAATCCGAAGCCATACTTGATTATGTACTATCAGGGCTAGGCGAAGTTTCGAGCAGAGACTATCCACGAATAAAGATATGGGAACCGCAATACAGTCCAGAGGGATTCACCCAAATCTTCAATCAAAATATCAGGGTGCCTCAACCCAAGGGCACCAAATCGAATTGGATATTAGCCAACGGTGTAGTGAAAATGGGGCGAGATAAAATATATCTGGGAATCGCCTTTTTTGCAGATGAGCCAAACCTCGTCAGAAATATAGCGATCACAGGTGATCAATGGCTTGATGTTCTGCGCATTGAAACAATTGTTTAATAATCCTCAGCCGATTGGGAATCATTATTCTGAGAGTTGCGCCAATTACAAAAAGATTCAACACTGTAGGAAATTACACCGCCCATAATAAGACAAACTAAGCTCATAAAATGCCAGCCTGTGATCAGATGCAAAAAAGCAACAATTAAAAGGCTAAGTACCGATCCCAATCCTAAAAATGTCAGATCCCTTATATCGGGGTTGAATTCTGCAATGAGCTTCTGGATTGAAAATTCTTCATCATCTTCAGAAACATCAGGGCGCACAGTTGAAACTTTTTTAACTTTCGGGCTTGCGGGTTGAGTCGCTTCAAAATTAGGCATGGTAGGCACATAAGGAACAGCAATATATTCTTCGTTACGGCCAGCAAGCGCTTCTTCCTCGGCTGCCAAAGAAACGCGTAGAGCTTTTGCAGCATGAGCAATTTTTGCAGGCCTGTCTGAAACAGAAGGAGAAACCATCTGATCAACTAATGCTGCCAACTCTTCAGGGACTTCAGGCGTAATGGAAGTGAGTGCGGGAAAAACCCCTGATCCTTCCACTTCAGCAGATAATTTCCCTGCTATAGCACTATAAAGCAATTTACCAACCCGAAAATTCTCTTCTGCCAAGGTCAAATCCTTTAGACCAGTAAAGCTTGCTCCACTGTTTGAAGGAACAATATTCCCTTCCGGAGAAACCTTAACTTCGGTAGCAATCATGTCAGGAGAAATAAAGGCGTTGGCAACCTTGACTGTTTTTGGCCCCTTGGGCTGGTTCTTGTTCGTTGCAAGGAATACATCCGAATTCGAAAGGTTGCCACATGGTACAGATTTTTCTTGGGCATGGGCCACGGCAACCATCACAATCGCCATGATTTTTGCAGCATTTTGGTGCGGTATTTTACCCCTACGGGAGAGAATCATTTCGAGGCTTTCGCCCTCCAAAAATTCTCGAACGATAAAACTGTGCCCATTTGATTCACCATTATCGACCAAACCTGCAAGATGTGGGTGCTTTATTTCCAGACCTATTTGCAATTGACCCTGAAACTTCTTATTCAAGGCGGGGTCTTTTATCACTTCATCTTTAACAAACTGCAAGGCAAATTGTTCGCCTAGCGGGTTTTGTACTTTCACACCACCTGCATAGGCTCCCATTTTTATTATTTCGATCACTTTATAATTTGCAATTGTAAGGGCGGATACTTTCCCAGACACCAACACCATTGCTTGAAATTCACTCAAAAACTTGTTCAAAACCATCCATTTCAGAAACATTTTAACATCGGCAGACTCAGTCCGATTCGCCACAAACCACCTTTGCTTGGCGCCCTCAACATCGCGGGAGGTAAGCAACTTCTTTTCTGTAATCGTTTGAATTACTTGGTCAATATTCATTTCTGCACCCAAATATTATTTGATTAGCTTTATTGATTAATAGACATTGTTAGATGTTACAACATTTAAACCATTATTTCACAAGAAAAATACTTAGACTTATTGCTAAATTCTTAAATTCCTAATATACCTACCCTATTACTTTGGAGATGTTTTATGCGTCATGTACTTTCGGCTTTAGTTCAAAATCAACCCGGTGTGCTTGCACATATCTCTGGCATGCTTGCTTCCCGTGGTTTTAACATCGAAAGCCTCGCTGTGGGCGAGACCGAAGACAAAAATCTTTCCAGAATGACTTTTGTCGTTCATGGCACTAATGCTGAACTTGAACAAGTTCGAAAGCAATTAGATAAAGTCGTTACGGCTGTTCGTGTGGATGATATTAGCTCTGAAAATTTCATCGAACGCGACCTAATGCTTATTAAAGTTCAGGCTATGCCAACGCAAAGGGTTGAAATATCTTTGCTCGTTGAAATGTTTCGAGGTAAAGTTGTTGATATAGGCACCGAAACTTTGGTTATTGAAATCAGCGGACAAGAAACTAAAGTTGTTGCTTTCATTGATCTCATGCGACCCTATGGCATTATTGAACTAGCCCGAACTGGCAGAATTGCGTTGGTTCGTGGCAAAGGCAGCAAAGAGGTTCGAAATTAATGAGCAATCAAGAACTGATTCAATCTTCCACACGGAACCTTAATCCCGAAATTTCTAATACTTTAAATTCCCTTACCAAAGGGCAAAGAATCAGAGTTACTCTCAAACTTCGAGTTGGCAGCACTGCAACTTGGATGGCACCTGTTGAAGGCATCTTTAGGCATTTCAATTTCCTCTCAACCGGAATAGCAACCGATCGTATCCCTGAAGACGATATCGTTGTTGTTTGTGTTCATTTCACCAAAGACAACGGCGAACTAAGTAGTTTCACCGTAGACGATCACACTAAAATAGAAAAGCTTTAGAGCTATCTGCTTCGCCAGACTTTTTCTTTACTAAGTCCCAATGCTGCAGCTTTTTCTTTGATTAATTCGTAAAATCTTGGCGCATCACCTGGGTAACCTGCAGTTGGTACAATTCCAGGAACCAACTCTGCCCAGTAGGCATTAAACTGCTTCATTAACCTTTCACGCATCCATTTTGCGAGCATACTCGCAAGGCCCACCATAGGGTAATTAACATCCGCCTTGGGAAGAATTTTGAAATTCCAATTTTGGTCCGCACCAAATGATTTGTAATTACTTTCACTTAAACCCTCTTGCCCCGCAAGAATCAACCCTTTGTTCAAAATGTTTTGCAAAGTGGCTGAATAATTGTTTTTCCCGCCATGCTTGTCCACATATCCGTAAATTGAATCATTTTGCGAAAAGTTTGATTCAAAATGCTTGAAGATATTTATCATCCCTTTGGAAAGAACGGCACCTTTGTTGTCTTCTTTTTCAACAACCTCATTGAATGCCAGTGAAGGCAGGATAAAAAATCTACAATCAAAGGATTCGAACCCGGCCTCAGCAAAATTCAAACTGTTTATGGAATGAAGTGCATCAAAGTCGATGCCTGGAATGAACGTATTTTCATCGGGTTTAAACCAAGATTCGTGGGCTAGGTCAGTTATCCCAAAAACAGACTTTTCATTAAGCCAGGCCCCGAGTGTTTCCTTGGTATTAAAGAATGAAGCGACAGTTTTTTCCAACCCTTCGAGGCCTTCTTTTGCATAGGCTTTTTTCGAATCATCCACCAAGGGTTTAGAGTCCTGTTTTTTCTTGGCAGATCGAGAAAGGTTTTTAAAAGCTTCAACCCAATCGCCCTCTCCCTTCCACTTCGCAGTTACTCCTGCCATCACAAAAGGGCCTAGATTTGGACCATAGCCGGCCTCATCCATTCCTACCACCCATGTCGGCGTCGCACCCTGAAATTGGCTCATAAAGTTCTCGAAGTCTTTCTGAAATTTGGTAGTTTATTCTATAACACAAGGGGACCAACAATGCTTAGTGAAAACATATTCTTAAAAATCATCTCGAAGGCAATTCCAGTAACCATAATTCATGAAGATAGTGAATGCATTGCATTTAACGATATAAATCCGCAGGCGCCTGTTCATATTCTTATAATTCCAAAAAAAGAAATAAAAACGCACGCTGATTTAATGCCTGAAGACGCCCAACTCATGGGGCATCTTCATCTGGTTGCAACCAAGATTGCAAAAGATCTTGGGTTGGAAAAAGGCTATAGGTTGGTCATTAATTGCAAAGAAACCGGCGGGCAGACAGTACCCCACATTCATATGCATTTGCTAGGTGGCAGAAATCTAAGTTGGCCACCAGGTTAATTCGCCAATAAAGCTTCGATTTTTTCCTGTGCTAAAAGGCCATCCTTCTCCAATAGCAAAATTGATTCACCAATTTTTTCCTGATACGCAAGTTCTGTTTTAGAAATGTCATTAATCTCTAAAATATCATCAGGCAAAACAAAATACTTAATCAAAGGGTCTGATTTATCATGTTCGGAGGGCTTAAGAAAATAAGCCCTAGAATGTGTTCTCATAACTTTTGAACCCGTTTGCGAATCATGACTGTAGGCAAATTTCCTGCCACCCTCTTCCACAAACTTTGTTTGCATGATTGATTTGCCTTTGTATTCTTCGAAGGGAATACCGCAAATATCCGCCAAGGTTGGCGCTAAATCAACATCCTGAAAATATCCCATTCGTCTTTGCCCACCCTTACCAGACTTAGGCTGATAAATCAAAAATGGTAGGTGTGCAAATTCACTGTAAAGCCATTCTGGTTTGGTGCCAAAAACCCCATGCTGCGAAGTCGCACTTCCTCTATCTGATGTTATTATGATGCTAAAATCTTCCTCGCCATACTTCTCTTGAATTGAAGCCACCATTGCACCCAGCATATCATCCACCGCGGCCCAAGCTGCTGCACATCCTGCTGCCAATGCTAGATATTCTTTATCATCGCTTGGCTTAAAATCTTCTCCAGGGTTTAGTATTGGCAGAGGAAACTCCTCATCTTCCGCAACCTCTTCGCGATTAAGAAAATAATCCTGCAACTCTTCTTGAACGGGTCCTAAAAAATCTTTCCCTGCATCCCACGGTGGAAGCAATGAAGGCACCTCAATCCAAACCAGAGAGTTTTGGTCCTGTTTTTTAAAACTTGCTGATTCGATCATTGCCTGATGATAAGAAAGCGGGGTCGAAGAATTAGATCTTAGCAGCGTTTTACCGGTAAAATTGGAAGAGAAGTTTAAGCTTAAAGTATCCTTATCTGCGCCTATAAAGTCGGTGATCCAACCATTATTTTTTAAAGATTCAGCCCAACTTGGCAAATTAGTTGGTAAATGATGTGGCGTTTGAAAATCCCCACCAAGCCATACCTTTCGTATTTCACCCTCTTCGTAACTACTGCAATAATAATGATCCAAAACCAGACTTTGTGCAGCAATGACATTCATATTTGGCATTTGAGTCCAATTATTGCCATAGCAAGGCAGAAAAGCTGTATTGGCCCCTTTTAAAACAATAATGAAGGCTTTCATAATAATCGTTAATAACCACATGGAAAAAAGTTAAGTGTAACACCAATCAAAACATACAATTATAATTATAATGTCTTTCGCATAGTTTAGTTAAAAGCAAACTGAGAGGTTTGAATCAAAAGTGACTGTATTGTAAACGAATCGAGAATTTATAACTCAAAGTAATTTTAAAGAAAAATCAAGGAGCACAGCCAACAAGACATTGCGCTTTCTCATCGTATAAGTGGAAACTTTATTAAAGCAATAGTAGCCTAAATTTTAGCAGTTAATCAGGGGTAAAAAGCATTGGTTCAGGATCCAGCCATACAAGAAATGATTTTCGATGACCTTAAAGGCATCATCACGGGAAAAATCCTGATCGATGCCCTGTCGATAAAATTATATTCCTGTGACGCTTCACCATTTGAAGTAACCCCTCTTGCAGTTGTTATTCCTAATAATCAGGAAGAAGTAAGCGCACTTGTAAAGTATGCATTTGAAAAAAAAATCCCTCTGATACCCAGAGGTTCGGGAACGGGAACTAGTGGCGCGGCTCTGGGAAATGGCATCGTCATCGATCTATCCCAAAATTTCAAAAATATCATCAGCCTTGAGGATGGAATTCTTCATGCTGAATGCGGTGTAACAATCAAACAGCTTTCTGATTTTATTACGAACACTCAGTTCAGAATTCCCTCTGCGCCTTGGAATGAAGAACGCTCGCTAGGAGGCTGGTTATCTTCGGATGCCGCCGGCCCTTTCCTTCTTGCTGACAAACATCCGAGGCATTATGTCACTGCATTAAAAGTCGTTTTAGATGATGGGTCGATTAGTTGGTTTGAATCACCAGCCCTAGGAAGTGAACCTGCGAAGGAAAAAGTATCCCGCATGGAAATCCTACAAGAGGGTTTTTCCTTTATTCTAGAAGAACAAAAAGAAGAACTTCTCCCAGCTTTTTCCACATTGCCTTTCCCACATGGAAATTACAACCTATGCGAAATAATCAAATCCAAGAATAAAGATTTGCATCAAGTTTTTTTAGGGGCCGAGGGAACACTTGGTATTATTCTCGCTGCCAAAATACGGGTGATCGAAAAACACCAAAGCCCTCAATGGGGACTTTATTGCTTTACCACGCTTCAGGAATGTCTAGAAGCTTCCCACTACGCCTTACAGCATTCGCCCGATCTTTGCGATATCCTTGAACACCGCTTTTTCAGCCTTGCCAAAGCTAACGATAACCTTTGTGCTGAATGGATTCATCCAGATACCAACGCTGTTTTACTTGTGTGCTTTTCAGGGGTCAATCAAACCACTTCTCTGGCTGCATTTGAAAAATCAATCTCCGCCACAGGCGTTATACCCATACGAGCTTATCAATGCCTAGATGCTATAACGCCCAACCCTTGGAGGCTACGGGAAGTCGCATTAAAAGCACTAGCCCGAGTTAAGGGCCCTGAAACATTTCTGCAGTTCATCGATGATTTGGTTTTGCCAAGAGAAAATCTCGGACTGTTTCTTGAGCAGCTTACCAATGTTTTAAAAGATCATGAATCAACTGCGATATATGCCATTTGCCCCGGTACAGGCCAGGTACAACTTAGGGTGCTAGGCACCCCACAAAAAAGAAAAGAGAGCGCAAGGCTATGGTCATTAGCAGATAAAGTTTATGGGCTGGTGCAAGATTTTGGTGGAGCTTTATCCTGTCAGGAAGCACTGGGTTTATCGCGTTTACCTTGGCAAACGAAAATCTCTGCGGGGGTGCTGCCCTCCCTTCGAAAAATCAAAGATTTATTTGATCCATACAACCAATTCAATCCGGGAAAGGTTGTAGGAACTTCTTCTGAAATTCCAATTTGGCCCTTTCGTAGCCTAGGCGACCTTGAAAACCAATCAGAACCAAACATCGAGCCTGCAATCAGCTTACAACCCATACTAAAATGGAAAGAAAACTCGCCATTAATTGAATCATCACATTGCAATGGATGTGGGCTTTGCAGAACCCAAAGTAGTGCAAAAAGAATGTGCCCCACCAACCGGGTGATTAAAAATGAACACGCAACCCCCAGAGCCAAGGCAAACCTCGCCCGAATGCTCTTGGGTTCACCTAAACATCAACAGTTATTCAGCTCTGAAGAGATGCGGGATATTTCCGATTTATGTATCAACTGCAGAATGTGTGCAATCGAATGCCCTTCCCATGTTGATATTCCGGGCTTAATGCTCGAAGCAAAAGTTGCCAATGTTGAAATGCATTCCATCGAGAGATCAGATTGGGTTTTATCCCGTACTGAACTTTTTTCATCCTTAGGCAGTATGCTTGCGCCACTTTCAAACTTGATATTGGGAAATATCTTTTCAAGATGGCTGATCGAAAAACTGTTTGGAATTTCGCGATTAAGAAAGATTCCTCCTTTTGCCCGATCAAACTTCATTAAAAGGGCCAAGAAAAAAGGTTGGACAAAAAAACCCTCTCCTGCAAAACCAAAAGTAGCCTATTTTGTTGATATCTTTGCCAATTACCATGACCCTTCCATTGGCGAAGCCATTGTTGCTATCCTGCATCACAACGGTATCGAAGTTCATGTTCCTGAAGGTCAAGTGGGATGTGGTATGGCGCCACTGGCTCAGGGAGATATTGATTATGCAAGGACGGCCCTAAGGCAAAATGTTAGAATTTTTGCTGATTTAGCTCGTGAAGGTTACCCCATCATTTGTTCGGAACCCACCGCTGCGCTTTTTTTCAAGCAGGATGCCGGGCGACTTTTAGAAGATCCTGATGTGGATTTGGTTGCTAGCAAGGTGGAAGAATTCACCAGCTTTCTTTGGAACCTCCATATGCAAGGATTGCTAAAAACTGATTTCGCCCCCGTCGATTTAAGAGTCGGGCAACATGTCCCTTGCCATCTCAAGGCTTTGGGCCAACCTCTGGTGACCTCACAACTTCTTGGGCTGATTCCCCAACTCCATATCGAAGCTTTAACAGATTCTTGTTCAGGAATGGCCGGAACTTTTGGGCTTAAGTCTGCCAATTTGAGCCTTTCAAAGAGCATTGGGCAGCCCATGCTTAGCCATCTTGAACAATCAAATTTGGTATTGGGAACCACCGAATGTAGTGCCTGTAGAATCCAAATGGAGGACGTTGGAAACAAACAAACCCTGCACCCTGCACAATTGCTGGCACTTGCTTACGGCTTAATGCCTGGATTATCAAAAATGGTGCCCAATATAGCAAAAAAAGGTTACCATGATTAAAATTTCCGTTGTATTCTTTGCAGGGGCGCGAGATATTGTGGGCCAAAACCGCTTGGAAATGCAAATACCCGCCCTCACTAGTATTGCAGAATTAAGAGCGATACTAATTTCAAAATTTCCACAGCTTGAAAGCCTAGCTACCAGGGCTGCCTTTGCGGTAAACGAAATATTAGTACTTACGGATACTCTTCTTGTCGAAAATGATGAAGTGGCATTTTTACCAGCAGTTAGTGGTGGATAAGGTTTAATGAGCATGCGAATCAAATTAACGAATGAGCCTATTGCACACGAAGAAATGGTTGAAAATTGTCGAACCAAGTCGGCCGGGGCGATCGTACTTTTTCTCGGAACTGTCAGGGAAATTACTGGAAATGAGCAGACTTTGTTCCTGGAATATGAAGCCTTTGCTCCACTTGCTGAAAAATCACTGCTTGAAATCGCTGAAGAAGCTGCTTCCAAGTGGGCCACTCAAAAAATCGAAATTATTCACCGCTTGGGCATTCTTCATCCCGGTGAAACAAGTATTGCTGTTTGCGTAAGTTGCCCCCATCGTGCTGATGCCTTTGCTGCATGTCAGCAAATAATGAATAAGATAAAAGAAGTGGTTCCGATTTGGAAAAAGGAAACCAGCCCCAAAGGTGTGTCTAACTGGATTCATCCTTAAAATTAAACCAAACGATCCATGAGCCTTGGAAACCAATGAATCCCCTACCAATACACGACCCCCTCAATAATAAAGACCTTTCTCAAATTGCAAGCTCTGGCAATCTCGTAGATACTTTTGGGCGGATCCACAATAACCTTCGAATTAGTGTTACCGACCGCTGTAATTTACGCTGCGTTTATTGCATGCCTGAAGATGTTCAGTTTCTCGATAGCAAGGAACTGCTTTCCTTTGAAGAAATCACTGCCTTTGTAAAAATCGCAGTTTCCCGAGGGGTCAACAAAGTAAGGCTTACCGGTGGCGAGCCTCTCCTACGCAGAGATCTTTCGACCTTGGTGGGCTTCCTATCACAGATAAACGAAATTAAGGATCTTAGCCTTACCACCAACGGAATGTTGCTAAAGAGCCAAGCTGTGGCTTTAAAACAGGCAGGCTTAAACCGCATCACCATTAGCCTCGACACCTTGCTCCCAGATCGATTTAAGGATCTTTGTAAAAGGGATGGCTTAGAGCAAACACTCGAAGGCATCGATGCGGGCATAAATGCCGGATTTCAAAGTATCAAATTAAATACCGTTTGCATCAATGGGGTCAACGACGACGAAGTAGTTAGCTTGGCGAAATTTGCCCGCGAGAAGCAAATAGAAATTCGATTCATTGAATATATGCCCATAGGGGCCAACCCTTGGGAAAAGGCAAAGGTAATGCTTGCTCACGAAATCCTGGAAAAAATCGATAAAGAAGTGGGTCCATTGGTGCCTGCAACCAATTATGACCCAATGGCGCCCGCCATGGAATTTGTTTATGAAGATGGCAAAGGTAAAGTTGGCATAATAGCCTCGGTATCCAAACCCTTCTGCCAAAGCTGCAATCGGATTCGAATAACCGCCGAGGGAAAGCTGAGAAACTGCCTCTTTGCCTTGGAAGAAATAGACATAAGGCCATTTCTTAGACCAGAAGTGGATGAAAAAAGCATTTTAAGGATGTTAGAAACGAGTGTTATTTCTAAATGGGCTGGCCATCAGTTTAATACAAAAGAATTTATCAAGCCCATAAGAACAATGCATGCAATTGGAGGCTAAATCTAGCGTCTCTGCCAAGATGATTCTGCAAGAGTTTTATCCCATGTCGTTTCGACATAAGACTTTACATCGGTCAATGGAGTTGCTTCCTTAACTTCGTCAATTTCAACTCTGAAGTCGGCTTCGGAAGGTGTTGCGGCGAGATCAAACCATTGAATCTCGTTTTCCGTCATGGTCCCCAAACCCAACCAATCAACAACTTCAATTTCATCTCGTCCGATTACGGTAACCACAGAAGTTGGTGTACCATCAAAAAAATGAACCCTACCAGAGTTATCTTGCTTGTGGAGATAAAAGCGACGAACCCTATGACCAGGGATTCGCGTGAGAGGATCATCCTTACCTTTTAAAGGAAAGAACTTCATATCAATCATTTTTTCATTGCAACCCTGTAAGTACTTGCCCAAACCAAGCAAACGTTGGCCGTGCTTACAAAGTGCGTCAATTGCGAGTTCCGCAGCAGTTCCATCGGGCCATAAAATATTATAGCCTTCAAAAGGAATCTTTTCTTCCAAACGATCTTTGGAAGGGTCTCTGCGAAACATTAGGGTTAGCGTTCTCGCCATCCACATCTCTCAACTTAGACATTAAGTGTTAGTTTAGAACCGTCTCCAAACTAAATCTTGCTAGCAGAACTATAACAAAAACAAAAATATATGTAAATAATTACTTTACATTAAATGAGATAGCATAACAAGATAGGGAAATTTTATGTTGAATAATTAGAATGACTACTAAAATCCATTTTAAATACACAATTTTTGTTCGTTTGTACACTATGGTTAAAACAGGGAAGGCTGAGAATTTGTATCGTCTTCCTTCAATTCTTTGACAGGCTCTTCCTTTCCAAGAAGGCTGTATGCCTTGCTAGTAGCGATGCGGCCTCGGGGAGTTCGAATGGTGAATTGTTCCCTTAGCAGGTAGGGTTCTATTTCATCACTGAGTGTATCGACTGGAAGATTCATGGTAGCGCTTAAAGCTTCGATACCAACGGGGCCCCCTGCAAAAACTCCGATAAGTGTTTCCAAGTATCTGCGATCTTGTTTATCTAATCCCGCTCGATCAACCTCTGCCATCTCTAACGCTGTTTTAGCAATCGCCAAATCAATACTCCCATCCCCCTCACTTGCAGCAAAATGCCTGGTCCACCACAATCTAGAATTAGCAATTCTCGGGGTACCACGACTTCGAATAGCGATTTCTTGGGCTGCCTCTTCAGTAATTGGTGTGTTTAACTTCTTGGCATTGATCACCAGAATTTCTGCAAGTTCATCAGGCGAATAAAACTCCAAATGCTCATGCATCTTAAAGCGGTCACGCAATGGGCTCGAAAGCATCCCACTGCGGGTGGTTGCTCCAATTAAGGTAAAGCGCTTTAACTTTAGGCTGATCGTTCTGGCGTTCATGCCCTCGCCCAAAACGATATCAACCCGAAAATCTTCCATTGCAGGATAAATAAATTCCTCAACCGTTCTGGGAAGGCGATGGATTTCATCAATGAAAAGAATCGAGCCCTCTTCCAAGTTGGTTAAGAAAGGAAGAAGGTCCGCTGGTTTCGTCAAAGCCGGCCCAGAAGTTAGCTGCAAAGCCGTACCCATTTCATTTGGTAAAACGGTAGCAAAGGTAGTTTTCCCCAAACCCGGGGGGCCATCAAAAAGCATGTGTGAAAGCGGTTCCTTTAGTTTCTTACATGCCTTTAATACTATCTGTAATCTTTGCACTACCGCCTTTTGACCAATCACCTCTCGCAACCAACGAGGACGTAACGCCGAGTCGTGTTCTTTCGGATCCTTTGATGCATCGGGCTGAAGTATCGGTTGTCGAGCCATAATTTAATCTTTCAACTCCAAATCAGGAACCTTTGAAAACAGCATTAATTGCTTCTTCCACAGAGGCAGGTATTTTGCCCGATGCAATTAATTTATCGATGCGTAGCCTAGCCTCGGAAGGCCCCAAACCAAGCGCCATTAATGCGTTAAACACATCTGCAAAAATCTTGTCATTGCCAGTATCTGGGCCACCAGAAATGGCTTTCAACCCTCCATGGGCCAAAGCAAAGGTAGCAACTTTTTTCCGCAGACCCGCAACAATTTTTTCCGCCATCGCTGGCCCTATCCCAGGCAATGTCGTTAACCATTTGGTATCTGAACGCTGGATGGCGTCCGCAATCTGGTCGACTGGCATAGCAATTACCCGAATTGCTTTACGAACTCCAATGCCATCCACGGTGCAAATAAGCTCAAAAAAGCTCATGTCAGATTCATGAAGAAAGCCCAACAATCTTGGGATCATGCGACCTTGCTGAACGGGATTACCCTCAAAAAAATGAAGGGTATGAAGAGATATTTCCTGCCCTATACGATCTTGTATCTGCCTGCGGACCAATTCGGTAACTAGGACTTGATATTCGAAGGCCCCAACTTGAATTCGGGCTTCCTCTTCTTCGGCCTTGTTTAATATGCCGGTGATCTTGCTAATCATAAAAGCTCCGGCTTCTCTATGGAAATTGCATGAATATGAGTAAGGCCGATAGCCATGGCGTCTGCAACATCGGGAGGTTCAGGCAAATCTACCAACCCTAATTCCCTTTGAATGGCCCATTGCACTTGCAACTTCCCTGCCCTACCACTGCCTGTCAAAGATTTCTTAACGCGGGTAGGATTATAACTGGTGACAGACAATTTGTATTGGGCAGCAGCAAGGAGAATTACCCCCCTGGCGTGAGCCATTAAAATCGCAGTACGGGGATGTTTATAATGGGAAAAAAGTTGTTCCACAGCCATTGATTGAGGTTTAAATTGTTCGATAATTTCCATCAAACTTTCGTAAAGGGAAGCTATCCGAACATGGAGTAATTTGCTTCCCGAATCTTTGGTGGAAATGATACCAGCTTCAAGAAGCTTGGCGCCCTGCCCAACTTTCTCCAAAACTGAATACCCAGTAACCTGCAACCCAGGATCAATCCCCAGAACTCGTGTAAAGGTCTGAGGCTGTAATTCACGGATGTTTGAAAAGGCAATCGCCATGAGTTCTTCCATGAAAAGCCAATGAAAGGCTGTTTAAGGCCCAACGCGCCAGCCGGTTTCTCCGGGCCGATCTTCCAAAGTGATGTTTAACTCGGTCAGCCTTTTACGAACCAGATCAGCCAAGGCAAAATTCTTTGCCTTCCTAGCCTCAGCCCTAATATCGATCAGGAGAGTCATCACCCCATCCATCAACTGATTATCACCTTGAGCGGATGCAGCTTCTTGTGGTTCAAGAAACAGTCCAAGAATCTGAGTGATTTCCCTGAAAACACTTACAGCAGCAAGGAATTCAGCCTTGGCTTCGGGATTGGCCTCGGGGGTTTCAATCTTCGATTGATTTGCAAAGCGATTTAAAGCATTCAGAAATTCGTGCAAGGTACCCAGCGCACCACCAGAGTTAAAATCGTCTGAGAATGCATCCAGGAAAGCATCTCGAAGCTTATAAATTTCACCAAGAAAAGCTGAAAGACCCTGAGGCGTAGGCTGGTGCTTAAACTTACCAACAACCTGATAAAAACTATTACCACTGATGCGTTTAACTCGATCAAAGAACCGATAAAAGGATTCAAGCGACCTGCGCAGTTCCAGCAAGCGATCTTCGCTATATTCAATAGGGCTGCGATAATGCGAGGTTAAAAGCAAATACCTAAGGGTTTCTGGCTGATGCTTTTTCAACAACTCGGTAACTACTATTTCATTACCTTCGCTCTTCGACATTTTCTTGTCGCCTGTCTTCATCAACCCGTTATGAAGCCAGTATCGTGCAAAGGTTTTTCCTGTGAATGACTCGGATTGCGCCAGTTCATTTTCATGATGCGGGAACTGTAAATCCAGCCCTCCCCCGTGCATATCGAAAGATTCGCCCAATAATTTCATGCTCATGGCAGAGCATTCGATATGCCAGCCTGGCCTTCCAGATCCCCAGGGGCTTTCCCACATCGGTTCGCCTGGCTTAGCGCCTTTCCACAGCGCAAAGTCACCGGGGTTCCTTTTTCGTTCGTTAATTTCAATCCGGGCACCCGCCTCAAGTTGTTCAGGATCCCGGTTGCAAAGCTTTCCATAATCTTCATCTTTGGAAACATCAAAATAGACATCACCCATCGATGCGTAAGCAAATCCCTTTTCGATCAAGCCGCCGATCATCGATTGAATTTCGCCAATATAATGCGTCGCTCTGGGAAAGTGATCGATGCCCGTAACTTGAAGTTTCTTGAGGTTGGCAAGATAATCTGCAGTCACTCTTTCAGCGAGTTCAGTGACAGTAGTATTCTGCTTTTTTGATTCGACGATCAGCTTGTCATCAACATCGGTGATGTTAACAACAAAGTTGACCTGATAATCAAGATAAGAAAGGTAACGCTTGATGGTATCAAAGATGACGGGGCCAACCATATGCCCAACATGGCTTGGTTTGTAAACCGTGGGGCCGCAAACATACATGCCAACCTTACCGGGTTGCATTGTTTGAAAATCTTCTTTTTGGCGTGTTAGCGTATTGTAAACTTTAATCTGCATGCATAATCCTTTACTAAACGACCTGTTCCACTCTAGGAACGACCCAAAAGAACCACCACCTGGCAACTCATTGCCTCTACCCTTCCAATAAAACCAACTTTTTCACCGGTCTTCGCCTTAACATTCACACACGAGCCATCCAAAGAAAGTAATCGGGCTAGATTATCTCTGATACGAGATTTCACCATTCCCAATTTTGGCTCCTGAGCAAAAATAATGACATCTACATTGATAAGATGCCAGCCCAGAGTTGCAATTTGAGCCATTGAATGTTGTAGAAAGATTGAAGAATCCACATCTTTATTGGCAGCATCCGTATCGGGGAAGGCATCGCCTATATCCCCAAGCCCAGCAGCCCCAAGTATCGCATCCGTAAGGGCGTGCAACACAATATCGGCATCGCTATGGCCAGCTAATCCACGAGGGTATTCAACTAATATCCCGCCTAGAATTAGCTTTCTTCCTGCTTCTAGCCTGTGTGTATCGTGGCCGATTCCAACCCGATTCATCCCTGGGCTCCATCCTGGTTAGTTGTCAAAAGGCACGCCTACCGCAAAGTTCTCAAAGCGCATCATATTTTTGTTAAAGGTTAGGGTGATTTCACCCACGGGCCCGTTGCGCTGTTTTCCGATGATCACTTCGGTGAGGCCTTCATGCTGCCCAGGCTCAAACCTTTCAGGTCGGTGCAATAGTATCACGGTATCTGCATCTTGCTCGATACTTCCTGATTCGCGCAAATCCGAAAGTCTCGGCTTATGATCTTGCCTATCTTCAGAAGAACGATTCACCTGAGCCAATGCGATAACGGGGATAGAAAGTTCCCGAGCCAACCCCTTTAATCTACGGCTAATTTGAGCCACTTGCTCCTGCCTAGGGTCTCTACGATTTTCTGGCTCGATCAACTGTAAATAGTCGATCACCACCATTTTAAGATCATTTCTTAACTTCAATCGCCTAGCATTTGCTGCTATTCGAAGCATACCCTGACCAGGCG
The DNA here is from genome assembly GCA_945897965.1 of Candidatus Kuenenia stuttgartensis. GTDB lineage: Bacteria > Planctomycetota > Planctomycetia > Gemmatales > Gemmataceae > UBA969. The sequence goes on along the minus strand of CAMDHK010000009.1, from coordinate 5,917 downwards.
AGTCATCAATAAAAATCTTGGCGTTTCTCATTATACCACTGGCTGCAATCAGCCTTTCCATATCTTCAGCATTCATCAAACCTTTTCGCAATTTCTGGGCATCAACTCGCGCATGAGAACACAAAAGCCTCTCCACGATTTCCACCCGCGATTGTTCCAACGAGCAAAACAGAACCGTCGATTTCTCATCTACTGCAATATTGCGAATCAAGTTCAATGCAAATGCGGTTTTCCCAACCGATGGCCTCGCTGCGATGATTATCATTTCGCTATTCTGAAACCCTGCAGTTACCTCATCTAAATCTGGATAACCACTACTTATCCCACTAATCGAAGAGCCACCGCGTGTCTGACGCTGGTCAATACGATCAAAGGTTTCTTCCAGCATTTTATCCATGCCATAGACACGGCCTGTTACACCGCGCTCTGCAACATCAAGCATTTTTCCTGTGGCTTGATGCAGCAATTCATCAGCTGGCCCAACTTGATCATAAGCATCCCGAAGGATTTCATTACCAACATTTATGAGGGAACGCACAATCGAGCGGTCGCGAACAATATGAGCGTAGTGCACTGCATTAGCAGCAGTGGGGGCAGCATCCCAAAGCTCGGCCAAGGCACCATAGCCTCCCACATCATCAATTTGATTGGCTAGTTTAAGAGCTTCGGTGAGAACTACTAAATCTACTGGTTTGCCTGCCTCGTAAAGAACGATCATGGCTTTATAGATTTTTTGATGGGCGTCAGAATAGAAGTTATCAACATTAAGAATTTGAACAACATCGCCTATGACATCGTTGCTTCTGAACATACTACCTAGAACAGATCGTTCAGAATCAAGGCTTTGGGGCAGAAGTCGCCCCGAGCCCGAACTTTCATAACTGGCAGAAGCCATGGGAATCCTCCCGGCAAGTGACTTCCCGGGAAGATATGCGCCCCGGTTAAATGAGGGCTAATCTAAATTACTTTCCGGGAATTACAGCAACCGTAAGTTCTGTTTCGATATCGTAACCAAGATTCAGTTTAACAGCATAGATGCCGGTTTCCTTGATGGCACCCTCGAGACGAATCATCTCTTCTTCGATCATAAGATTCTTCGCTTTGAGAGCCTTCAAAATTTCCGCTGCACCAACAGAACCGTAAAGATGACCTTCTTCGTTGACTCGGGATTCGATATTCACACCACCAAGGCGAACAATTTGTTCAGCCATGGCTTTAAGGTCAGCGTGACGAGCATCGCGAGCTTGTTGAAGCTTAACTTTAAATCGATCAAGGAGTCGCAAGTTATGTTGGGAAGGCGCAGTTGCAAGGCCTCTTGGCAAAAGGAAATTTCTGCCATAACCATGGCGAACTTCGACGACTTCGCCTTGTTTGCCAACATGAAGTACATCCTGAGTAAGAACCAGCAGCATGCCGCCGGATTTACCTTTGATGACCTGAGCTCTTTTCCGTTTGTTATGTTCCAAAGTCTTATTCACTTTTAAACTCCCTTAGCCCTTCATTTAGAAGGGAAGTTCTTCATCTTCACGAGGAGCAGGGCGATTGCCGCCTTCTTCTGCAAAATCCTCAGCACCAAAATCATAGGCGTCACCGCCAGAGGATGCGCCACCTTTACGGGGTGCACCTTTGGACTGTCCGCCGCCATCTTCTGAATTACCTCGGCCATCAAGCATTTGCAAGCTATCGACAACAATTTTAAGCGCTTGCCTTTTCTCGCCGGCCTGAGAAGTCCACTGTTCTAAGATTATATGACCTTCAAGGTAGCATTGCTTGCCTTTGGTCATCATTTGTTCAACACGGTCAGCAAGTTTACCGTAATCACCACGATTAAAAGCCTGACAATCAAGAAACACCGGCTCATCAACCCACTCGCCGCCTTTTTTGGTGCGATTATTAACCGCAAAACCAAACTTAGCAACTTTGCCACCATTACTAAAAGTCCGAATCTCAGGATCCCTAGTCAATCGGCCAATAAGCATTACTTTGTTGAGGTTCGCCATGGTGTCACTGCTCCTGTGATATTAACGGTACTTATTGCCAACTGAAAGCTTGTTACAAGTTAAATTAGAAATCTAAAAACTCAAGCTTAGCAGCAACAAAGGTACGATGAAAATACTCGTTAATCCTTGCTATCATAGCGACGACCACCGCCACCACCACCGCCACGACGGGAACCACGATCATCTTCTTGGAAATAATCTTCGCCCGTAGGATCTTGTTGAACCGTCTGCAATGCAACAGGCCTGTCTTCACGAGCCAAAGAAAGCAAGACATCAACAAGCTTGGGGTCAATTTTAAGGAAAAGGAAACGAAGGATATTTTCATTAAGGAGGCAGTCATGTTCAACAGCCGCCAAGTTTGGCCCTTCGATTTTGATATAAATTAAATAATAAAGAGCCTTCTTTTGGCCCTTCACGGTATACGCCAATTTACGATCATCCCATGGGCGGGAGATTAAAATTTCAGCCTTGTGCTTTTCAAGGATGGCATGAACCTGATTGGATAACTCGGTGGTGTTTCCTGCGACCTTATTGGTGTCGAGCAAAAACATGCATTCATAAACATTCACATTCGCAGTACTCACACTCTCAATATTCGCATTCGCAGTCATGATTTACACCCTATCCTTGATAAGAAAACTACAAAAATTTTGTTACTTTACCGGGCCGTTGAATCGATTCATACAAACTTGAATCCCATCCTTAACCCAGCTCCAAACCGCATCTACCGCATCATCTACCATCATTTTCGCTTCGGTCATTTCGTGAGGCCTGAACTTGCCCAACACATATCCTGACAAATTAGCTTCACTCGGACCGCCAACACCAAGTCGAACTCTGGGGTAAATCGTGCTTCCCAGTTTATTTTGTATATCTCGGAGGCCATTATGCCCACCGTGACCGCCTTCTGCCCGAATCCGAATCTTGCCCAAAGGCAAATTCACATCGTCGCAAAGTACTATCAAATCTGCAAACTCAACCCGATAAAAACCCAATATCTCTGATACGCACGTCCCACTAAGATTCATGAATGTCATGGGCTTTACAAGTAAAATCTTTTGCTCGCCCTTAACTACCTGACAAACTGCACCATGAAACTTTAACCCGTACTTACCATCCCCATCCGTCTTCGCTATTTTGTCAAGTACATCAAACCCTATGTTATGGCGGGTACCATCATAATCAACACCAGGGTTTCCCAAACCCACAACCACCTTCATGCGTCTGCCCTTTTGTTAAATCCAAAAGGCTAATAATTATTCTTCGTCATCAGCTACTGGCTTGGGTTTCTTAATAACCTCAGGTTCGGTAGCAGCGGCGCCAAGTTCTGGAGGCATCGTAGATGCTACTTCAGCTTTAGCCGATACGATTTGAACAACAACTGCATCTTCATCTGCAAGGAATACAACCCCTTCAGGAGCAACCAGTTGTTTAACATGAATTACGCCACCTACTTGCAATTCGCTAACATTTACACGAATCACATCAGGAATATTTATGACCAAACACTCAATGTGAATGGAATGCATGGGCATATCAAGAACACCACCTGCCAACAGGCCGGGTGCAGTGCCCTTCAATTCAAGAGAAACGGTGATATGGATTTTCTCATCTGCGCTAACGCGAGAAAAATCGACATGAATCACATCATTTCCAAGATAATCCCATTGCACATCGCGGATAAGCGCCTTTTCAATCTTGCCATCAGTTTCAAGATCAACTAGGCGAACGCCATGCTTTACAATCTTCATAAGTTCATCATGGCTGGCAGAAAGGCTAACAGCACTTTCTTTATGGCCATAGATAACACAAGGCACCATGCCTGTTTTTCTAAGCTTTTTAGCAGCTTTTGATCCATGTTCTGTGCGACTTGATGCTTTAACTTTTACAACTTGAACCATGACATTTATACCTGAAAAAAAAATAAAGGAACCAACCACTACTGGGTAGTTCTCTTGAGTGTCTCAATGCAGATAAGATATTATCGTAAACAGAGGGGCAAGGAGCAATAGGCTGAAGAAAAAAACCTCAATTTAAGAAGAATTTATGCAGCTTTTTTGAGGCTTCTTGATCGATCTTGATTGGGTAATACTAGCACGCCAGCAAGTCTGCTGCCAGAATCTTCAATTCTTCCAAGTATTTCTTCTACGGTTGCAGAACCTGATTTACTTGCGGGTACTAAAAGACAAATTCCATCACATTCTCGTGCCAACCCCAAAGAACCTGACTCTTCGGACCAAATTCCACCATCAATAAGGATTAGACGGTGCTGCTTTCTTAAAGTACGAATCAACCCCCTAGGTGAACGGGCGATCAGTCGTGGGCCGTTTTTATTTCCACCATTTCGACTTCCTGCAGTCACCACTTTTAATCCAGGAATATTTGTATCTTGCAAGCAATCTTCAAGTTCAGCTTTACCCGATACAACATCTCCCCAACCTGGAGATTCCTGCAAGCCTAGCCAACGCTGCAAATTTCCAGAATTCTCTTTCGCTTCAACTAACACCACTTCGCCCAACAATGCGGCTTCTTTTGCCAATTTAAGCACCGCATCCGCAATTTGCACTGCAGGTGGAGTTACAAATAACAAGGTTCCTTCTTGCTTGGTTGGAAATTCCGCTATCAAACTTTTCATTAAGTCTGCGTAACAACCACCTTCATCTTCAGAAACTTGGGTATTAACGGAGGGCAAGACTGTAGAAATGGCGGGCGCAACCTCTGGCTCGATCGTACTTAATTTTAATTTGGGGCCTTCTACTACCGGAGCAACTACAACAACATCGGGCGAACCAACGAGATAACCTTTGGGCCCAACCTCAATAAAAGAAAAGCCATTGCCAAGATTATTATCTTGAGGCTGCTCTACTGCGGATTCCTGAATGGGCGCAAGTTCCTGCATAGGGACAGGTGCTACATCAACTTTTTTGGTTTTGCGACCAGTTTTGGGTTTTGACCCCGAACCTAGCGCATCGAACATTCTTGCCATCCTTGAAAAACCTCCGTTTAGGCAATGAAGCCTAATCCTAGGCAGTCCTGCCTAATTCGCCATTATTTAATAATCGGACTTCTGGGCCCTGCACTCGATCAATGTTTTGTAAAAGATCAAATTCTTTGTTTTCTCGAAATTGAAGCCAAGGTCGTTTAAGCAATTCGATTGCAGCTTGCACATGCTCTAGATCCAGCCTATTTTTCCCTGTCTGGGTTACTTGCTGGTGCGAGATTTCTCCCACTTGATTTAATATGCGCGGGATACCACAACTAAACGAAACCAGCTTTTCAAGGGCGCTTTCAGTAAAGTAGCTCGGCAATTTTTGCGCAAATCTAGCATGATGGATTAAATAATCAGCGGCTTCATATTTCCCTAAAGGTTCGAGAGAAGGGCAAACCGTAATGCGTTGTTTAAAAGATTCGAAGTAAGGTTTTTTGAGAGTTTCAAGAATATCAGGCTGGGCTAAAAGAACCACTTGGGCCGCCCTGCCCGCCCCCATTTCAAGGTTTCCAATCATTCGATATTCTTCTAGCAATTCTGGGTGCAAAAGGTGCGCTTCATCCTGAATGATCAACGCTGGACCATTCTCTGCAAAAGATTCATAGAGCTTTTCGGTGAGATCCATGCGCAACTCTTGTGCAGTTTGTTTAGGGCTGGTAAACCCAAGATCAAAAAGAATCCCCTGCAGCAAACCAAGGGTGTTATCAAATCTGGCATGCGGAAGAAAAGCCACTGCTTTAGGGTTTTCAAGCCTTTGAAGTAATACTTGAGCTAATAAGGTTTTGCCCAATCCGGGCTGCCCAATTAAAAGAGCAAAAGGTTCGCCAAATTCCAATGCTTTAACAAGCCCCGCCAACGCTACCTCGTGACCCGTTGATGGGTAATAGCACGAAGCATTTGGGGTGGTGGGGAAAAATCTGCCTGAGGT
>CAMDHK010000008.1 GCA_945897965.1 Candidatus Kuenenia stuttgartensis | reverse complement strand
TGGCCACGCAGAAAATTTATCGATTGAGTCAAATCTTCACGGTAAGACTTGACAGTCAGTTCGGAAGAATTTTTCTCCAGAGAAAGATGGCGCAGGTATCCTGCTAGCGCCTGGTTCATAACTATTATCTCTGTGTGAAAATTAAAATTACCTGGGTAAGCGCGAAGCTATGGGCGCTTTAAATTCTGTTTCAGTTTCGTTATCAGTTGGCGGAGATTGCTCGTCTTCACTATTGGCTTCATTCGCAGACTCAATTTGAGTTTTTGCGCGATGAGAAAGTAAAGCTGCATCAAACCAGCTAAATTCTATATCTGGGTCTTCAGCTTGCTGGCAAAGTGTTTCCACGAGATCATCCCAGCCCATTTCGTCAAAAATATAGACAAATTGGTGCTCGCCTTTGACCAACGCCAGGACATGGAAATCCTTGTTATGCATTATTACGACTCCCCTTGAGGAAAAAACTTCCTCGGTAGTTGGCTTATCGGCTTAATTGCCCAAGCCAAAAAGGAGAAAAGAAGTGGCGGAGGTAGGCTTCTTGTTAGAAGGGCAAGCAGTGCGGAAAAGGTTTGCTGGATTACCCTGAAGGAAGACTTAAGCCAGATTGCCTAAGCTTTTTAATCCCACTTCTTCCCTAGTGAGAAATGGTTCGCCATAGGCTTTTCCTATCGCCCAGCCCCAGTAGCGATTTCGATCTTTAACATCGTCCAAAAGTGTAGGAAACGTATTGTTTCTACCCGTAATTAATTGAGATTGATAACAAGCCAACGCTGTCATTTTGGTTTCAATGTGGTTTGAAATATCTAAAATAAAAGAGGGCTTGGGGTGAATCCTAAGGTGAATGCTGAAATAATAAAAGACTCTGGAGGGGAAGTGAGGTTCGCCTGCAAGATGAGTTTTACTTAGTTTGCTCCAAAATCGTGCTCCAAGGGCCAAGTCGTAAGCTTCGACATGATCTGGATGGACATCTTCCCAGTATGGAACGAACAAATTTTTTGGTTTAACTCGCCGAATTTCCTCTGCAAGTAAGGTTCTTGATTCAAGATTAGAAACCAATTCTCGGTTCTTTAAACCTAAATTTTTGCGATAATCCAGCTTAAGCACCTTGGTTGCCTCTTCGGTTTCTTTCCCGCGAATTGAAGGGGTACCATGGGGGGTAGGTTCGCCATTGGTTAAGTCTAAAATGCCAACAGAAGCTCCTTCAGCCTTCAAAACGCCTATAGTGCCTCCAACTCCCAACTCTGCATCATCCGGGTGTGGGCTAATGATCAAATAATCCAAGGAATCGCTCATGATTAAACTCCTGAAGCTTGCAGAATAAGGATGAACAAAGCAGGCTAATCTTGCATATTTTCGCAGAAACCGTTTCAATGTTCATCTAAATAAGTTTTATTAACTTCTGGAGCGTTTAAACAATGAAGTGTGCCATCGTTATTCCTGCTAGATATGCTTCTTCCCGATTACCTGGAAAACCGTTGCTAAAGCAGACAGGTAAATACTTGGTCCAGCATGTTTACGAACAGGCTAAAAAATCAAAAATTGCTTCAGAAGTTATAATCGCAACCGATGACCTTCGGATTCAAGCCGCAGCGCGAAATTTTGGCGCCAATTGTGCTATGACTTTGAAATCTCATCAAAGTGGTACCGATCGGGTTGCTGAAGTTGCTCAAAATCTTGATTGCGATATCTTTCTAAATCTTCAAGGCGATGAGCCATTAATTGATCCAAATTCTATCGATTTGCTTTTTCGGCAATTGATTGAAAGCCCCGATGTGCCGATGGCAACACTCGCAACACCCATCAATGATGAAAAAGACTGGATGAATCCAAACTGCGTTAAAGTGGTGCAAGATCAGAAGGGGAAGGCACTTTATTTCAGTCGCAGCCCAATTCCTTACGTCCGAGATGGAAAGCCTGATTTTTCGCAAAGGCCTTCGCCTTTTTTGCTTCATATTGGTATGTATGCCTATCGCAGGTCATTTTTAATGCAAATGGCCAAAATCCCGATGCATCCGTTCGAAAAACTTGAAAAACTTGAACAATTGAGGGTTTTAGGTGCAGGTTTCTCGATAAACCTTGGAATTGTTGAAGAGAGAACCATGGGCGTGGACACCCGCGAAGATTACGAAAAATTTATTGCAGATTATAGGCGTTTCCAGCGCTTAAACGCTGCTTAAAACTTTATCCAACATTATTCTGGATTTTACAGCGATTGGGTCGTATAAATCCACGCAAGGAACATTTTTTGCTTTATGCGGATGTTCTTGTTCTTTATGGATTTAGATCGCGAGAGAAGCCAGAATGGCAAAACATATTTTTGTAACCGGTGGTGTTGTTAGTTCCCTTGGTAAAGGCCTTACTTGTGCCTCTATTGGTATGCTCCTCGAGCATCGGGGCCTTCGAGTCAGGTTGCAAAAATTCGACCCTTATATAAATGTTGATCCTGGCACCATGAGCCCTTATCAGCATGGCGAAGTTTATGTTTTAGATGATGGTGCTGAAACAGATCTCGATCTGGGGCATTACGAGCGCTTTACCAATGCCCCACTCAGCAGGGATTGTAATTTTACTACAGGTAAAATTTACCTTTCCATTATTGAAAAAGAACGCAGGGGCGATTATCTGGGCCGAACGGTTCAAGTCATTCCTCATGTAACTGATGAAATTAAAAACGCTGTATTAAAATTGGCTACTCCCGATGTTGATGTAGTGATCACGGAAATAGGCGGGACAGTGGGTGATATCGAGGGGTTACCATTTTTTGAAGCAATCAGGCAATTTTCCCTTGATGTGGGCAGGAACAACTGCCTTTACATTCATCTTACTTTGGTCCCTTATTTAAAAGCTGCAGGTGAGGCAAAATCTAAACCGACGCAGCATAGTGTTGGCCTGCTCAGGCAGATTGGTATCCAGCCTGATGTTTTAATTTGCCGCACTGAGCGCGAAATGCCCAAGGATATGCCCGAAAAAATAGCTCTCTTTTGTAATGTCGAAACTAGAGCTGTAATTGAAGAGCGCGACAAAGAATTTAGTATCTACGAAGTGCCTCTAAGCCTGGTTGAAAACAAGCTTGATGAATTGATTGTTGAAAAGCTTTCTTTGAAAGCTAAGCCTTTGGATATTTCTGACTGGACATCAATGATTCAGCGCCTGCGTAACCCTAAGCGCGAAGTCACCATTGCAGTCGTTGGAAAGTATATCCGCCATAACGATGCCTATAAATCAATTTACGAATCGCTGGACCACGCCGGTATTGCTAATACCACCAAGGTCATTATTCGAAAAATTGAAGGTGAAGATATCGAATTACACGGTGCAGAAAGTCAGCTAGAAGGCGTTGATGGAATTCTGGTGCCTGGTGGTTTTGGTTACAGAGGTGTTCCCGGGAAAATCGAAGCGATCCGGGTTGCCCGCGAGAAGAACGTACCCTTTTTTGGTATCTGTTTGGGGCTTCAATGCGCGGTGATCGAGTTTGGTAAGAATGTACTTAAGCTTGAAGACCCAAACACCACCGAAATCGATAAGAATTGCAAAAGCCCAGTGGTTTGCCTTCTTGATGATCAATACAGCATCACGGATATGGGCGGAACCATGCGGTTGGGAACTTACCCTTGCAAGTTAAAGGAAGGGTCCAAGGCTTACAATGCTTATGGTGCCGCTGTTGTTCACGAAAGGCACAGGCATCGATATGAATTCAATAATAAATTTAAAAGCCAATACGAGAAGCATGGCATGGTGTTTTCCGGTACCAGTCCGGATGGCAATTTGGTTGAGGCCATCGAAATCGCTGACCATCCTTGGTTTTTAGCAGTTCAGAGTCATCCTGAATTCAAATCCAAGCCTACTAGTGCACATCCTTTGTTTCAAGGATTTGTCAAAGCTTGTGGTGTTTATCAAGAAAATAAAGTTGCGGGCAAAAAATAAACCCTCCCAAAGTTTCCTTTGGAAGGGTTCAAATTGTTACAGATAAACTTGGTGATTAATTGGCAGCAGGGTTTAATTCAATTTTCCCTGCATCGGTTACACCATCAGCTTTGATGTTGATTGGTACACCAACTTTACCACCCTTAACCCAGCCCACTTCTTCTTGCCAAGTGACAAGACTATATTCGCCTGCAGGGGCGTTCTTCATTTCGAAGTTTCCATCTTTGTCGGTGACAGCAAAGTAAGGGTGATTAAAAACCCTAACCCATGCGGTCATCCAAGGATGAATATTGCATTCGATTTTGGTGGGTGCTGCAGCAGCGCCCCATCCTTCAACTTTAATTTCTTTTCCTGCGGGAATAAGCAGATTTTGACTGGGGTTATTTCCTGTGCTGATGATGTTGACATTATGGTTAACGGGGGAGCTGTTCTTGGTTAAAAGCACTTGCCCAGTTCGCATTCCAATTACATGGGGTTCGTAAACGCAGCAAGGTTGATCAAGAACAACATCCTTTTGTTTAACTTCTAGCAAAGAAGGATGAATTGGAATTTGAGCCTTGGGGTTTTTGCTATCAACCAGCCAAACCATTACCCAACGAACGCCCTTGCTTTTAGGATCGACTACAAACTTTTCCGAAAGGATATCGCCCTTGGAAAGGCAGTGCTGCTCATCTTTGTTGACTTTAAGTTTTTCAGGGGTTGGGCTAGCGCCAGCAAATACTACTTGGCCTTTGATCGTTCCCCAAGTTTGTGCAAATGATACATCTGCAGATGCAGCAAAAACAGAAGTTAAAAAGGTAAAGAAGAGGCCCATTCTGGCAATCGATTTCATGTTAGTTCCTTGAAGCTACGGGTAGGTAAATGTCCACATGGATCACAATCACAGCACTTGAATTATTGTAATAGAGTTTAAGGCCAATTCCAAGTTAGTTTTTGCACTTGTTTAAACACGACCAATTCAAAGGGAGTTTTTAATGTTTTTGGCGTTGACCGGAGTTATTAGCGATTTTTCAGTAATGATTCCCGAAATCAAATGGGCAGGGCTTACATCAAAGGCTGGGTTGTAAACTGAAACACCCGTGGGAGCAACCTGTTTGCCGAAGGGTTCGGTTATCTCCTTTGGGTTTCGCTGTTCAATTGGGATTCCAGATCCATCCTCGATTGAAAGATCAAAGGTACTTGATGGGGCAGCTACATAAAAAGGTATTTTGTGAGCATGAGCAAGAACAGAAAGCCCGTAAGTTCCAATCTTGTTTGCGGAATCGCCATTGGCTGCGATACGATCCGCCCCGACGATAACCATATTGATTTTGCCTTCTTTCATGACTTGTGCAGCCATGCTGTCGCAAATAAGAGTTGCAGGAATGCCAGCTTGTAATAATTCCCAAGATGTTAAACGAGCGCCTTGCATGAGAGGCCTAGTTTCATCGCAGAAAACATGGATGGATTTGCCTTGCTCGTAAGCAGTAAAAATAACCGATAAAGCTGTGCCATACGCTGCTGTTGCAAGGCCACCGGTGTTGCAATGGGTGAGAATGCCAAATCCATCTTGGACAAGATTTGCTCCAATTTTGCCAATGGATTGACACATTGCGCGGTCTTCTTTTTCAATTAAGAGTGCTTCTTCAAGCAAGATTGAAAGAATGGTTCGTTGATCGGGCAAAGCTGCTATTTCGATGAATTTTCTTTTCATCCTGTCGAGAGCCCAGAAAAGATTTACCGCTGTTGGCCTGCTGGTGCGTAGGTAATTGTCAGTATCTTCGTAGTGCTTTTTAAGGGAAGTACCAGAAGGAATGTTTTTCAGCCCGACTAAAACCCCCATTGCTGCAGTAATTCCAATTGCAGGTGCACCTCTCACCCTTAGGCTTCGAATAGCTTCGTGAACCGTGCCGATATCCATGCAATCAATGAAACAAACATCAATCGGTAGAAGTGTTTGGTCTAAAAGACGAAGGTGCCCATCAATGCCACCAATCCATTCCATGGATCTCGGGATGCTGTAATTCTTCATATTTTCTTACCTATGAATTTTGTTGGCGAGTCTGTCAAGAATTTGCTGGTGAAGTATGCCATTAGTTACCAATACATCGGGTGCATAAATGGATTTATTGCCTTTCCAGTCAGAGAATTTGCCGCCTGCTTCCTCAATGAGTGGAATGATAGAAGCAACATCCCAAGCATGAACGCCATGTTCAATCATTATTTCTCCAGCGCCTTGGGCTACAAGAACGAAGCCATAGAAATCGCCAAAGCCCCGCTGCTTTTCTGTTGCACTAGCAAGTGCAAGGAATTCTTTTTCCATACCAGCTTTAACAAACCAGGAAATGCTGGAGTAAAAGAGTTGAGAAGCGCCCAAAGAGTTGATGGTTGAGACATTGATTTTGATGTCATTGCGAAAAGCGCCATCGCCTCTAAGAGCCCGATAGGTTTGATTAAGGCCGGGGGCGACGGTGATGCCTGCCAGCATTTCGCCCTTATATTCGAGGCCTAAAAGAGTGGCCCAAATTGGTATCCCGCGGACGAAATTACGAGTACCATCAATGGGGTCGATTATCCAGCGATAACCAGAATCGCCCGGTTCATCGTCATACTCTTCGCCTAGGAACCCATCGTGTTTAAAATATTTATTGAGTGAGGAGCGCAGGAATTTTTCGGCCTCTCTGTCTGCAACGGTAACTGGGCTTTCATCGTTTTTCCATTCAATATCGAGGGCAGTTTCGTAGTACCCCATCGCAATTTTTGCCGCCTTTTGGGCGAGCTCTATTCCCGCATCGTACCGGGATTTTAAATCATTACTCAATCGAATCGCTCCATGTTACTTTTTAGGTGTAAATCGAAACTTGACAGTATTGGGCGTTTCATCAGGCGGCATCTCGTAAGGTAACGCCTTAAGAAATTCTACTAAATCTTCTTTCTCGGAAATAGAAAGATGGCTCGTTTTACCATGCTTGTCTTTTAAATTCTGGGTAGTTAGCACTTCCATCAGGGTTTTGGCTTTGCCGTGGTGAAGGTAGGGTGCACTGCGGTAAAGCCCTAGCAAAGTTGGTGTATCGTACTGAGGCCCGATTTTTTCAGATGGGTCATCGTTGCCTGTTCCCACATCATGAACTTTTCCTTTGGCCCCAAGTTGGCTGTCAGAATAATAGGGGCCAGAATGGCATGAAGCGCAGGCTACTTGATTGTTAAAGAACAAAGCCTTGCCCCGCTCGGCTTGTTTCGAAAGTTTGCCCGGGGCCTCGATATGGGGCGAAAGAGTAAAACCAAAAGAGTTCGTGTAAATTGCGAGCGCATCAAGGTCTGCAGATTTGCCCGAAAGTTTCTCCTTGAGTTCGGTTTTTTCAAACCCGTTTTTAGGGGTGAGCGGCCCTCTCGTTAGGCCGTACCCACGCATCAACTTGCCACGGATCGTGTATTCGAAATCTTGAACTTCATCCCGATCAGCAGACCAATGCAACGGGTGTGTGTGGGCCAATCCAGCCATTGGTGGAGTTTTTCGTAACCCTTCGGGGTTGTCCCAAATTCTGCCATCAGAATTGCCATCGGGATGGCATGAGAAGCAGGCAACCCATCTGCGCGAAGTCATAGGGGAAAGTGAGGTGGCGAAAAGGATTTTGCCTCGTACCCATTCTGGGCTTTTGGGCGGGTCGCAAGATTTCATGCTTGCCAGTTTTGTCATCGTTGTGGGTTCATGAATAGTTAAAGTAAATTCTAGTGCGTTGTAAACATAAACTTCTTTACCATTTGGGTTCACCCGGATAGCTCGCGGGTTTACTCCAATTCTTACTGCAGTTCCCACCCTCTGAATTTCAGAATAATCATCATCCATTACCTTGCAGATATTCATATCATTCGTGCCAGAATAAATTACGTAAAGGGTTTTGCCATCAGGTGAAACTGCGGTTTCCCAAGGAGTTGCAACAACATAGACTCCATTGAAGGTATCCATTGCAACCGTCATGCGTCTTGTTTTGTCGGGCAAACCTGAAGTGTCGCAAATAGTAAATTCCGGAAAAATAGAGCCATCCGCATCGATGATATGGGTGCGGGAACGAATGTGAGGATAATAAACTTTGGGCCTGGTTGGGTGAGCGGTGATTTGGCGTGCAAGATTGTCATCATCCCTTCCTTTCCATTGGTCTAGCCTTTTACCTGTTGTAGCATCCAGCTTATTGACAGAGGCGGTATAAAATTCCGTTACAAATAAGTTCTTTTCATCAGGGGATAATGCAATTCCTCGGGTCATTTTTCCTGCATTAAATAGCTGGGTAACTTTGAAGTCTGCAGTATTGATTTCGGAGATCTTACCGGGGTATTCATGGCTAACATAAAGTTTTTTTCCATCTAGCGTTGATACTATTCCGTAGGGTTCATCTTCAGTTGTGATGGTTTTTACCACGGATAATTTTTCGCAATCAATGATCACGACTTTGTCTTCTGAATAAAGCGTCACTGCAAGGAGAGGGCTTTTCCCTATCCATGTGACTCCTTCAGGTTTTGTTCCAACGGGGATTTCTGCAATGGGTTTTCTCGATTGAACATCAAATACAGTTACGGTTCCACTGTCGGTATTCGCAACCGCAATTCTTTTCCCGTCCAGCGAAACATCCATAAGGCTGTTGGATTGGCCCGCCCTGAGTTGATTTGGATTCAACAAAGCAAAGGCTAAAATAGCTAAGAGCAGAGGATTCATTTTCCAGATTAACATTTTAAAGTCTCCATTTCGTTTTTTCGGGTAAACGAATTATCTTTGAAAACTTGGGCGAGGGCAACCAACTATTTGAAATCTTGTAGGGCTTTGCCTTTTTTTGAACAAACGCGATAAACAGGGCCCTCGAGTAAAGCTATGCAAAGATGGGTAGAATGGGTTCCTTATGATTGCCCATCTTATTGCTTACAAGCCACAAAAGCTTTATTTTCATCACAAGCGGCATTCTTGTTAAATTCTTCCCAAATATAAGCCGATGAATAATTGGATACCTTTTTGTCTTTAAAAGGCTTTAGGCGTTCAAGTGTAGTGATTAAGTTTCAGGAGTTTGGATAAAGCCAAGCACTGAAGTTTCTCGTCGCTTCTAGTCGCGAGGTTGGAATGAAAGCATTGAAGATTTTGTTTTTGAGTTTGGGAATTCTTGGAATACTTGGAAATCGAAGTTGGGGGCAAGATCCCTCTGCGGGATATGGCACTCCAACTCCAAGTTCCATTGGGAACTTGAATGATTCTGATAACCAAAGCCCGACCATAAATCCCACTCGGGCAACCCTCTCGGAATGGATTTTATATCCTAGGGACGCCGGTTGTTGCGGGCCCACAGGCAAATGCAAATCCGGGCCCATTCTTCTTGAAACCTATTTTAGGACAGGGCCAGAATTTACCGTAGGCGGTGGCAATTATAATAGTGTATTGCAGACAGGTTGGAATATTGGCGGTGGTGCTCGCTCGCTCTTCTTCAATGCCGACGCAGACCAAGCTTGGGTTGTTGATCTTGGTATTTCAAACACACATTACAACAGCAATAATCGAGAACAGAATATTCAACTTTTTAACCTTCCTTATCTCGATCGTAGTGGTGAATTTGGTATTGGTGTTAATAGATCAATCACACTTAATCCCACAGTTGGTATTATCTCTTTGAATACCACTTTTGTTAACTTATCGGGTGGGAAAGAGTATTACCTCCGAGGTGATGCGTTTAATAAAGATAACTCTTGGCGAATTGGTGGCGATGTTGGTGGTAGATATGGTTCGGCAAAAACTGAATTTGTTGGTTTCCCAAACTTGAAAGATACTGTTGGTGCTGTATTTCTTTCGATCCATTCTGATTTGCAAATACCTTTTGGAAAGGTCAATTTGATTGCAGGTCTTAGGTTGGAGTGGGATTACATGTGGAGTGATGTTTTGCAAAGCCAGAACAACAGCGATTTATCTAATATTTCTTTGCTTTATAATGGTGGGATTCAATTCTAATTAGGTTTTCAATCATTTAAGCTCAGGCAGCACTTGCTGTCTGAGCTTTTTTGTTTTCTATAAAGTTAATGATTTCAATTGCACCTTTTTTGGATGCGCCTGCTGAAATGATTGAGGCCTTTAATGCGCCTAATTCTTGTGTCAATGAATTGCGTTTTTCTGGGAATTTCACCCATTCACTTAGTTGATCGCTTACCCACTTTGAACTGCAATAATAGCCAAATCGTTCAGGAAACAACTCTTTCTTTGCTAGTAAATTTACCAAAGTGATGTAGGGCGTATTCTTAAGTATGCGGGCAGCAATCGACATCAGAGGCGATGTTTGAAAAATAATGACGGAAGGAGTTTGTGCTCCAAGAAGCTCCAGGCTTACCGATCCGGAAACCGAGGCGCAGGCATAAGCCATGTTCATGATTTCAGGGGTTTTTCTTGTATGAACTTCGATTGGAAGATTGGTGTTTTTGATTTTTTCGAGAATGGTTGTTTTCTGAGCTTCAGAAAATGCTGCAACCAGAAATCTTGTTTCCGGATGTTGTTTGTTAAGGAGTGTTGCTGCCTTAAATAGGGTTTCAAAATTCATTGCAACTTCTTGGTTTCTTGAGCCGGGAAGAAGCCCGATTACCAATCCCGGTTTTGATTTTTCTCCTGCTATAAATTCTTCATCAAGTTTTTGGTTTAGGATCTGATCGTAAAACGGGTGGCCTATTAGCTTTGCAGGAACATTGTTCTGCTTGAACCATGTTTCTTCAAAGGGGAAATTGCAGAGTACGAGGTCGGTAAGCCTGCGCATCTTTTTCACTCGCCAGGATGCCCATGCCCATATTTGCGGTGGCACAAAATAGATGACTGGTATGCCTAGCTTTTTGGCAGCAGCAGCAAGATGCCAGTGAAATCCTGGGTAATCAATTAGAACTAAAACATCTGGCTTACATCGTACAAAATGATCAATTGCTAGTTGCAGGATTTTTTTGAATTGCGGATAGGCTTTCAACGCTTGGTACAATCCCATCACCGCAAAATCTGCCAAGGGATAAATTAGCTTGCAGTTCGCTTCTTGCATCTTGCTGCCACCAAACCCAAATAATTCGATCGCCGGGTTATGGGCTAACAGTGCCTTGGCTAGATTGCTGCCATGCAAATCACCGCTTGGTTCGCCGGCACTTATAAAAATGTTCATGACTTCCGCTCTTGTTCTGGAGAACTTTATTCCAGCACAAGAATAATGATTTAGTTGCATCGGGGGCAAGAGGGGTTCCCCGAGGGTAAAAATCCTAGTGTTCGATTTGCATCCAATCTGGGGCAGTGATTTCATAGGGAGAGTAAAAGTCATCGATTTCAATGTCCAAGACATCGAATCCTTCGTTAAGGAGTTTAGTTTTGAGGGGGCTAGCAAGTTCTGGCAAGATGGCGTACTTTCGACCCAGGAGTCCTGCATGATTTTCAAATTCACTGCATTCCGCATATACTTTTTCGAATTCTTCTAGGTTTTGCCTAAGCATTTGGGTCCAAAATAGGCTCAGCCTTTGAGAAAAGGTATTTTCGCTTTCCTCTTTTTTTGAACACACGGTAACAAGAATATATTCTTTCATGGCATCATACTTTTTCTGTTGGTAAAATTCTTTCTTACTTACGTTATTTATACTTGTTCCCTTTGAGAAGGAATTATAATTATGAAAAAGTTTATCTTCACCTGCACTTTCTTTTTTATTCCATTGGCTTGTTTGCTTGCTGGAGTCGATTTATTGGCTCAACCTGCCGACGATCGCGCCACTTGCAACACTTTTTCGATAGTTGCATTTGATCCCGAAACTAACGAGTGGGGTATCGCAGTTGCATCCAAATACTTGGCAGTTGGTAGTGCGGTTTCATGGGCCAAAGCCGGGGTAGGGGCAGTTGCGACTCAGGCAAGCGTAAATGTTCTTTTGGGTAATGCGGCACTTGAACTAATGGGTAAAGGGAAAAACGCCAAGGAAACTCTTGATGAACTGATAAAAGCTGATTCGGGCCGTGAAATTAGGCAGATAGGTGTTGTTGATAAGAATGGCATGACAGCAAATTACACGGGAGCAAAGTGTAACCCGTGGGCTGGGGCCAAAGCAGGGAAAAATTATACTTGCCAAGGTAATCTTCTAACCGGCCCCGAGGTGCTGGATTCTATGGCGAAAGGGTTTGAAGAAACTAAAGGTTCGTTGGGGGTCAGGCTTCTTTTTTCCTTGGCAGCGGGCGAAAAAGCGGGTGGAGACAAGCGCGGGAAACAATCCGCTGCTCTTTTAGTGGTAAAACCAAATGGTGGACCTAATTCTTTAGGCGACCGATGGTTGGACTTCAGGGTTGATGATCATCCAAACCCTATCGATGAGCTTATTCGTGTTGCCAACTTGACTAGCAGATTTAAAGCGGTTTTGAAGGTGAAATAAAAAAAGTACGGCAGTGCTGCCATGCGCTGCCGTACTTCAAATCAAGAGAACAAAAAGCCGAAACTCAAACAAGTGGGGTGAGAATCTTTCAAGGTGCTCTTCGGTGTTCTCCCTGACACTATTCTTATCGGATTGGTTGTTGGTTGCTAATCAGGAAGATGGATTAATTTTTGGTTGTTGAATTAAAGCGATGCGGAACAACAACTACAAGGGGCATGACCCTAAGTGTCGAAATAATCCCTAAGGTTTATCTAGTTTAAAGCCAGCCAGCCCCTTCTTCTTCAACAATGGTTTTCATTGCTTCAATCCAAGCTGGGTGATCATTTAGGCAAGGGCACTGGAAAAGTTCTTCTCCTCCAGCTTCAACAAACACTTCCTTGGCTTCGTGACCAATTTCGTCAATAGTTTCCAAGCAATCAGAGGTGAATCCTGGTGTACTTACGAAGATCTTTTTAATGCCCTTTTTGGCCATCTTTTTCAAGGTTTCTTCGGTGTAGGGTTTAAGCCATTCTTCTCTTCCGAACAAAGATTGGAAAGATTGTGTCCAGTAATCTCGAGACCAACCCATCTCTTTGACCAACGCAAAAGTTGTTCGTTTTACATGCGTTGCGTAAACATCGCCCCGCTGGCAGTATGAAATCGGGATGCCATGAAAGCTGATTAAGTGGTGGTCGGGTTTCCAGCTAAGTTTGGCTTCCTGTTCGCGGATAATGGTAGCTAATGCCTTGATATATGCTGGGTGTTGGTAATAAGGAGGAATAAACCTGATGGCGGGTACTCTGCGGATTTTCTGCAGTGCCATGCCTAGGGTATCCATTGCTGAAGCTGTTGTTGTTGCTGAGTATTGAGGATACATTGGGAAAACGATGATTTTTTCTATGCCTTGAGCAACCATTTTTTTGATCGTTTCAAGCAATGCAGGATTTCCAATTTGCATCCCGAATCCCACAGGAGTTCCAGGGAATTTCTCTTGCAATAATTTGGTTTGCATTTGTGTGAAATGCATCAAAGGGGAGCCGGTTTTTTCATCCCATACGCGAGCATATTTTTTGGCTGATTGTTTTGGGCGTAAATTAAGTATCAACAGGTTTAAGATCGGCCACCATATTAACTTTGGTATCTCAATAAGCCTTGGGTCTGATAAGAATTGTTTTAAGTACCTACGTAAAGCGGGACCCGTTGGTTCGTCCGGTGTGCCTAGCTGAACGATCAAAATTCCAGTTAGATTCATGGATGTTCCAATTTGAGTTGAAAAAAGGTTCATCTGACAAAGGGATTTTCAGATGAACCTTTTAGATAAAAATATGACAGGTAACTTATTTCTTTTTGCACTCAGGGCCTTCAAGCGGATCTTGCTTTTCTGTGATATGGCCTTTGCTAGTTTTGAGAATCTTGGTTCGATCCGTGTTTAGCTGTATAAAGCTTTTCCATTGGCCAGGTACGCTGGATTCGGAAAAGATTGCCTCAACTGGGCATTCAGGAACGCACGCTTCACAATCGATGCAATCTGCTGGGTCGATATATACCATTTTATCATCCATGTAGAAGCATTCTACAGGGCAAACAGCTACACAATCAGTGTATTTGCAGTCATTGCAGGGTTGGGTTACAACATGAGCCATCGTAAAATTCCTTTCCCAAATTAACATGGTCAAATAAGTTATGCATTTCATGCCAACTATTATTCATTAATAGTAGTTTGCACGAACTATTTCCAGATAAATTAGCATACACCAAATATTATTCTAATGATGTCAAAATAGGAAATACATCTTGGCCTAGACTTTTTTGCCCTGCAAAGCTTAATTTACCCTATGTAATTTTAGGTGGCATTAGCCAGGGATGGCATCATGATCCAGCGCAGAAGTCAGTTGATAATTGTTTGGTTTTTTGTTTGCGATATCATTGCGACAAGCATCGCATGGCTTGCTGCTTACCATGTGAGATTTGAATCTGGTTGGATACCTTTTGTTTCAAGCCCGAATGAAAATGACACGCTTTTTAGTCATATTCCATGGGTTCTGTTTACCGCCGCTGTGGCCTATCATTTCACGGATCAATACAAAATTAGCCGCATGCGCAGGATGCGAGAGGAAGCTTTTTGTTCGATCAAAGGGACATTCTTTCTCGTTTTGTTATTACTTGCGATCGATTTTTTCCGCAAGGATCTTTCTGGATCAAGGGCCATGGTTTCAATCTTTGGCACCTTTAATGTCTTCGCTGTTTTTTTTGTAAGGCAAATCAATTGGAAACTGATCAGAGATTTTCGCTCTAGGGGTTATGATCAGTCTTTTGCAATTATTGTGGGCACCGGTAGGGTGGCCAGAAAAATGGCAACCATCCTCAAAACAAATTCTTGGTTGGGCATTAAAAATGTTGGCTATGTTGAAAATCAAGTCTCAGCTTTTAACAAAGATCTCGATGTTATGGGCAAATTTGAAGACCTGCCCAATTTAATCGCTCAGTACTCCGTTAGCCATGTTTTTATTGCTTTGCCCATGAACCGTTATGATGAGGTTCGCAATGTTTATGAAATACTTGCGGATACTTTTGTTGATGTTCGGTTGGCAGCAGATATACCGGATCTTGCGGGGATGGCCCTTTCTACTGTTGATGTCGATGGTATGCCCCTCATTTCTTTAAAAGAGAACCCTCACTTTGGCCTGAATGTAATGTTCAAGCGGAGTATGGATATTATTCTTTCGTTGGTTGGTTTTATTTTGATTTCTCCGCTTCTTGTTTGCATTGCTGTACTGATCAAGTTGACTAGTCGTGGACCGGTTTTTTATACCCAAGAGCGATGCGGGTTGAATGGGAAATCTTTCCAAATGCTTAAATTTCGAAGCATGAAAATGGATGCCGAAAATGCTTCAGGGGCTGTTTGGGCTGCGAAAAATGATGATCGCAGGACAATTCTTGGCACTTTTCTCCGCAAAACCAGCATCGATGAGCTTCCCCAGTTGATTAATGTTATTCGCGGAGAAATGAGTTTGGTTGGTCCGCGCCCCGAACGTCCGGTCTTTATTGATAAATTTCGCAAGACTATTCCTAATTATATGGCTAGGCATACCGTCAAAGCGGGGATTACTGGCTGGGCTCAAGTTCATGGCTGGCGTGGGAACACTTCTTTGCGAAAAAGGCTGCAATACGACCTTTATTACATCACCCATTGGACCCCTTGGATGGATGTTCGTATCCTTTGGATGACCATTTTTAACGGTATGATCCATCGAAATGCCTACTGATTTTTTCCTCAAGTTTTAATTTATACCTTTGATTACTCCTCACCCTCTCTAAAATTGTCTTATAGCAATGAAAGAAGGGTTACATCATGTTTGTTGATCGTGTCTCAATTTATGTCAAGGGTGGGGATGGCGGCTCCGGTTGTGTTAGTTTCCGTAGGGAAAAATACATCCCCAAGGGCGGGCCAAATGGTGGCGACGGCGGCGACGGCGGCGATGTCATTATTCGTGCTGTTGAAGGCACCGATAGCCTTGCTAATATTGTAAATCGCAAGCATTGGCGTGCGGATAGCGGTGGCGCCGGGATGGGCGATAATTGTCATGGCAAAAAAGCCCATGATCTTGTTATTGCTGTTCCTCCCGGTACTCTAATTCTCGACCGTGACAGGGGCAATATACTCAAAGATTTAACCCTCCCCAACGATCAAGTGGTTGTTGCTTTTGGGGGCAGGGGTGGCAAAGGCAATCGCTTCTTTACTACTTCGATTAACAGGGCGCCCAGAGAGTTTCAGCCTGGCACACCCGGCGAAGAGAAGCATATCTCTCTTGAACTTAAAGTTATCGCTGATGTTGGGTTGGTCGGTAAACCAAATGCAGGTAAATCGACTCTTCTTAGTCGTCTTTCTAGGGCGCATCCTGAAATCGCATCTTATCCCTTTACAACAAAGCACCCAAATCTTGGTCAAGTGATGATTGGCGGAGAACGGGCTTTTATCCTCGCTGATTTACCCGGACTTATTGAAGGTGCACATCAGGGCGTTGGTTTAGGGCACGAATTCCTTCGCCATGTAGAGCGTACTCTTGTCATTATCCATGTGCTTGAACCTTTCCCCATGGATCAAACCACGCCTCTTGCCAACTATCATTCCATTCGTAATGAGTTGGATTTGCATGGTAAAGATACCATCCTAAAGCCCGAGATCATTGTTTTGAGCAAGTCCGAATTGACTGATAGTGATCTTGTTCAAAAAGAACTTGAAAAGGAGTTGGGCAAAGAAATCATTTCAATTTCTGCTGTGACAGGGCAGGGGCTGGCAACTATGATTCAGGCTGTAACCCGCGAACTTAGAAAAATCAAGAACCCTGATGAATAATGATTCCAACTTTTCTTGCTATCGATGTTGGCAATAGCTCGATTAAATGGGGGCTTTTCGATCAAGGTGTTCTTCTTGAACATTTTAGACTCGATCTAGCTGATGTTTCTTCCTGGGAGGACTCTTGGAACACCCGGTGTAAAGATTCGGTCAAATCTATTTTGATTTGTGGCGTCGTACCTGATGCCCTTAAGAAACACCAACGATGGCTCCTAGATATTTGTGATAAAGTAAAAGTGGTTACCCATCTTGATCTCCCGATGCAAATTAAAGTTGATAATCCTTCAGTAACTGGAATCGATCGACTAGTAGCTTCTTTTGCTGCATTAAAACTAACAGTCAAAACCGATGCTGTAATAATTGTTGATGCGGGGAGTGCGGTTACTGTTGATTTAGCAAGCTGCAGAGATGGGTTTTTAGGCGGAGCAATTATGCCGGGGCTAAAATTAATGGCTCGCTCTTTAAACCAGTACACAGCCCAACTTCCAGAAATATCCATTACGGATCAAATTCGACAAACAGCAGGGGCCAACACCATTGATGCGATTTCTTTTGGCGTGGGCAATGCTTTTATAGGTGGCATTTCTATGCTTATTCGAAAATTAGAAAAGCAATCTGGCACAAAAGCCACGCTCTTTTTTACAGGAGGTGATGGCTTCCTTTTAGCCAACCATTTAAACGAAGGGAACGGGTATTTTCCCAACCTGGTTCTTACTGGGCTTTCCTTGCTTGTTGAGGAATCAGTAGATGGATAATTCTCAAGGCGAAACTTATCTGGCGCGCCTAACTTCGCCTGGTAAAAGTGCAATTGCAACTCTGTCACTTTTTGGGCCTCGTGCCTGGGAAATTATCTTCAAGGTTTTTAAACCTAGAACTAAAAAGTCTTTGCCTATTCTTCCCACCCCCGGTTCTGTTTTTCTTGGGCGATTGGGGCTGGGGCATGGCGATGAAGTTGTTTTGAGTTGTAAAACTAATTGCCCCATGCTTTTGGAAATACATCCTCATGGTGGTACTCAAGTTGTTTCTATGCTCTTAGAGTTTTTGCAGGCTGAGGGAGCAACCCTTTGCAATTGGCAGGACTTTATTACCCACACCACTGCAGATCCTCTGAAAGCGATGGCGCTAGTTTTACTTAATCAGGCAACTACTAGTGAGCCTACGAAAATTTTACTTGATCAGTTTCAGGGCGCTTTTAGGCTTTGGCTAAATTCATTCTTGAGTTTTATTAATCAAGGAGATTCTAGAAACGCTACAGCCTTGCTTTCTGATGTAGGGCGGTATTCTTATTTAAGTGGCAGATTGGTTGAACCTTGGAAGGTAGTTTTAGCGGGCCCTACGAATGCTGGGAAAAGTAGTTTGATGAATATTCTTGCAGGATATCAGCGCAGCATTGTTTCAGAAATTCCGGGCACAACACGGGATGTTCTTTGGCTTGAAACAGCTATTGAAGGATGGCCTGTTTCTTTTGCTGATACTGCTGGATTGCGCACCACTTCCGACCCATTGGAAAATGCGGGAATGCTCATGGGTACTAATGCTACGGAGCAGGCTGATTTGGTTCTTTGGGTTCAAGATTGTTCTACTGCGCAAATCCCAGTCCCTGATCTTTTTCACAACAAAAAGATTCTTGGTGTTACTAATAAAATTGATCTGGATGCGTTTCAGGCTGCTTCGATTCCTCGAGGGGCAATTGGCATTTCTGCTTTGTCTGGATTGGGGATAGAAGCTTTGTTATCGAAAATAATTGCGGAGCTTGTGTCGCCCGTGCCTAAACCATGTCAGGCGGTAGCATTTCATCCTTTATTAAAATCGGCACTGGAAAAATCATTTGAATTCGTAGATAAAGGACGTTTGTTGGATGTTCCAAAACTATGGGAATCTTTTAATAAAAATTTGAATTAAAGGGGTATCGCTGTGAGAATTGGCAAATTTCAAAGTAATGATGGATTATTATTTGTTGGCTTGGTTCAAGATCAGGAAGTTGTTGTACTTGGAGACTTAGCCAAGGACCCGGGGCTTTTTTCCAAAATACTTCATGCAGCAAACCCAGAGCATGAAGTTGAAAGTCATGCCAAGTCATCTGCTAAAAAAATCCCTTTGGCTTCTACAATCCCTTTGGTGCCTATTGATCAGCAAGAGGTTTGGGCTGCTGGTGTAACCTATTTGCGTAGTAGGGAAGCACGTGAGCGCGAATCGGAAGGGGCTGCCAAATTTTACGATCTCGTTTATAAAGCCCAAAGGCCAGAGCTATTTTTTAAATCTCCTCCTGCAAAGGTTGCAAGCTTTGGCCAAAAAGTCCGTATCCGAAAAGATAGCAAGTGGAGTGTCCCTGAGCCTGAGCTTACCTTGGTTGTTTCTCCGGCAGGAAAAATTGTCGGGTTTACCATCGGCAATGATATGAGTGCCAGGGATATTGAAGGCGAAAACCCACTTTATCTCCCCCAAGCAAAGATGTACTCTGGGGCTTGTGCGATTGGGCCTGTTGTCACCCTTGCAAGGTTCCTTCCCCAAGGTGAAGCTTGTTCCATTCATCTTCAAATTCATCGGGCAGGGGCTCAGGTTTTCGAAGGAAAAACATCGCTCGCATCCATGGCTAGAAAGCTTGAAGATCTGGTTTCATGGCTCTTTAAAGAAAACGATTTCCCTGATGGTGCCTTCCTTTTGACGGGTACGGGGGTTGTTCCTCCTGATCAATTTACTCTGCTTTCTGGTGATGTCATCAGGATTGAGATTGCAGGCATTGGCGTACTTGAAAATACGGTCGAATAACTTTCGAACTTTTTTTCTTTTGCTCTTGGCCATACTTCATGATGGAATGAAATTATTTAATTGTTCCATCATGGGTAGGAGTGTTTTGTCATGCAATTTATTTACTTCACTAAGACACTCAAAGAGTTAGCTCCTCCAGCTTTGGTTGATTTCTGCAAAGAAACGGGGGTGGACGGATTAGACTTGGCCGTTAGGCCTGGGTATCCAATCGAGCCTAGTAACGCACTTACAGAATTACCTAAATTTGCTGCAATCATGAAGCAAAACAAATTAGATATTCCGTTGGTAAGTGCGCCAACTTCGTTGATTGATGCCGATAGTAAGGATGCGAAGAATCTTTTTGAAGCCTGTGCACTTGCGGGTGTACCCATGATTAAAATCGGTTACTTCCCGTATAAAGCAAACTTTAGTGATGACCTGCAGGTCGCCCGGAAAAAACTTCAGGGCTTCTCGAAACTTGCGCAGGCAACAAAGGTCAAGGCTGTTTACCACACACATTCAGGCAACAACATTGGAAATAATGCCGTTTCACTTAAAGAGTTGCTAACCGATTTTGATCCACATCATGTTGGTGCATTTGCTGATACCGGGCATTTAGCTGTCAATGGTGGCCCCATAAAGATGGAACTTGAAATCCTGCGACCATGGCTTTCCATCATTGCAATCAAAGATATTTTGTGGGAGCAAGCCAAGGGGGATTGGGCTTTCAAGGTTATTCCTGCAGGCTCGGGTATTGTGCGCTGGAATGATGTTTCCAAGGGCGTAAAAGATGCTAAATTTCAAGGAACCATTGTTTTGCATGGTGAGTATGAAGCATCAGGGCTTCCTAATCGAAAAGACCTTGCGAAGAAGGAGTTGGCTTTTCTCAAGAAACAATTCGCATAAATCCGATACTTTCAAATAGCTTGAAAAAACGATTTAAAGGCTGATGGTTGCAATTACTATATTACAGTTCCATCTGGAATGATGCTTCCTCTTGGGACGCAAATAATTCCATCCCGAATAACAAAGTTATTCCCTTCGTCGTGCTGAATTTTTCTTGTGTTAACAAGTCTGACATTTTTTCCCACTCTGCAATCTTTATCTAATATTGCGCAATGAATTACAGAGTTATCACCTACATTTAAGTTGGGTATACCCTTAGTGAGGTTGTCCGCTCTTTCTTTATCTGTTTCAAACCGATCCGCGCCAATGATAACGCATTCCTTAAGTGTGACATTTTTGCCAATTCTACTTCGTACCCCTATCACACAGTTATTGACATTCGAGCCTTCTTCGATCACGCAACCATCGCTTACAAGCGTGTTGGAGAGAGTTGCTCCGTGAAATCTGGACGCAGGAAGGAATCGCATCCGGGTGTAAATAACGCCATTCGGGCTGTGAAAATCGAATGGAGGGTTATGAGTTGCAAGCGCAAGATTTGCTTCGTGATAAGCCTTGATGGTTCCTAAATCTTCCCAGTAACCATCAAAAAGAAAAGCCTTCACATTGTAATTTTTGATACTGCGAGGAAAGATTTCCTTTCCGAAATCGGTGGCAAGTGGGCGCGAGTTGAGCAGATCTAATAGGGCTTTGCGGTTAAACAAATAGATGCCCATGCTAGCAAGGTATGGTCGATTTTTTGCCTGTATCCCGCTTCTAGAAAGCCAATCTGGTGATACTGCGTAGGGTTCGATTTCCTCGATGGTTTTTGGCTTTTCAATGAATGCGTGTACTTTGGATGTTTCGTCAACCTGCACAATCCCAAACCCTGATACCTGTTCTTGTGATACGGGAAGCACTGCGATGGTGACATCAGCTTTTGTTTCCTGATGGAAGTTGTGTAACTCGCGAAAATCCATCCGGTAAAGTTGATCCCCGGAAAGAATCAGAACTTCTTTTGCTTGGTCTTCTACCACATAACGGATTTGCTGCCTGACTGCATCTGCAGTACCCTGATACCAATTTTGTCCTTCATTTGTTTGCTGTGCCGCTAGAACTTCAACAAATCCCTTTCCGAATGGATCGAACTTGTAACTGTTTGCGATATGCCTGTGAAGGCTGACGCTGAGAAATTGAGTTAAAACATAAATGCGGTTAAACCCGCTGTTAATACAGTTGCTAATTGGGATATCGATCAATCGATATTTCCCGCCTATTGGCACTGCTGGTTTACTGCGTAGTTGGGTAAGAGGATATAAGCGAGTTCCGCGACCACCACCTAATATCAAGCTAATAATGTCGTTCATAATTGCTTCCCTGCACAACAAAGGTACCTTTTATTTATAACCCACATTTTAAAACAATTGCTAAGCTAGTGAAACAAATTATCGTTTTAGCTAATTGTTTCTCTAGCTCTACTCCACCATCTAGAAATCTGAACTGCAAGATTTTCAGCGTTTTCAACGCAGTCGTTGATCGAAATTCCTTTGTAAGCATTGCCTGTCAAATACAACCCCGGATGATTGGAAAGTAAGTTCTCGATTTCCTTTACTCTTTCCAAGTGGTTGACCATATATTGAGGTATTGCGTTTTTCCAGCGAATCACCTTGAGGAAAAAAGGTGGCGCTTGGATTTGCATCGATGCCTGTAATTCCCGGTACACGATTTTTGCAATCGAGTCATCGTCGAGATCTACCATTTCAGGCCTCGAAGCTCCGCCACACATTGCCCTTAGCAGCACGGTTCCTGCAGGCGCTCGCCCGCGGTAGATCGAGGAACACCATTGAACGCCTAAAATAGCTCGGTTTTCGGAACTGGGGGTTAAGTAACCAAATCCTTCCAGGGGAATCGGCACATCGCCACTCCGATAACCCATCACAACTACAGCCAGGCTGTTATAAGGAATAGATGCTATTTTATCTGCAAGCATTTCATCAAGGTTTTTTAGAATAGCGGCTTGAGAAAAAGCAGGGCAGGCAAGGATAGCGATATCAAACGATTCGGATTCACCATTGCTGCCTTCAATAATCCACTTGTTGGATTCCTTGTTATGAATCAAATTCGAAGCTTTAAATTCTCTGATGTTTGATTTTCCGCATTTCTCTGCAAGGGCATCGGTAAGAGTCCCTAACCCTTGGTTAAAAGACCAGAGCTGGCCTGAAGATCTTCCCTCTGGGTTACTAATTTGCTTGGCTTTGCGAGCAGCTTTTAGCCCCTGACTTATACTCCCATAATTCTTTTCCATCGCTGCCAGCCTAGGAAAGCCCGCTTGATAACTAACGAGCTTGGCATCGCCAGCAAATATCCCCGTCACAAAAGGGTCAACAAGCTTATCAGCAATTTCGGTGCCTACTCTTCTTTGGGCAAAAGCATAAATGGATTCATCGGGAATGTTTTGTTTGTTGCTTTGAAAACGTTCGAAGGCGAGTGATAGTTTAGCTCGCCAAGAAAGTACATCCGTTGTTAAAAGCCCCAGAAAAGAGGAGGGCAGCATGCGTAGTTTTCCTCCCATGAGGAGAAAGCGTTTTTTAGCTGCAGCATCGTTTGCAGGTGCGAGTTGTTCAGAAAGGCCAAGTTCTTTGCTGAGATTCAAAGTAGATGGGTTGCTGTCTAGAAACCCATTCGGCCCTGATTCGTAAATAAAACCCTGATCCCTAAACGAGGCTATTTTGCCCCCGATACTCTTTTCACTTTCTAAAATCTGAATGTCTACATCAGCTAAGTATTGCTTTAGCCTAAAGGCTAAAGTTAGTCCCGAAATACCACCACCTATGATTGCTACGCTTGGCATAACTTTAGTTTAATGCACTTTCCTTGATTGCGGAACAAATTTAATTAGCGCATTTGTTTATCGCCTAGAGAAAATAATATCATCTTCATCGGTTTTGAGTACTTCAGGAATTATTGATTCTTCGAGCGGTTCGGTTGATGTATAACGGATTTCTTCGGGTGGTGCCAAAATCGCAGCATCTATATCGCTTTTGATAACATTGGTAGATTCTTCCGTAACCGCGGGCTTTAAGCTTGGCGGGGGCGTTTGAGGAGGCCGGATTTTTACGGGCGCAGGCTTTCGACCTGGAAAAGGTTTTCGCGTTTTCATCTCAGCACCAAAGCGGGTCACAATGTAACTACGCCCACGGCTATCCATCTCCAGTTCTAGCAATCCATTTTTTGCAGCATCTTCCAATAATTCGCTAAAGGTCCTGTAACCGTGGTAAGTTTCATTGAAGGATGGCTTTTTGCGCTTCATCGTATCCTTTACCATCGATGACCAGATTATTTCTTTGTTTTCTCTTCGAACTGCAAGCAATGAATCAAGCAGCAGCTTAAATGCTTTTTTCTTACTATCGGGAACCGATGAATCGAAATCTGGCAGAACGCCATGCTTTTGTTCCAGATCTTCGTAATAAATGAATTCGTCGCAATTATCTCTTAGGAGTTCGGAGGTGGATTCTTGCATACCTAGGCCAATAACATGCTTGCCTAATTCTTTAAGCTTTGATACCAGAGGTGAAAAATCACTATCCCCAGAGATCACCACAAAGGTATCGATATGTTCTTTGGAATACGCCATATCCATGGCATCAACGCAAAGTCTTATATCAGCGGAATTTTTCCCGGTCTGGCTTCTGCGTGGGATTTCAGTTAGTTCAATTGCAGCTTCGTGAAGCATTGCGGTGTAGGCACTGAATCTATTCCAATCGGCGTAGGCTTTTTTAAAAACAATCTTTCCTTTTTCGACCAGTCGTTCGAACACTCTGGTGATGTCAAACTTTTCGCGTCGGTTTTGGAAGCCTAAGGCTAAGTTTTCAAAATCGACAAAAACCGCTAGAGATCGTTCCCCATCTTGAGCCACGGATGATCTCCTCTAAAATAAAAGAAGAAGACTTTTAAAACCAGCATCATAATAACTTGTAACGGCCCAGCAATAAAGGGTTTATGTAAGAAAGAATGATGAGGAATAAGAAAAAAGTTTCAGATGCTTAAGTGAGAATACTTTAGGGTTTTGGGCGAACAACCCTCGGTTGCCCTTGTTGAGCGATGGGTTCTTGAACTAATTTCCATCCCTGAGGCGCACGAGGTGGATCAAATTCGCTTCTTTCGAGTTTAACATTTGTTTCCATTTTCGGGATGTCCCAAGTAACTTCGCTGCCATTGGGTTGCTCAAACCATAATTGTCTGGGCATGAAATTGGCCCGATTAAAAACAATTCTTGCGCGTTGAAAATCAGCTTTGTCTGCTGGAAATCTTGGGCTGATATCCATGTAAATATACCATTGGTCTTCCTTAGTAAGCCTTATGTCGTACCTGCGAAGCGCCTCTTCAGCCTTCATTCCAAACAATAAAGACATGAAACTATCTTCTGCGACCTGTCCTTGTTTGGGTTTGGGCATCTCAAAGGCCCTTATTTCTTTGGCTTCAAACAAAACCTGATAGAGATAGTTGCCAGTGCAAAGAAATTTTTTGTCTAAATCGGCTTTGCCTTCCCTGCGCAATTCCAAACTTGCAAGATTCACGGTGCTTGAGCCTGAGCCCAATTTCATATATTTTGCAACACCTATGGAAGCAGAGGTGGTTTCAAAAGTTTTATCTTTTTCAATTAATTTAATGGTTGCTGCAAGAGTTTGAACCTTGAGCATTTCTTGTTCCCAGCGATTGAGATATTGCTGGAGTTGTGCAGCAGAAGGAACCTGATTGGCGACTGCGGGAACATTAGTTTGGGCAAACGAATTGCCCACGCAAAGAAACAAAGCTACTAAAGATAAAATTGACCTAACCATATCGATTCTCCTAATCAAGCAGCATAAATGTAAAGCCAATCCGCTGCTTCATTAGAAGAATTTATAGCATGGTTCAAAGCGGGAATAAAAGGCCAGAACGCAAGAATAGTATACATTTGACCATTATTCGGTTTGTTAGCCTAGGTTTATGTAGACAGTTTTTACTTCGGTATAGAGGCTTAAAGCGTATTCCCCTAGTTCTCTGCCAATGCCACTCATTTTGAAACCGCCAAAGGGAGCAGCAGCATCAAAAACATCGTAGCAATTGACCCAAACCGTGCCAGCTCTTAAGCTATTCGCAAGGCGGTGGGCCTTGGTAATATCTTTGGTCCAAATTGCAGCAGCAAGCCCGTAGAAGGTTTTATTACCCCGCTGAACCACTTCGTCTACATCTTTAAACTTGAGAATGTTCATCACTGGGCCAAAAATTTCTTCTTTTGCAATTCGCATGTTGTCTTTGACACCATCGAAAATGGTTGGCTGGATGAAATACCCTTTATTTCCAACTCTTTTGCCACCACTTAACAGGTTGGCACCTTCGGAAATTCCGATATCGATATATCCCATAATGCGATCGCATTGTTCTTGGGATATTTGGGGCCCCTGGGTGGTTGTCATATCAAAGGGATCACCTATGCGTTGTTTTTTTGCCCTAGCAACTAGTTTTTCCACAAAAGCATCATGGATCTTTTCTTCAACGAAAAGCCTGCTACCTGCGCAACAGCATTGTCCTTGATTAAAAAACAAACCAAAATAGGCTCCTTCTACCGCAGCATCCAAATCAGCATCAGCAAAAACCACATTTGGGCTTTTGCCACCCAACTCAAGGCTGACGCGTTTTAAATTACTCTTGGCCGCAGCCTGCATAACTAGTTGGCCCGTGCTGCCTTCGCCTGTGAAGGCGACTTTATCAATATCCATGTGCGATGTGATTGCAGCGCCAGCAGTGGGCCCAAATCCTGGCACAACATTGATAACACCATCTGGAATATCTGCTTCTTGGGCAAGTGCTGCCATCCTCAGAGCTGTAAGAGGGGTTTGCTCTGCGGGTTTTAAAACAATCGTGCAACCGGTTGCCAGAGCAGGGGCCCATTTCCAAGCGGTCATTAGCAATGGGAAATTCCAAGGAATGATCTGGCCTACAACACCAACGGGTTCATGCTTGGTGTAGCAGAAATATTCGCCTTCTACTGGAATAGTTTTGCCATGGGTTTTATCGCACCAACCAGCGTAATAGCGGTAAGCCTTGATGCTAAGAGGGAGATCCGCATTAAGGGAATCACGAAGAGGTTTGCCATTGTCGAGTGATTCGAGTGCAGCCAACTCTGGAAGATTTTGTTCCATAAGATCTGCGAGTTTGTTGATTCTACGGCCTCGCTCTGCTGCGCTCATCTTTTTCCAAGGCCCTGATTCAAATGCTTTTCTTGCAGCTTTTACTGCAAGATCGACATCTGCAGAGTCGGCCTCAGCCACTTGGCAAATTTCCTGCCCAGTTGAGGGGTTTAAAGTTGCAAATGTTTTGCCAGATATACTGTTGACCCATTTACCATTGATAAATAATTTCTGATTCGAAACCTTGGGAGCTTTGATGATTTTTGATTTAGATGCGGAAGACATTGCATGATTCTCCTTGAGAGATAGTTGCGAATTTGGTTTATTTGCCGTTTAGCCCAGACCTTAGAAACTTTATAAATGCTGAAACATCATTGATCTTTCCCTCATCATACCTTGCGACTTCAACAAAGCTATTCGCATCCGGTTTGACCACTACATAAAGAGGAAGTTGTTCTGTGTTGAACTTTAACTTTTGGAAGTCGAGATTTTTATTCGCGTCAGCGCGTTGTTTGGTGGCACTGCCTTGAAATGCGGATCGTTCTTCGGGGGAGTAAAGTTTGTCCGGTACACGATCGGTGTAAAGTTGCACTAGCACAAACTTTTTGAGAAGCTCACGAACATCTTTCATCGGGAAAACATTGGCCTCATTGATTTTGCAGTTGGTGCAGGTTACCCCGGTGAAATCGATAAAAACCATCTTGTTTTGTTTCTTTGCTTCTTCCAGACCACGATTTAAATCTCCGATGAAGGGTAGATCATCGTTTTCTTCTGGAAGTAGGAAGGAATCAACCCAGGCGAAAATCATTCCCGATGGCCTTAGTCGCGACCCATCTTCCTTTAACTTTAATAACGCAGGTGTCAGATATAAACCAAATGCCAAGAAAAGGCAGCCTAGTACAACTCCAGGAACGCTCGTGTGTTCGGAGGGCATATCGTGTGGGAGTTGCAAAAAGCCCAAAAGATACAGCCCGCAGCAAAGAGCAATAATAACCGTAATTGCCATCGAGAAATCGTAAGTGAATATTAATGGTTCGGGAAATAATACAAGTTCTCCTGCTCTGAAAAACTTGATTGCAGCTGCCAATTCCAGAAAGCCCATCACTACCTTGACGCTGTTAAGCCAATTACCACTCTTGGGAAGCTTCTTCAACATTCCGGGAAACAATGCAAGCAGGAAAAATGGCGATGCAAAAGTTAATGAGAATGCGAACCCACCAAGCAGGCGGTGGAGGAAGGTGAGATTTGATCCAGAAGCTGTGCCACCAAAACCACCAAGGAATGGAGCAACACAGGCAAAGCTGACGATCGTGAAAGTAAGTGCCATGAAGATGGTTCCAACCATCCCGCCTTGGCCTTGTTTGGAACTGGTGAAATGTGCCAACCCACTTGGGAGCTCAATTTCATACATACCAAGCAGGCTTAAAGAAAAGAAAACAAATAGGCATCCCAAGCCAAAGTTCATGGCAGGGTGCACGCTAAGTAAGCGAAAGAATGAGAGTAGGGCCACTGCGGCAATGGTAAGAACAATAACAATAGTGAGGCTATAAACTACTGCCATTGCAACCGGCCTGTGATGGGTTTTTTCTGATTGCTTTAGGAAGTAACTTACCGTGATTGGAATCATGGGGAAAACGCAAGGCGTTACGAGGGAGATAGCTCCCCAAAACATTCCCTGTAGTGCAAATGCCAATAAGCCTTCGGTTCCAGTCTTGGAGTTATCTGTATTAGTTTGCTGCTTATTGCTTTTGGGATTGCTGCTTTTAGGATCGGCAACAATCTTAGGCGCATCTTCTTTGATGGCTAATCTTTGTTTAAGTTCTTCCGAAGTTTCGAGTGGGTTTGATTTGGATACAGATACAGGGATGCTAAATACGTGTTCCCCCCAAACACATTTTGAATCGCAAACCTGCAACTTGATTGAAAAGTTAAGTTCGGTTTTGCCAACCGTGGCATCGGGTTGAATGTAGATTTCCTGGGTCCAAGTGAATGGCTTTTCAAATTCAAGGAAGTAGCCAAGCACCCCCTCTTCTTTCCATTCGGGTTCGGATTCTTTTAGAGGATATATAGGGGAGAATACTGGGTTTTTTTTGAAGGTAAGTTTTGAGAGACCGTTCTCGTCTTGGTTTTCGGTTCGTTGGGTTATGGGGTAGGTATGAAATCCCGTTTTTGGGGTTCCTTGGATACGCAGGACAAGAACTTCGCCTCTGCGAACGGCAAGTTCTTTTGGCTCTTCGATATTGGAATCAGAAAAAGGGTCTACTGCGCCTAAGGTTGCGGAGAAATCGATTCGTGATGCAGTAGCGGGCGGCGAAATTTTTTCAGGGGTTTGTCCAACCACATAAAAAGCAGACGTCAGAATAAGCACTGCAATTACAAATAAAGATCTCAATTGCATCATATGTAATCATTTTCATTGGATGATGGTTGTATAACTATCAGGTTTCAAAGTTAGGCTTGATTACCTTGGTACGATATCGACACCGGTAATTTTAAGTGTGCTGACAGCTTTTGTTTTTAAATCCACCACTTGAATGCGGTGGGCGTTTGTATCAGCGATATAAATCATTCCGCCCGAAATATTAATGCCTGCGGGTTCGTTGAACATGGGGCCACCCATCCAACCGGTTTTGGTGCTGGAAAGATAGTTTTTGCATTCTCGGGTTTTAGGATCAAGGGTTTTGATTTTGCTATTGTAGGTGTCAGCAATATAAATCAGGCCCTGATGCCAAGCGACACCTAAAGCATGCTGGATTCGTACTTCATCGCCAAATCCGTCGATGTCACCGAAATCAAAAAGGCCAAGCCCAACAATGGTTTTAACATTGCCTTTACCATCCAAGGGAAGCGAACGAATGGCACTAATCTCACTATCTGCAACAAAGAGGTTTGTGCCATCGGTGGTTAACCCGCTGGGCTGAGCAAAACTCGAAGAAGCTAGTGGGTTATCTTTAAGTGTCTCTCTGCCATTGCCTGCGTAAGGGAGAAGCTTTTTAAATTTAATATCGAGTGTCCAGATTTGATGATGCCCAGCCAAAGCGATGAAAAGAGTATCGCCTTTACGGAGTAAATCCCATGGGCTGTTAAGGCCAACCAAAGTAGCGATACCACCAGTATCACGGTCATGGCCTTGTTTGCCTGTTCCAGCAGCAGTGGAAACAGTTTGTTTTTTCAGATCTATTTTTCTAACTAAGTGATTCTTTCTATCGGCAAGATATAGATCATCGCCCACCAGTGCCATTCCCTGAGGATCATCAAACATGGCTTCGGTGTAGGATCCATTTTTAAATCCAGGTTTACCACCTTGGCCGATTGTTGCAAGTGCCTTACCCTCAAGATCAGTGATGATGACTCTGTGATTGGTGCTGTCAGCGATGAAAATACGTTTAGATTCTGCATCTGCCAAAACTTTTCCAGGGAAGTAAAGCGGTGAAGTGGCTTTTTCCACAGATTGACCGAAGTCGATTGGTTTTTCATTAAGTGTTTTATTTTCTCTGCCTGACTTTACTAGCTTTGCAATTGCCAAGTCGACCGCATCGTGCAAGCCTTCGCCCGAACCTTTTGCAACAAAATTACCTTCGGAATCCAAGAGGACTAATGTTGGCCAAGAGTTAACACCATAAGTTCGCCAGATTTTCATGTTGGCATCATTAACTACGGGATGTTTGATTTCGTAGCGTGCAATTGCCTTGCGGATGCTTTCTGTTTCTTTTTCGTTTTCAAACTTTGCAGAGTGAACGCCGATTACGACAAGTTCGTTGGCGTATTTCTTTTCAAGCTTTGCTAGGTCGGGGAGGGTGTGGATACAGTTAATGCAACAAAGGGTCCAGAAGTCCAAAAGAACGATTTTGCCTTTTAGATCTTTGATGCTGATGGGTTTTGCAGTGTTAAGCCAAGCAACCCCACCTTCAAAATCAGGGGCAGAAACTTTTTCAGCTTTCGCTTTTTCTTTATCCTGAGCGGTTGATTTTTCAGCAGGAACCTGAGCTAATGCTTGAGTGTTTCCTGGAATATAAAAGTAGCTTCCAAGCAGTGCCAAGCCTAACAAGGTTGCAACCGGCACCAAATAGGTAAACCATTTGGGAGAAGACTTTTTAGTTAATAAGTCAGGGGTAGATGTTTCAGCTGGAATAGGTTTAGAATTCATGATCATCCTTACATACTTTAAAAACAGGTTTAACAATTAGCAGGTTTAAACAATAGTCTGTACTTTCTAACTGTATTTTTAACAGGCGGGTCCCAATACTGAAACTCTTTTTTTGAAATTCTTTTGTCATCATGCACACAAAATCTATTTTTGCCAAGAGATTATTTCCAACAATTTAAATTCTGTAAATAAATATTCGGGCTTAAAGACGAGTGGTTCAAACACCTCTTTATAAATTCCAAAACTTCTTAGTTGATTTCTACTTTGGAAAGGATAAACATCTTTAAGTCTATGATAAATATGTATGTGGCTTACACTTGTTTTTCATCCGGATGATGATTCTTGTGTTTAATGAAGCTTTTATTTGGAAGCGAGGAACAAAACATGGCTGTTTTACCTGACTGGATGATCAAGGAAAATATTAAGATCGTTCCCTTTGAAGAATGTTCAGGCCGCAAGGGATTGATTTCTTATGGCGTTACTAGTTATGGTTACGATGTACGAGTTGATAGGCATTTCAAAGTTTTTACCAACGCTCGTTGCACAGTGGTTGACCCGAAGAATTTCGACCCAGCATCTTTTGTAGATATCGAAGCCGATTATTGCCTTATACCGCCCAATAGTTTTGCCCTAGCAGAAACAGTTGAGTACCTTGAAATTCCAAGAGATATTATTGCTGTTTGTGTTGGGAAAAGTACCTACGCCCGCTGTGGTATCATTGTGAATGTTACACCGCTAGAGCCCGAATGGCGTGGCAGGGTTACCATTGAAATTAGTAATACTACTCCACTACCTGCTAAAATATATGCAAATGAAGGCATTGCCCAGATTTTGTTTTTTAAAGGTAGCGCAATGTGCAAAACAAGTTATGCGGATAAAAAAGGAAAATACCAAGACCAGAAAGGTCTGACACTTCCTTTTGTTCTTGGGTCACAACCCCCGCAATAATTATTTGTTTAGTTCTTAAACTCTTAAATAATAATGGCTTCGGAACAATCGGTTTTTTTATTAAATTTTATTGTGTACATTTGATGAATCGTCATTAGGATACACACCTCGGTTCTAGTTAAGTAGCAGGTTCTTCCCGTCGAACAGTCGTGTTACTATGGATGGTGGCGACCCCTGCGTAAGAAATGAAAGATAGGATATTAATGCGTATTAATCGTAACTTCACCGTTGAGGGTATGGATCCCTTTGCGTCAATCAAATTTGTCCCACGAACTTCAAAGATCGTGAACCCGGATGGCAAATCCGTGTTTGAAATGAAGGATGTCATGGTTCCTGAGAAATGGTCTCAGGTTGCTACTGATATTCTAGCCCAGAAATATTTTCGCAAGGCTGGTCTGCCCCGGAATGCATCAAAGGTGCATGAAGAAGGTGTTCCAGAATTCTTGCAACGCAGCATTCCCGCTGAAGGCGATACCCGCGACCTTTGCGAAACAGATAGCAGGCAGGTATTTCGAAGATTAGCTGGTTGCTGGGCTTATTGGGGCTGGAAGGGTGGTTATTTTTCTACTCCTCAGGATGCCCAAAGCTTCCATGACGAAATTTGTTTTATGCTTGCCAATCAAATGGCCGCACCTAACTCACCACAATGGTTTAATACTGGCTTACATTGGGCTTATGGCATTGATGGTCCTGCACAAGGCCATTATAGAGTAGACCCCATCTCCGGGGATATGGTTCGTTCTACTTCTGCTTACGAGCATCCTGCCCCGCATGCCTGCTTTATCCAGTCTATCGAAGATGACCTCGTCAATGAGGGTGGCATCATGGACCTTTGGGTTCGTGAAGCCCGAATTTTTAAATATGGTTCTGGTACAGGTAGCAATTTTTCCAACCTCCGAGGCGAAGCTGAGCCTTTATCCGGTGGCGGTCGCTCTAGCGGGTTGATGAGTTTCCTTAGAATTGGTGATCGTGCCGCTGGTGCAATAAAATCCGGTGGTACAACACGACGAGCTGCCAAAATGGTAGTGCTGGATCTAGATCACCCTGATATTCAGGATTTCATCAATTGGAAAGTCGTCGAAGAGCAAAAAGTTGCATCGTTAGTAGTGGGCTCCAAGTTGCTATCGAGAGAATTGAACGCAATCATCAAGGCCTGCCATGCTTGGCCCAAAATGGCAGAGCGATTTGATGTCAAGAAGAACCAGACACTGCGAAAAGCAGTTTTAAATGCAACTAAGTTTTTGATTCCTGCCAATTACATCGAACGATCGGTTCAATTGGCCAAACTCGGTGCAACCGAAATTGCCTTTGATGAATATGATACCGATTGGAATTCAAAGGCTTATGCTACGGTATCGGGTCAAAATAGTAATAATTCAGTTCGCATTGACAACAAGTTCATGCAAGCGGTTATCAATAATGGTGATTGGCCTCTTTATTTCCGCACGGAAAAAGAAAAAGCTCTAAAAGCTGGTCGCGATCCGAAGCCTTGCGAAACTCTCAAGGCAGCAGATCTTTATGACCAAATCTGTAACGCTGCTTGGATGTGCGCAGATCCAGGCGTTCAATTTGATACCACGATTAATGAATGGCATACTTGCCCTGCTGATGGTCGCATTAATGCTTCCAATCCTTGCAGTGAGTATATGTTCCTAGATGATACTGCTTGTAATCTTGCGTCATTAAATATGATTAAGTTTTATGACAATTCAACAGGCATGTTTGATGTCGAATCTTATAGGCATGGTTGCTACCTGTGGACACTGGTTCTCGAAATCTCTGTATACATGGCACAGTTCCCCAGTATTCCTGTAGCACAAAAGTCTTATGACTTCCGTACTTTGGGCTTGGGATATGCAAACCTTGGCACCCTCCTTATGGTTCAGGGCATTCCCTATGATTCCCCTGAAGGTCGTGCATGGTGTGGCGCTTTATCTTCTATTTTGCATAACGCCGCTTATGTAATGTCTGCACGCATTGCATCTGAAGTTGGGCCTTTTTCAAGATATGAAGCGAATAAACACTCGATGCTTCGTGTGATTCGAAATCACCGTAGGGCAGCCTTTAAAACGAATGCTGCTGAATACGAAGGCCTTACCATTACCCCCGTCGAAATTAATCCATCCAAGTGCCCGAGCTATCTTCTCGATGCTGCGAGAAATGAAGCTGACCTGATGCTTTCTCTTGGCGAGAAACATGGTTTCCGTAATGCGCAAGTTACATGTATTGCGCCAACTGGAACCATTGGTTTGGTAATGGATTGTGATACCACTGGGGTCGAACCTGACTTTTCATTGGTTAAGTTCAAGAAGTTGGCAGGTGGTGGTTACTTCAAAATTATCAACTCTTCGATGCCACCTTCGTTGCAAAGGCTTGGCTACAACCAATCTCAAATTGAAGATATCGTTCGTTATTGCAAAGGTGCAGGGACTCTTAAAGGCTGCCCTCACATTAATGTTGAATCTTTGGCTGCAAAGGGATTCACTCCAGAGCTTATCCAAAAAATTGAAACCCAGCTACCTTCAGTATTTGAACTTGGTTTTGCTTTCAATCGCTGGAGCCTTGGGGATGAAGCTTTAGAGAAAACTCTTAATATTCCTAAGGAACGAATCGAAGCCCCAACTTTTGATTTGTTGAATGCGCTGGGCTTTAGCAAGCAGCAAGTTCAAGAGGCTAGTGAGTTTGTATGTGGAACCATGACGATTGAAGGTGCTCCTCATCTTCGTGAAGAACACTATGCAGTGTTTGATTGTGCAAATCGTTGTGGCAAGAATGGCAAACGCTTTCTTTCAGCTGAAGCACATATTTTTATGATGGCTGCGGCCCAGCCTTTTGTCTCAGGTGCTATCTCCAAAACCATCAATATGCCACATTCTGCAACTTTCGAAGATGTTAAGAATGCTTACATGATGAGTTGGAAACTGATGATCAAAGCTAATGCGCTTTATCGTGACGGCTCTAAACTTAGTCAGCCTTTGAATAGTGTTGCTGATGCAGAAGACATCAATGTTGATTCCTTTGATGATGAAGCAAAAGCAGATGAAAACCCTAATTCCCCCGTACGATTGGCGCAAAAAGTCGTCTATCGCTACATTGCGAATCGTAGGCGCCTGCCCGATCGCAGGGCAGGGTATACTCAAAAAGCAAGGATTGGGAATCATAAGATTTATGTTCGTACAGGCGAGTACGATGATAATTCCCTCGGTGAAATATTCATCGATATGCATAAGGAAGGCGCAGCGTTTCGTAGCATGACCAATTGCTTTGCAATTGCTGTTTCCCTTGGCCTGCAACATGGTGTTCCGCTTGAAGAATATGTTGATGCTTTTGTGTTTACCCGGTTTGAGCCTAATGGCCCAGTTCAGGGTAATCCCCATATCAAGATGACGACTTCTGTAATTGACTACATCTTTAGGGAATTGGCTATCACTTATCTTGGTCGCCATGATTTGGCGCATGTCCAACCTGAAGACCTTCGGGCGGATGCGATTGATCGTACTCCTGCGACTCCAGATTATGAAGCTGATCTTTCAGATGAAGAAGCTGATGAAAGGGATGAAAAGTCTATTGCAAGGCAGAAGGCCTTCTTTATTCCCCGTACGGAAAATCTACGCCCTATGAAGGGCTCTAGCGAACAGCGTTATTCCTCAACCAATGGTAACCATACTGCGGCCTCTCACGAAGAAGCGCATTCGGTATCCCTTGCTGCCAAGCCCGATGATCGAATTCGCGTTGCTAGGCTTAAAGGGTATGAAGGCGACCCATGTAATGAGTGTGGCCAGCTTACTTTGATACGCAGTGGCGCATGTTGCAAATGCGATACTTGCGGTGCAACTACTGGTTGCGGTTAACTTTTTCAGATGATTAATCAAAGCAGACCACGAGAAATCTGGGTCTGCTTTTTCTTTTTTAGGACTTCTTGGAGTTTGATGACTACCATGCTTGTTGGGTTAGGCAAAAGTACATTAAAGCGAGGACTATGATGGTTTATCTTTCGAAAATTTACACTCGGACTGGCGATAAAGGTCACACGGCTCTTGGTTCGGGGGCAATGGTCTCAAAAGATCACCCCAGAATCGAAGCCTATGGCACTGTGGATGAGTTTAACTCTAATCTAGGTGTTCTTGCTTGCCATTTGCCTCAGGGGGCAGATTTGGAGTTTATACGCAGTGTGCAAAATGATCTTTTTGATTTAGGAGCGGATTTGTGTGTGCCATCAGCAGATGGGGCGCCAGATAATAGGCTGCGGATTCGCCCTGAACAATGGGAAAGGCTCGAGAAAAAGATTGATGAATGGAATGAAAAGCTTTCACCTTTAAACAGTTTTATATTGCCAGGCGGTTCGATTGTTGCCAGCTGGCTTCATATATGCAGGACCGTTTGCAGACGCTCCGAAAGGTTGGTAGTCCATCTTTCAAGCTTGGAATCCGTCAATGAACATGCAATTATTTACCTTAATAGGCTTTCAGACCTTCTCTTTGTGATGGCTAGAGTCTACAACAACAATGGGGCTGATGATGTACTTTGGGCCCCAGGTAAAACACAATCCAAGTAAACCCAAACAGATTTGAGGTTAAGATGGCACACTTTATGCTGAGCGCTTTTGCAGATGAGATCTCTCCAGATCCTGTGGAACAAATTAAAGTTCTTGAAGCCAGCAAGGTTAAGTTCATCGAATTTCGTTCGATTTACCAAAC
Organism: Candidatus Kuenenia stuttgartensis; assembly: GCA_945897965.1. Lineage (GTDB taxonomy): Bacteria > Planctomycetota > Planctomycetia > Gemmatales > Gemmataceae > UBA969. The sequence goes on along the minus strand of CAMDHK010000008.1, from coordinate 7,829 downwards.
CAATGTTTTGGATCTCTCTGATACGCAAATCTCTGACTTTAAAAAGTTGCTTGACCAGCATGGCTTTGGCCTCAGTGCAATTGGCTCTCCTATCGGAAAAATCAAAGCGGACCAACCCTTCGAGCCTCATTTAATTCGCTTTCAGCGGGCGATTAATCTTTGTGGCGTTTTTGGTATCAAGAACATTCGCATTTTCAGCTACTACCTTCCTGAAGGGGATCAATGGCCAAAATGGAAGGACGAAGTCTTTCGCAGAATGGAAAAGAAAGTTGAACTTGCCAAGAGTGCCGGCGTGGTTTTGCTTCACGAAAATGAACATGGAATCTATGGCGATTCGCCGGACAGGGTTCACGAGTTGCTTTCAAGGTTTTCCTGTGATCATTTTCATGCTGCTTTCGACCCAGCTAATTATGTCTTTTGTGGTTATGATCCTTGGGAAGGTTGGCTTAAAGCCCGTGACTACACCACCCACTTTCATGTCAAGGATTGGGTTGCAAATGAAAAACATGGATGTTTGGCAGGTACGGGTGGCGGCATGATACCCAAAATTATTGCGGATGTTCAAGCGCGCGGCTACACGGGGTTTGCAACCTTGGAACCCCATCTGCTTGGTGGCGGGCCCACTGGTGGAAATACTGGTCCTGAATTGTTTCCCAAAGCCATTGAAGCTTTCAGGGCAATTGTTACTAAAGCCGGGGCTACATACGCTTGATTTATTTTTTGAAGAATCGAGGTTTTTGACATGACCCTGATTCACCTCCGTGTTAGCGATTCAAAGACCCAAAAGCCTGTTCCTGTTCGTATTAGAGTTGCTGACCTTCTAGGGAATTCTTTTCATCCCCTTGGAAGGCAGCAATTCTTTTTAACCGGCCCTCATATGGCGGTAGGTGGGCAGGTTGCATTTGAAAACAAAAAATATTATTACATTGATGGGGCTTGCGAAATTAATCTTCCCCCTGGTGTTTACAACTTCGAAATAACCAAGGGCGAGCGATTTCATATGGTTTTTAAAACCCTTGAGATTAAGCAGGGGCAGGCTGCCTTGCGCATTAACATTGAGAGAAAAACGAATTCCCCATGGGAGAATTGGATTAGTGGTGATGCTCGTTGTCATGATCTTTCTGGGCCCGCAGCGGTTTTGGAAGGCTCATCTGAAGGCTTGGATCTAGTGCATTTGCTTGCCTGTGAAAATATTCTTCCGGGAACTGATATAGTTGATGCCTCTAGGATTCTGGACTTTTCAGGTCAGGAAATCGCTTTTGAAAAATTTGGGTGCAGTCTTTTTATAAACACCCTTAATCATCATCCCTTTTTGGGAACCATCGGCATCATTCATTCTCACCGGCCTGTTTTTCCTCTCGTTTCTTCTTCTGCTGAATCACCTGACATTTGGTCTGTTGTTGATTGGTGCAGGCAAGGGCATCGCAAGAATGGCCTCATTACTTGGGTTTTTGATGCCACCAATGAATATCAGGGAGAAGCACTTGCTGCCTTGATTTTGAATGAAATTGATCTTTTTGAAATTTCTAATCTAAGCCTAGATGACAATTCGCCTGTGCTTTTTTGGTACATGCTTTTAAATGCTGGGATCAAAGCCAATGCAGTTGGGGCCAGTGGCAAAAAGAGTAATACGGTTTTTCTCGGAAATCCCAAAACTTGGTCCAAAATGCCGTCTTTATCTGATTCACCTGCTCATTTATCTTGGTTGGAAGCAGTTCGTAAAGGAGATTCCTTCTTTAGTGTTGGGCCATTTTTAGAACTGACGATCTTAAATCTCACGCCTTTAAATAAAATCCAATTAATTGCCCACGATCTTTCCCCTGAAGATGAAATTGAATTGGTGATTGATGGTAAAATCACAACGATTGAACGTGATAAAAGCTCGGCAAGTGTAACAATTATCAGGGAGTTAGACCCAAGTGAATTTGAATGGCTTTGCGGCAGAGTGATCAGTTCCCACAATAATAAGCCCGATCTTAAAGCCCATACAAACCCGTTGTTTTCGTGCAATCGGAACAGTACAGCCAGTCAAGAAAAAGCCTTTGCAATCAAAAAAATCGAGGTTTTGTTTATTAATACCGAAACTTGGCTACGAACTCTTAGCTCGAAAGAGAAAAAACGAGTCGATCAGATTCTTGATATCCTTGCTGAGGCAAAAGCTAAACTTGCTTGTGGAAATTAAGTTCACTTTCCATGATGATATTGCATGACGATTAAATAAAAGGAACCACTAGCAGGTTGCCATTAAAAACCATTATTTTAACGGGTGATTAATTGATTTGTTGGAGTGAATCTTACCCTGTTTTACTTGTCGGAAACTTTATGTTTAGCGGGCAAGTGATGATGGTGAAGGTTCCAACAAGCCTGCATCCTACTATAATTTGCAAAACAAGCTTTTCTGAGGAGTTTCATCATGTTAGATCGAATTGGCTATAAGGGTATTACTTTTGACGATGTCTTTTTGGAGCCTGCGTACAGTGATGTGGTTCCCAGAGAAGTTGATTTACGTACATTCCTGACTAAAAACATCAAACTAAATATTCCGATATTATCTTCCCCGATGGATACCGTTACGGAAAGTGACCTTGCGATAGCTTTGGCGCAAGAAGGGGGGATGGGCATAATACATAAAAACTTATCCATTATTGATCAAACCCGTGAAGTAGACAAAGTTAAACGGAGCGAAAACGGTATTATTACTGACCCGATTACCTTGCCTCCAGAAGAGAAGGTAGTTAATGCGCGCAGAATAATGGAACAAAACAAGATAAGTGGTGTGCCAATTACCATCAATGGACACCTTAAAGGAATTTTAACCAGAAGGGATTTAAGATTCCTAACTAATACTAATCAGCAAATTTCCGAGGTTATGACCAAGGAAAATCTAGTAACTGCACCAGAAAATACAACTCTTGAGGAAGCTGAAACGATTTTAACGGAAAATAAGGTCGAGAAACTTTTGCTGGTTGACGATAAGTTTATACTGAAGGGTATGATTACGATCAAAGATATTGACAAATTGAGCAGCTTTCCAAGTGCCTGTAAAGATAGGCGAGGTAGGCTGCGGGTCGGAGCTGCTGTAGGGGTTTTTGATTTCGAAAGAGTCGAGTCCCTTATTAAAGCTGGTGTTGACGTCTTGGTTGTTGATTCTGCCCATGGCCATAGCAAGAATGTGATTGAAACGGTCAGGAAAATTAAGTCTATGTTTTCGATCGATTTGATTGCAGGAAATGTTGCTACACTTGAAGGAGCTAAAGCCTTGGTTGATGCGGGCGCTGACGCTGTGAAGGTTGGAATCGGTCCCGGTTCCATTTGCACCACCAGAATGATTTCTGGCGTGGGTGTTCCACAAATCACTGCCATTAACCAAGTTGCAATCGGCCTTAAAGAACTCGGTGTTCCCGTCATTGGTGATGGTGGCATCCGATACTCAGGAGATATTACCAAAGCTATTGCCGCTGGTGCAAACTGCGTAATGCTTGGGAGTCTTCTGGCTGGCTTGGCGGAATCGCCTGGTCAGATCATTCTTTACAAAGGCCGAAGTTTTAAGACTTATCGTGGAATGGGATCACAAGGTGCCATGATGGCAGGTTCCAAAGATCGCTACCAACAAAGTGGTGAATCCAGCATTGATAAGCTTGTTCCGGAAGGTGTGGAGGGTCGGGTTCCATATAAAGGCCCGCTTGCCCCTTTTATTTATCAGCTCGTTGGTGGGCTAAGGGCAGGGATGGGGTATTGTGGTACCAAAGATATTGAAGAGCTAAGAACAAAAACTAAATTTATTCAAGTTAGTGGAGCTTCCGTGGTGGAAAGTCACCCTCACGATATCTCCATAACGCACGAGGCCCCGAATTATTCTTCGAGGACAGACCATGCGCACAGCGATAGTAACTAGATTCTTGGCAGTAAGTTTTTCACTTGCTGCAGCTTTTGCAAATGCTGGGGAAGCTGAAGTTAAAATCGGCTCTACCCCAACCCAAGGCCAGGTAATTGCGACTGGATTGAAATCAAAGGCCCCAAGCCGTGCAACGGATGTTGCAGGCCAACCAATGCCCTTGATTAACGACCCTAAGCCAGGCCAAGATTTGCTATCTGCCTATCAGATTCAGCTTGATCCCCCTGGCTCAGAGAGGCTATTTAGGTTGGAATCTGAAGATTCCCTGCGCGAACGAATGGGGCAGGAAAAGAAATCAGTCGATCAACTCGAACGCTTGGTTTTTCCTTCCGATGTTGTACTTAGTAACAAGAAGTATGATTATCAATGGCGTAATAATAATTGGGCCAAGCATGACCGAAAAGTTGAACCTTATTATCTTACCTACGACAGGCTTTTCTTTCAGGAAATCAACAGCGAAAGATATGGCTGGGATTTGGGCGCGGTCCAACCGTTTGTCTCCACCCTTACTTTCTTCTTCGATTTTGTGACTTTACCTTATCACATGGCAACCGATCCTTTCCGAAGGTATGACAGTAGCTCGGGGTATTGCCTTCCAGGCGATCCAGTTCCTTATATGTGGTATCCACCTAATGTAAGCGTGACAGGTTCCGTGTCTGAACTGCTTACCATTGCTTTGCTGATTGCAGTATTCCCCTAAAGGTTTCGATTTAAATAAAAAAGGAGTGGCTAATGCCACTCCTTTTTTTGTTTGATAGCGGGCAAGAATGATCAGTTCTTTTTGTTAAAATCGCCTGCCCAGATGGTAATCATTTTATCAGCAGTAACATGCTTTTTGAAAGCATCTACAACTTCCTTCGAGGTCAGATTCTTGATTTTTAGTTCAAGAGCCTTGTAGAATTCCATGGATCGGTTGGCTGCAAGGTTTTCTGCAAGGATTGATGCTAATCTTGAATCCGTGGTTCTTTCGATTTTCATCTGTGCAAGAAAAGCTTTTTGGCCTTCTGCAAATTCAGTGGCATCGATTCCTGCCTCTACGAATTTTTTGATTTCATCAAAAACCGCAATATCGACATTCTTTATTTTAGACGGGTTGCAACTTGCCATCACCGTAAATCTGGCTGATAAGTCTTCTGCATCTGCATCAAGGCCAGAGCGGACACCATAAGCAAGGCCTTCCTTCTGGCGTACCCGGTTTCCAAGTCTAGAGCTTAAGCTACCGCTGCCGATGATGAAATCTGCCATTGCCAGGCCGGCAAAGTCGGGGTCTGAATCTTTGAGAGGAAAAACAATGCCCGACATGAACATTGCGTTTTCCTTATCTGGGGTATCGATGACAAGTTTTTCACCTTTGTCAGCAGTCTTAGCGATTGTTTCAATTTTCTTGAAAGCCACTTTAGATTTTAGATCTAAGATTTTCTTTGCGTGTTCAGAAACAATCTGGGGTTCGAAGTCACCAACAACAACAACTTCAGCCTCACCTACACCAAAGATGTTTTTGTAAAGATCTTTGATATCTTCGATAGTAAGTTTATTAAGTCGTTCTGCAGATTCCTCGAAAGTTGGAGTGTATCGGACATCTGTAGGAAGGTGTGGGGAGAGTTTTCTTTGTAAGAGGCGGTTTGCAAGCGCCCCTGGTTCGGTTTTATTCTTTTCAAGAAGGTCTTTGGATTGCCGCTTGATGATTTCCAATTCTTCTGAAGAAAAAGCTGGTTCGTGCAATACTTCATGCAGGAGTGTGAGCACGCCGTTGACTGCATCTTTTCTGCAAAGAATAGAAATTTGCAATTCGCCTACGGAACCACTGATGCGCCATTGAGCCTGAAGTTTTGCCATCGTGTCATCAATTTCCTGCCTGGTTTTCTTTTGCGTTCCACGGGTTAAAAGCAGGGGCATGATGGCAGCGGCGGTATTCTTTCCCGCCAAATCTTTATCATTGCCATAATGAATGTTGATTAAAAGACTAACCACTTGGTTACGAGTCTTTTTGGGAAGATAAGCGTATTTCACAGTGGAAGACAAAGTGCCTAGGGTGGTGGTTTGAATGATATTTTCAACGGAGGGGTCGAAAAATTCCCCCTGTACCATGACTTGCCCACCTTTGTAATCTTTAAGCAGAGCATTTAGGTCGGGAGACGCAGGGATTTTAATTCGCTCTGCTTTATCGGTGGGATAATAGGTTCCAATCGTGCTATTGTTTGCAGTTAGATAAGTTTGAGCGACACGTTGAACATCTTCAGGTGTAACCTTGGTGATAAGATCTCTGAAGAGGAAGAACAGGCGCCAATCGCCTTTAGCGGCCCAATCACTTAGAGAAATGCCAATTCGATTGCTATCGGACATCAATAAGCTTCTGGATCGGGCGAATTTAGTTTTAGCTCTTTCGACTTCTGTTTTATCAACGGGCGAGGCGCGGAATTTGTCGATCGTTTCTAGTAATAAGGCTCGTGTTTTGTCGATATCTGCGGTGCCATCAACACTTGCCATGATTTCAAATACACCCGGGTCGTGCCAACCAAAAGCATAACCCGAAACGCTGGTAGCAACTTTTCCCAAGACCATGGTTTTGTAAAGGATGCCAGAAGGTTGGCTGGTAAGCACTTCTTCGAGGATTTCGAGGGCAGCGAAATCCGGGTGTGAGCTTGAAGGAGTATGATAAACAACTCCAACAGCACCAACTTTGCCCACACGCCTTAGTACCACTTGCCTTTGTCCATCTTGAGCGGGTTCTTCGGTGTAAGTTAATTCAAGGGGAGTGTCAGGCTTTTTGATCATGCCAAAGTATTTTTCAATCAAACCTAGGGCCTGTTCTTTTTTAAAATTGCCAGCAATCACCAGCATGATGTTGTCGATACGGTAATACTTTTTGTAGAACCCTTGAAGCTTATCAATTGGAACTCTTTCGATATCTGCTCTATTGCCAATGGTGGATTTACCGTAATTGTGCCAATCATATGCAGCGGAAAGCATGCGTTGACTAAGGATTCCAACAGGATCATTTTCGCCACGCTCAAACTCATTTCGCACAACGGTCATTTCCGAAAGCAAATCTTCCCTGCGGATAAAGCTGTTGAACAAACGGTCTGCTTCGAGTCGGATTGCAAATTCAAGATTATCACCTTCACTGGAAAGGGTTTCGAAGTAGTTGGTACGATCCACCCAAGTGGTACCATTCATAATCGCACCACGATCCTTCAAAGCCTTGGGAATATCGGGATGAAGTTTCGTACCTTTGAAGACCATATGCTCAAGAAGGTGAGCCATACCACCTTCGCCATAACCTTCGTGCCTAGAACCTACAAAAACGGTTGCATTAACAGTGACTTTAGAAGTGGAAGGATCAGGGTAAAGAAGAATCTTCAGTCCATTAGCCATTTTGTATTCGGTGATATTTTCAATGGAAGTTACTTCTTTGATGGTTGATTTGGTTTCTTGAGCAAAAGCCGAAAGCAAACCTATTTGAGAAGTAAGCATTGAAAGCACAACCATAAAAAAAATCCTTGTCATTGAAATCTCCTTTTAAACAAATACTGCAGACGATGAGTCTGCAGTATATAGGTTGAGAGCAGTTTTGATAAATACTAAAAGCTTAGATCAGTTGACAGCCCCTTTTGCAGAAACATCGTAGCACCAAAGGGTATCTTTTTCCTTAAGGTAAAGTTTTCCGCCAATAACAACGGGATGATTCCAACTGTTTTTGTCTGAGTTAGGGATTTTGAAAGAGCCCTTCTCTACATAACCCTTGGGGGAAGCTTCAACCAAAGCGACTACGCCATTGTCGTAACGAATGTAAAGATGCCCGTCTGCAAAAACCATGGAAGCAGAGCCTTTGCCTGCTTCGCGGTTTTCAGGCTTAGGCCTTTTCCAAAGAACTTTACCAGTAGCGACTTCAGCGCATTGTGGGTTACCTGAATCATCACGATCGCTGAAAATA
>CAMDHK010000007.1 GCA_945897965.1 Candidatus Kuenenia stuttgartensis | reverse complement strand
TAGTAACCTACATTGTAATCAATGGGTTGTGTCAAAGCGAAGCCCTGCCCACCCCTAGAAGAAGGTTGCATGATAAATTGAACATACATAAAAGCTTGGAAGAAGCAGATTACAACGGTTGCCCAACGGGTGTAGTTGTTAATTTTCTTGCGCCCGGATTCTCCCTCTTTTTGGAGTTTCTCCAGAGGAGGGTAGACCGCACCAAGCAATTGGAAAATAATGGATGCGGAAATATAGGGCATAATGCCCAAGCCAAAAAGAGTTGCGTTACTTAAATCTCCACCGCTAAATAACGAGACATAACCCAAAATATCACCGAGGGGGCCGCCTTGTCCAACATTGCGATTCATTAAGCTTTGATCAACAAAAGGAAGAGGGATGGAATAACCAACCCTGTAAACAGCAAGGAATAGAAGTGTTATAAGAATTTTATTCCGTAGTTCCGGAATAGCTAAAATTGCACTAAACTTACCCATACTTTGGCTCCTGCAGTGGGTTTACCGCAGATTGCCAATTGAGAACAATCCGGATTACCCTTAATCTTATCCCAGAATGGTAATCTTAAACCAAATGAAAGAAACAAAAAACAGGGAAACCAATATCTTAATTAAGATTTGGTTCCCATTTTGTTTCTAACAGGCTTCGCTGGTGGCGGAATAATTTCAACAACTCCACCTTTAGCAATGATTTTTTCAATTGCAGATTTGGAAACATGGTGAGCTCGGACAGTTAACTTCTTCGAAAACTCGCCTTTAGCAAGAATACGAATACCATCAGAAGGCCCATTTGCCAAACCTTTTTTCTTTACTGTTTCAGGGTCAACAGTATCACCATCGTTAAAGTGGGTATCAATCGCACCCAAGTTAACAACATGAAACTTTTTGTCCCACATTCCGTGACTAAAACCACGCTTTGGTATTCTGCGGAATAATTGCATCTGACCGCCTTCGAACACCGCAATTGGCTTGTCAGAACCTGCACTTGCCCACTGTCCTTTATGACCACGGGATGCAGTCTTTCCATGACCGCTACCAACACCACGACCTACGCGCTTTTTGGTTTTAAGCTTACTCACGCCTTTATGTACTTGTGTCAAATCCATTAGAGTGTAACTCCACGAAGCATTGCAACTTCAGAACGGGATCGAAGTTGTTGCAAGCCTTCAATTGTTGCTTTTACGAGATTTATTGGGTTCGTACTACCATGCACTTTTGTAAGGATGTTTTTTACACCACAAACTTCAAGAACATCGCGAACGCCAGCACCAGCTTTTACACCAGTACCAGGACCCGCCGGAACCATAATAACGCGACTGGCACCGAAACGGCCAATCACACGGTGAGGAATAGTATCACCACGAAGTGATACTCTCCGTGATCTTTTAATTGCTCCTTGAGCATCTTTAGTTGCTTTTTCAACAGCAGGAGGAACTTCCTTGGCTTTGCCATATCCCACAGCAACTCTGCCACGGGTATCGCCTACAACGACTAATGCGTTGAAGCTAAAACGACGGCCACCTTTGACCACAGTTGCTGACCTGCGAATTTTAATTACGCGGTCTTGAAGTTCTTCTTGTTTTGGTTCCCGATCTTTTGCCATGATCTCTGAATACCTGTTATGGGAAAACTATCTGGATGAAAATTAAAACTGCAAACCACCTTCACGAGCAGCATCAGCAAGTGCTTTGATTCTGCCATGATATCTGTAATACCCTCGGTCAAATGCGACCTTCAAGATGCCTTTGGCCTTTGCTGCTTCAGCAATTTGTTTGCCTACAGCAACAGCAGCAAGAACATTACCACCATAGGATAATGCTTTTTTTACTTCTGGACTGTTGCTACTTGCTGAAGCAAGCGTGCAACCGTTCGAGTCATCAATAAGCTGTGCATAGATATGCTTCGAACTTCGAAACACAGTAAGCCTTGGCCTGATAACAGACCCAATCACTGTTCTACGAACATGATTTTGTCTGCGGATTCTACGAATTTCTTTTAACTTTTGTTCGCTCATTTTTTATCTTCCAACCTTAACCACCGCTACCGAAGGCTTTACCTTCTTTGCGGCGTACAATTTCATAATCGTAACGAATACCCTTACCCTTGTAGGGTTCAGGGGGACGAACTGCCCGGACATCAGCAGCAAACTGACCAACCATTTGTTTGTCCGCACCTTTCACAAGAACCATTGTTGGTTCTGGAACTTCAACGGTCACACCTTCTGGAGGCTGAACCTTGATTTTGTTGGCAAAACCGACAGTAAGCTCCACAGCTTTCTTATCCATTTTTGCTTGATAACCAATACCCTCAATCCTAAGTCTTTTTTCAAAGCCTTTCAAAACCCCTTCAACCATATTAGCAATCAGCGTACGAGTAAGCCCGTGAACAGACTTACTTAAACGCTCATCATTAATACGTTCAACATGAATGGTTTTTGCAGCATCATCAAAGCTAACCTTGATATTCTGATGGGGCATCAAATCAAGCTTACCCTTGGGTCCCTCCAAGAAAACCTTACCACCATCAATTTTTACCTTGATGGTTGCTGGGACTACAATTAATTTTTTACCTATTTTCGACATGGGAAGATCCCTTAGTTTACCAAACCTTACAAATCATTTCGCCGCCCAATTTCTTGATGCGGGCAAGACGATCACTCATAACGCCTTGGCTGGTTGACAGCACGCTGATACCCAATCCATCAAGGACGGGCCTCAACTGGTTGCTTCTGCAATAGAACCTTCTGCCAGGTTTACTACTTCTCTCAATATGCCTGATGACTTTTTCACCTTCAGGACCATACTTAAGAAAAACCCGAAGAATAAGGTGTGATTTATTGAGATCAGTTTCAGGATGCAAAACTTTTGCTCCATGAGCATCTTTTTGCAAAGTGCCAACTTGATAATCAACAATAAATCCCTCATCCTTGAGAACCTTAGCAACATTAACTTTAAAATTAGTAGAATCCATATCCACAAGAGGCCGTTCTATACGATTGGCATTACGAATACGAGTAAGCATATCTGAAATCGGATCTGTCATCATTTTAGGAGTACCTTACCAGCTTGCCTTGGTTACACCAGGAATTAAACCATCACTTGCAAGATTTCTAAAGCAAATTCTGCAAATACCAAATTTACGATAAACCGCTTTGGGTCGACCACAAATCTTACAACGAAGCCTAACCCGAATCTTATCCCTGGGAAGCATGGGATGATTTTTAGGGTCTTTCTTATTTTTGTCTAGTCTCGCCATATCTCTTCGAAAGCGAGCTAATTTTGCGTCCGTTGCCATGTTAACTTTTTCCCGTAATTATTCCTTGAAGGGCATACCAAAAGCACGAAGGAGGTCACGCGCCTCTTCATCACTCTTAGTAGTGGTAACAAATGTAATATCCATACCCTGTACAAAATTCAATTTATCAGGATCAAGTTCTGGAAATACACCCTGTTCAGCAATACCCATGCTGTAATTACCTTGGCCATCAAAACTCTTGGGATTTAACCCACGAAAATCGCGAATACGAGGAAGTGCCATGCTTACCAAGCGATCAAGAAATTCATACATTCTTTTGCCGCGCAGAGTTACTCTGCAACCAATAGCATTTCCTTCACGCAAACGGAAACCACTGACCGCCAATTTTGCTTTGGTGATCTGAGGGCGTTGGCCAGCGATATGAGCAAGTTGGTCAGCAGATTGTTCCATTCTGGATTTATCTTGCAACGCTTTGCCTACACCCATATTAATAACGATTTTAGAAAGCCTTGGTAGGCTAAATATATTAGTCCTCCCAAGTTTCTGGGAAATAAGGGGGACTATCTCTTTGTGATATCGTTCAAGTAACCTTGCCATTGTTCACTCACCGGGCTTTCACCCAAAAACTATAATAAAAATAACCAATCAGAAGTTCAATAACTCTACTTGGCCTTGGAAATTGTACCTAAATCAGCTTTACACTTTTTGCATTCACGAAATTTTCTGCCATCTGCTGCAATCTTACGACCATAGCGAATACCCTTTTTGCAGTTAGGGCAAAAAAGCAAAACATTCGAAACAGCAATCGGTGCTTCGACAGAAAGCCTTCCACCCTGGGGATTTAGTTTATTAGGTTTCACATGTTTGTAAACACGATTTACACCTTCAATGACTACACGATTTTTGGCTGTTAAAACACGAAGGACTTTAAGGGCTCGGCCTTTAGCGGCATCATCACCCGCAATCACTTCAACAAGATCATCTTTTTTTACATGCATGGCTTAATCTCTTATTCAGCAAATCATAAGGAAGAAGTTATACAACTTCGGAAGCAAGACTAACAATTTTGGCAAAACCACAGTCCCGCAATTCTCGGGCTACTGCACCGAAAATACGAGTACCACGAGGATTCATTTCTGCATCAACCAGAACCAAGGCATTTCTGTCGAAACGAACGTAGCTGCCATCAGTCCTGCGGGTTGTTTTTTTTACTCGAACGATGACAGCTTTAACAACTTCACCTGGTTTAACTTCACCACCAGGCATTGCTTTTTTTACGCTGCAAACGATGACATCGCCCAAACCAGCGGAACGCCGTTTGGTGCCACCAAGAACCTTAATACACATGCATTCTTTTGCACCGGTATTATCTGCAACATCTAAGTAACTATACATCTGAATCATAAGATACCCAATATTTTCTGAGTTAGATAATAGATTAAAATCTACTATGCTTGGTCTAAACCGGTTGAGCAATATCCTTAACACTAGGAGATGCTGAGAGGGCCTTTTTAACAATGCTTGACAAGCGCCAAAATTTTGTTTTCGAAAATGGCCTTGATTCTACGATTTCAACAGTATCTCCAATATGAGATTCATTGTTTTCATCATGAACATGGCAAGTAGTACTTCTACGGATATATTTTCCGTACTTGGGATGTTTCACCAAGCGAGGAATTACCACAGTTCGGGTTTTGCTACGCTTATCGCTGGTAACAACACCAACCATAACACGTCTTCGACCACGGGTGTTTTGCGCCTCCAACATTTTCTACTTACTCCCTGAACTTAAAGCGCGCTCTTTAAGAATTACACGCTCTCGTTGAAAAGTTTTGACTCTTGCAATTTCTTTTTTAGCCTTACGAATCTCACTAGGAGTTTCGAGACGATCAGTTGCAGATTGAAATCTAAGGTGAAAAAGATTTTTCACCAAATCTTTCAATGACCCTTCAAGCTGTTCGTCACTCATCCCTTTATAATCTACTGATTTCATAATAATTTACCTCAGCTATCAGGTATAACCTGACAATTATCCAATACTTGGCCTTCTACTTACAAGCCTGCATCGAAAAGGCATTTTATAAGCTACTTTGCTTAACGCTTCCTTAGCGACGGATTCAGGCAGTCCACCAATTTCATATAAAATCATGCCAGATTTTACGACTGCAGCCCAGTATTCTGGCTCTCCCTTACCTTTACCCATACGAGTTTCGGCAGGAATAGAAGTAATGGATTTATTAGGGAAAACCCTAATAAATAACTTTCCTTCACCATGAATAGAATGCGAAGCCGTGATACGACCTGCTTCTATCGCTTGTGCAGAAAGCCATCCAGAATCTAAAGACTGTAAGCCGTATTCACCATAGCTTACGGTATTGCCCCGATGGGCGTTACCTTTTATTTTGCCGCGTTGGCTTTTTCGAAACTTTACCCGCTTTGGCATCAGGGCCATCGATAGTCTCCTCAGTCAGGAAATCACCGTTATTAATCCAGACTTTAACGCCTATATTACCTTGTCCAGTAACGGCCTCGGTGAAGCCGAACTCAACTTTTGCACGCAATGTTGAAAGTGGAACGCTACCAGCCATCGCACCTTCAGTCCTCGCCATTTCAGCACCACCAAGACGACCGGAAAGTTGGACTTTAATGCCTTTGGCACCAGCCTCCATTGTTGTTTCCAGGGCACGCTTGGTAACTCTTCTAAAACTTGCACGTTTTGCCAACTGTTCAGCAATTTCTTGGGAAACAAGTTGCGCATCTACTTCGGGTCTTGCAATTTCAATGGTCTTAACTTCAATATGGCGATGACAAAGAGTTTCTAGATCTTTGGTAAGCTTTTCAACTTCTTGGCCTTTTTTGCCAATAATCACCCCAACTTTGGAAGTAAGAATCACAACAACCACTTTTTCTCTAGTTCGTTCAATACGAACTTTGGAAATACCAGAGCCTTTATAACGGCCGTGAATAAATTTCCTTATTTTTTGATCTTCGAACAAAAGTTCAGCGAAATCTTTCTTTCCAGCAAACCAAGTGCTTTGCCAAGGTAGAAAAATACCGGTTCTGAATCCTGTTGGTCGTACTTTTTGTCCCATTTTACCTAATCCTTAAGACTAAAATCTCAGTCGCAATGAAAATTACAGGTAACAAAAATTATTCTGCTGCTTCTTCCTGGCCATCAGAAAGAGTTACATGAATATGAGCAATTCGGCGTTTGATAGGATAAGCAGTTCCACGGGCACGAGGCATAATACGCTTCATGATCGGACCACCATCCACACGCGATTCACTCACAATAAGTTCTTCAATATCACGAGCGCCACGGAATTCAGCATTACCTAATGCACTTTTGACTACTTGCTCAAGTAATCTTGCACTTCGGTTATGAACAAACCTAAGCAACTCAAGTGCTTCTTCAGCAGTTCTGCCTCTAATTAAAGTGGCAAAAGGCCTAATTTTCCTAGGCGACATATCTGCATATCTGTGTATAGCGTTATACTGCATTACCCACCTCTAAAACTTACTAGAACACTATCAATAATTCCGGGGACAGGATTTGAACCTATGACCTCCAGGTTATGAGCCTGGCGAGCTACCTCTGCTCCACCCCGGGGTATTTCAACGACTAAGCTTTGGCTTTACCACCACTGTGGCCTCTGAACGTTCTCGTTGGAGAAAATTCACCAAGTTTATGACCAACCATATCTTCAGTTACATAAACTTTAAGGAAGAACTTTCCGTTGTGAACAAGAAAGGTCGCTCCAACAAATTCAGGAATTATGGTGCAATCTCGAGCCCATGTTTTAATAGGTTCACGATTATTAGTTTTGATAGACTTTTCTACTTTTGTAAAAAGTCTTTCATCGACATGTGGCCCTTTTTTTAACGATCGACTCATGCTCGAATTAGCTCCAAAAAAACCGTATCTACTTATTGTAGTGTAACTTTCGACTCTGACCAGTTATAATTAAGAACCAGCAGTTCGAGGTCCAGGTCTTCTTCGTCTTACGATAGAAGAATTGGAAGGTTTTCGTTTTTGCCTGGTTTTTCCGCCCTTGGCGAGTACGCCCGTAGGTCCGCAAGGATTTCTACCGCCACCGGTCCTACCTTCACCACCACCCATTGGATGATCCACTGGATTCATTGAGGTACCACGGTTGTGAGGTCTACGACCCATCCATCTAGCCCGGCCGGCTTTTCCTAAGCTAACATTCATATGATCAGTATTACCAATCATACCAATGGTAGCTCTACATTCATTACTAACTCTTCTAACTTCACCGGAGGGAAGGGTAATCTGAGCCCATTTGCCTTCGCGAGCAGTAAGAGTTGCTTTTGTACCTGCACTTCTACAAACCTGACCACCATGCCCTGGTTGTAGTTCAACATTATGAATAATCAAACCTAAAGGAATTTTCTTAAGAGGCATACAATTGCCAATTTTTGGTTCCACATCTTCACCACTCATTACCTTATCGCCTGCAGCTAAACCTTCAGGTGCAAGAATATAAGTTTTTTCGCCATCTTCGTATTCAAGAAGGGCAATGCGGGAACTTCGGTTTGGATCATATTCGATTGAAATTACGGTAGCAACAAGACCGTCATGATTCCGTTTGAAATCGATGATTCGGTATTTTTGTTTGTGACCACCCCCACGAAACCTCGTGCAGGTAACCCCTTGGTTATTACGGCCTCCGGTTTTCTTCTTAGGAAGCAAAAGGCTTTTTTCGGGCTTTCGTTTACGGTCAGTAATTTCAGCGAAGTCGCTGACGCTACCTTGTCTTCGGCCGGGAGTCACCGGTTTGTATTGTCTGATTGCCATCTCTCACCTCAGTATCAACAAATTCAATTAAAGAACAATATTTAGAATAATTCGATCTTTGGGCTATCTGGTTTAAGGGTTACAATAGCCTTTTTCCAATTAGATAGTTTCCCGATCCTATTTTTAAAACGCTTGTTTTTCCCCAAGCGATTTGCAGTACGCACTCTAGCAACTTTCACATTGAAGAGTTCTTCAATAGCGCCTTTGATTTCATCTTTGGTTGACCAAGGATTCACTTCAAAAGGATAAGCTGCTTTATGGGTAGACTGGTGTGTACCCTTTTCAGTAATTAAAGGTCGAATTACAATTTGGTGAGCATCAAGCTTTGGGCCACCAGATTTCGTTCGTCTACTATGCATTGAAGTATTCATCGCTATTTATCCTAATATCACAATCAATAAACCTAGTTAGCTTTTTTCTTTTTAAGTTCTTCCAAGGCATCCTTGGTAAGAACTAAACGCTTTTGTCTTAAAACTGTGTAGGCATTCAATTCAGATGCGGGAAGTACTTTAACCCCAGGCAAATTTCTTGCAGAAAGGTAAAGTTGTTTGTTGAGACCAGAAACACCAAGAAGGCATGTTGTTTCATCAAGTTTCAAGGCTTTAAGAATTGTTAAAATTCCTTTAGTCTTGATTTCGGTGAGTGTCAAATCATCAATAATCAAAGCTTCATTATCTTGGAATTTACTCAAGAGAGCCATTCTGGTTGCAGCTCGAACCGCCTTCTTTGGAAGATGGTATTCATAATCTCTAGGTTTTGGACCTTTAGCGGTACCACCACCACGGCGTTTGTTGGTTCTTTTGTTACCAACGCGGGCGTTACCGGTTCCCTTTTGACGAAACAGCTTTTTCGTGCTACCAGCAACTTCGCCTCTGCGAAGTGTGCTATGGGTACCAGCGCGTTGATTGGCAAGGTGCATAAGCACAACATCATGAAGAAGTTGTTTTTTTACTTCGCCACCGAAATCAGCAGGGTTGATGCTTTCGCTACCAACTTGCTCGCCTTGTTTATTGAAGACATTTACTGTTAACATATCCATCCCGCCTGTTTAATCGCCCTAATCAATCAATACTTAATGATTAATCATTATTACAAATATTGTTTTTGGCACAAATCGGCTGCCAGAAACTTAAAATATCACAACAAACTATGGTTAAATTTGAGGGTTATTCCCTTCCAGAGGTTTAGAACCTTTGATCTGGAGGGAAGTAAACACCAAAGTTATTTTGTGGCTCCTGCCATCACACGAATTTTGATATCTACACCTGGCGGTAAGCTGAGGCCTTTATTAAGGGCTTCAATGGTTTTACCCTGAGGTTGAAGAATCTCAATCAATCTTTTGTGAGTTCTTATTTCAAACTGTTCTCTTGATTTCCGGTCAATGTGCGGGCTCCGCAACACTGTGTATCGTTCCACGCGTGTAGGCAATGGAATAGGGCCATTAACGATAGCACCGGATTGTTCTGCAATTAAGACGATTTCTTGGGCAGTTCTGTCCAATACTTCGTGGTCATATGCTTCCATCCGAATTCTGATTTTTTCTTTACTGCTTGCCACCGTTCCGCTCCTCACGATTACTTCATTATTCCCGATATAAAGGGAAACAGTAAGGATATGCACTTAGGAACCCACTGTCAAGATTCACAAAAATATAAGTGCAAAGCATCCAAACACATAAAATAAGGAATAATTGGTTCTTTTCAACAACAAACAAAAGAAAAACAGTAATTAGGCAAAAACACTAGGCTATTTAAAGGTTAAAAGGCAAACGGATTCAGCATATTTTTTAGGACTTCATTCGGGGCAGGGGAGTAAGAGTATGGTTCCATGGTGGAAGAAGCCCTTCCTTGACTTAAACTTCGCACTTTATCTGCATAATCAAATAGTTTTGCCATGGGAACTATTGCTTCAACAACCCTCATTTTGCCTCGAATATGCAATTCGCGGATTTCGGCCCGTCTGGCATTTAGATCAGCGGTAATTGGCCCTAAATATTCTTCTGGAAGGGTTACTTCAAGTTTCATTACAGGTTCTAATAAAATCATGTTGTCTTTTAGGGCTTTTTGAACCGCATCAGCTCCTGCAGATTGAAAAGCAACCTCGGTAGAAAGCTGTTCGTCCATTTTTGCACCGGTAATAATTGCTTGTACATTCATCACCGGGTAACCAAGTTCACCTGATTGAAGCGCTAGTTTAATGCCTTGTTCTGCAGCATTTACCAGTAATTGGGTTAAATCATCAGGCTTAAGTTTGTGCGAAACCTTGATGTTATCCTCGCTTTTATCGGAATTCGGTGGATAGGGGGAAAATTCGACCACAAGTTTTGCAAAAAGGCCAGCAGACCCGGATTGCCTGATGCATTCCCCTTCAACGCGCAATGCTTTTTTAAGGGTTTCGCGATAGCTTACTCTGGGTTTTCCTGCTCGAACTTTTAGGCGAAAATCCCGCTCCATCCTGTGCTGTTTGATTTCCAAATGAAGCATTCCCATACCGCTCATCAGGGTTTGCCCTGTTTCTGGGTCGATTTTAACAGAAAAAGTTGGATCTTCTTTTCGCAACATATTTAGGGTATCGATCAATTTTTGTTTATCCGCGGAGGATTCCGGTTCAATTGAGCGGCTGACGACAGCTTCCGCAAATTTGATTTTTTCTAATAAAATCGGATTTTGCGGATCGCAAATAGTATCTCCGGTAATTGCTTCTTTCATACCAACTACTGCGACTATGTCTCCTGCGAAAGCTTCGGTTAATTCTGTTCTGCTGGCAGGATCTGCAGCGGTGTGATAAATTTTTCCGACAAACTCTTTGACATCTCGCCCGGTGTTAAGAACTCTACTTCCCACTTTTAATACGCCTGAATAGATGCGAACAAAAAAGAGTTCCCCATGTGCATCAGAGGTGATTTTAAATACAAGACCACAAAAAGGGTCTTTAGTGTCGGAGTTTCGGCTTTCTTCTTTGTCTTTCTTTTTAGGATTGATTCCTTTGACAGGAGGCCTGTCTAACGGGCTTGGGAGGTACCAACTTACCCCGTCAAGCAAAGTTTGAAGTCCAATATGTTCGCGACCACTTCCGCATAATACGGGCTGAATGATTCTTTTAAGAGTCCCTTCGCGCAACACTTCCCGAATCAGGTTCGTCGGTATTTCCATGCCTTCCAGATAAAAAGTAGCTATGCGATCTTTTGAATCTATCGCGCTGATTTTGTCGATGAGGTTTTCACGCCAAGTGTTGGCATAGTCTTGATACTTTTCAGGGATATCAAATATCCTGATTGTTTTTCCTTGGTTAGCTGGATCGAATTCGAGAGCTTTCATTTCAACAAGGTCTATGATACCATGAAAAGGATTATCGCTATCTTTAATAGATCCACTTCCCATTGGGATGATGATGGGTACAGGTTTGGCTTCGAGTCGAGATGTGATTTCCGTAATTGCGTTTTCGAAGTTTGCGCCAACCACATCCATTTTGTTGATAAAAACCAATCGGGGGACTTCGTATTTGTCGGCTTGTCTCCAAACTGTTTCGGATTGTGCTTCCACACCTTTTTGAGCATCAAAGACTACAACGCAACCGTCAAGGACTCTAAGGCTACGTTCGACTTCGGCGGTGAAATCGACATGCCCTGGGGTATCGATTAGATTGATTCTTGTTTCGCGCCATTGGAAGGGAATGCAAGCGCTGTAAATTGTTATACCGCGTTCTTGTTCTTCTTCATCGTAATCTGTGGTGGTATTGCCTGAATCAACAGCGCCTAACCTGTGAACAACGCCTGCATAATAAAGGACATGTTCCGTGGTTGTAGTTTTACCTGCATCGATGTGGGCAATAATACCAATGTTACGAAAGTTGGAGAGGTCGAGTTTTTCATTAGCCATTGGACAACTCAAGAAAGAAGAATAGAGGGGGTTAAATAAAAAAAGGCCCGCTGGAATGAAATCCAGAAGGCCCGGTGATTTAAGCGGCTGGAAAATTTACCAGGCAAAATGTGCAAAAGCTTTATTAGCATCTGCCATCTTGATGGTATTTTCTCGTTTGGACATGGCTTCACCTTCACGACGAAAGCCAGCAATAAGTTCATCAGCCAAGCGAAGATACATAGGGCGGCCAACTTTATCACGAGCAGCGCCAACAATCCAGCGAATCGAAAGGCTTTGTTGCCTAGAGCGATTGACTTGCATTGGAACCTGATAAGTTGCACCACCAACTCGTTTGCTACGGACTTCAACCGTTGGCTTGACATGCTCAACAGCTTGGGTGAAAACTTCGAGCGGATCCATATCTGGAATACGCTTTTTGATTTGTGCCATCGCATCATAGAAAATGCGACAAGCGGTCTGCTTCTTACCAGAGGTCATGATGCAATTGATAAATTTGCTGACCAGCTTGGAATTATAAACTGGATCGGGTTTAAGCGTTTCAGCGCTTGCAGTCCTTTTTCCCATGATATTCTTCTTACCTTTGTGCTTGGATCAGGATAAATAATTACTTAGATTCGCGCTTCGTACCGTACTTAGAACGAGCTTGTTTACGATCAGATACACCTTGTGAGTCGAGTACACCACGAACGATATGGTATCGAACCCCGGGCAAATCGCGTACACGACCGCCACGCACAAGAACAATTGAGTGTTCTTGAAGGTTATGACCTTCGCCAGGGATGTATGCCGTGATTTCGATCTGGTTAGAGAGACGAATACGGGCGACCTTACGAAGCGCAGAGTTAGGCTTCTTAGGGGTCATGGTTTTAACTTGCAAGCAAACGCCCTTTTTATGAGGGCAACCTTGCATCGCAGGATGCTTGGGTTTGCTGAATTGTTGAACTCTGGGCTTTCGAACCAATTGATTAATCGTTGGCATAGTATCAAACCAAAACAAGAGTTTCTGTTACACAGATAAAGAACCCTATTGGGCGCAATAACTGTAAACATTTAAATTAGGAACATATCCACACAAGGTCAAGTAACTGCTTCAAACGGGTGTTTCCAGAAATTAAACTGAAAACACCTAAGTCTATATCTGCTAGTTGGTTAAGAGTGCTTCTTTGTCATCTGATTTGCCTAGGATGTTTCCTGAGCTTTCATCAACATAAGGAGAATTAACCTTAACTTCGGAATTCTGGTGGTCACTAAAACCAGTTCCCGCGGGAACTAAGTGACCAAGAATAACGTTTTCTTTAAGTCCCACAAGGTAGTCAACCTTGCCTGCCAAGGCTGCTTCGGTAAGAACCTTTGTAGTTTCTTGGAAGGATGCAGCCGAGATAAAGCTATCGGATTGAACTGATGCCTTGGTAATACCAAGGAGTTGGGTGCTACAAGTAGCAGGCTCGGGTTTGGTAAAGGTAGGAAGAACTTTGTCATCTGCTTCGAGCAGTGCTCGTTCTTCTTCAAAGACATCCTTGGCAATGATTTTACCTTCTTCAAACTTAGAATCGCCAACTTTTTTGATCTTAACGCATTCACGAAGTCGTTGATTGACATGCTGGAATGCGAAGCGATCGATGACGGAGCCTGGAAGTAATCCGGTATCGCCCATTTTTTCAACTTTGACTTTGCGAAGCATTTGGGAAACGATGATTTCAATATGTTTATCATCGATATCAACACGCTGGGTTCTGTAAACAGCTTGAATTTCACGGACTAAGTAAGCTTGAGCAGCTTCCGTTCCACTGATTCGAAGAATATCATGAGGAGCAAGAGGGCCTTGAACCAAGGCATCGCCTTCACGAACCCTATCACCAGCATGAACTCGAAGATGTTTGCCTGGAGGAACAAGATGCTCGATCTTGGTACCGGAAGGTTTGCCGTAATCATCAACTGGAATAACCCAGATAGTTCGTTTGCCACGACGCTTATCACCAATCTCGACAACTCCAGCGACTTCGGCCATAACGGCTGGATCACGAGGGCGCCTAGCTTCGAAGATTTCAGTAACGCGTGGGAGACCGCCGGTAATATCCTGTGTACCAGAAACTTCGCGAGGAGTTTTAGCAAGGAGTGCTCCGGCAGAAACCATTTGGCCTTCCCGTACTTCGATAACTGCTTTTTCAGGCATGTAAAAGAACATGAGTTTTTGGCCACGCTCATCATTAATGAACACCTGTGGATGAAGCTCGCCCTTATGTTCCATAATTACCCAGCGTTCTGCGCCGGTAACTTCATCACTTTCCTTGCGGAAAGTTTCGCCTTCAACGATTTCTTCGAAGGTAATTTTTCCGCCACGGTCAGCGATAATCGGAATAATATGTGGATCCCATTTACAAAGCATTTGGCCGGGAGCAACTTGCTGTCCCTTTTCAACAAAGAGAATCGATCCGTTAGGAACAGCATAGGTTTCAAGGACTTTATCTTTGGGCCCAAGGATTTTGATTTCACCATTTCTGGTAAGAGCAATTTTTTCCTTCTTGTCGTTGATAACGATGTCGAGGCGTTCGTAGCTAACGGTACCAGCCTTTTTGGCCTTATGTTCGCTCTCGCCAACTTCTCGTTTCACCACCCCACCGATGTGGAAGGTACGCATGGTAAGCTGTGTACCAGGTTCCCCAATGGATTGGGCAGCAATGATACCAACAGCCATGCCTTCTTCAACAAGAGAGCCGGTTGAAAGATCCATGCCGTAGCAAAGTCTGCAAATACCTAGAGGAGCAAGACAAGTCATGGGGCTTCGAACGGTAATTTTGTCGATGCCGTAAAGTTCAAGTTTTAGGGCAGCTTCGGTTGAAATCATATCGTTTTCTTCAACGATAGTTTCACCAGTAACAGGATTGCTAATGGTAACCCTGCTAACCCTACCGCGAATCGTTTCTGAAAGTGAGCGTTCCGTTTCCTCACCTTTAAGGATAGCGGATTTATCAATACCCGAGGAGGTTGCACAATCATGCATTGTGATAACCACATTTTGAGCCACATCAGCAAGTTTTCTAGTGAGGTAGCCTGAATCTGCGGTCTTGAGTGCGGTATCTGCCAAACCTTTACGAGCACCATGGGTTGAACTGAAGTATTCAAGAACGGAAAGACCTTCCTTGAAGTTCGCCTTGATAGGCGTTTCGATAATGGTACCGTTAGGTTTTGCCATAAGACCACGCATACCAGCAAGTTGGCGGATCTGTTCGATACCACCGCGAGCGCCGGAGTGTGCCATCAAGAAAATAGGATTAAGGTAAGGGCGTTTTTTGCCCGTCTCATCAGGGCGAGTATCGTTGCGAAGATCTTCCATCATCTGTTTGGTGATAGCTTTACTTGCATTGGTCCAAAGATCGATAACATTATTGTATCGTTCGCGTTCAGTAATATTACCTTTGTCGTAATTTTTGCGAATCTTTTCGACATCTTTTTCAGCTTCGATAAGAATTTTTTCTTTGGTATCTGGAGTGCGCAGATCGTCAGTTGCAAAGGAAAGGCCAGACCTGGTGGACTCGCGGAAGCCGATTTCTTTCATACGATCAAGAAGTTCAATGGTAGCGCGTCTACCAAGGGCCTGATAGCACTCTGCAATAATGCGGGAAAGATTTTTGGTTGAGAGAGCAAGGTCATAAAAGGCCATGCGATCATCAAGGATGTTGTTAAAGATAACGCGTCCAACGGTGCTTGTTACAAGACCATTGGATTTTCTTGGAAGCTCTTCAACCTTGGTTTTGTCTTTTTCAAAACGGATTTCAGAAATGAACTTTTTGTGGATGGGAAGTCGCACATGAATGCGGGCATGAATGCCAATTTTTCGCAAATCAAAAGCGGTGAAAACTTCTTTGACACTTGCAAAAGTCTTGCCTTCACCTGATTCTCCACTTTCGCCCATTTCCCCTCGAGTTGCAGTCAGGTAATAGCAACCCATAACGATGTCCTGGGAAGGACTGATAATTGGCTGACCATTTGCAGGGCTGAAAATGTTATTGGTGGACATCATCAACACGCTAGCTTCAACTTGTGCTTCGATTGAAAGAGGAAGATGCACTGCCATCTGATCGCCGTCGAAGTCAGCATTAAAACCTTTACAAACCAAAGGATGAATGCGAATGGCATTACCTTCGATAAGCACAGGTTCGAAAGCCTGAATACCCATGCGATGCAGGGTAGGGGCACGATTCAAAAGAACTGGATGATTCTTGATAACTTCTTCAAGAATATCCCAAACATGATCATCTTTTCGTTCAAGCATTTTCTTGGCAGACTTGATAGTGTCCGCGTGGCCTAATTCTTTAAGCCTTCGAATAATAAATGGTTGGAACAATTCCAAAGCAATCTTTTTAGGCAAACCGCACTGGTGCAATTTAAGTTCTGGGCCGACAACGATAACCGAACGAGCGGAGTAATCGACGCGTTTGCCCAAAAGATTTTCGCGGAATCGACCTTGCTTGCCTTTGATCATGTCCGTCAAGGATTTCAACGGTCTGTTGCTGGATCCAAGAACGGGGCGTTTGCAACGGCTGTTGTCAAAAAGGGAATCAACAGACTGCTGAAGCATTCGTTTTTCGTTTCGAATGATAACTTCAGGAGCATTGAGGTCGACCAATTTTTTGAGACGATTATTACGATTAATAATACGGCGATAAAGATCGTTAAGATCTGAAGTTGCGAAGTTGCCGCTATCCAGCAAAACCAAGGGACGAAGGTCTGGTGGAATAACGGGGGTGCATTCAAGAACCATCCATTCGGGTTTATTTTGTGGGCCACCCAATCCGGAATCGCGGATAGCTTCAACAACTTTAAGCCTTTTAACAAGGTCTTTAAGCTTTTGCTTGCTGGGTTTATCTTTCTTTTCTTCAGCATCAAGGCGTTTTCTTAAATCGATTGAGAGATCGACAAGGTTAAGACCGGTAAGGAGTTTGCGAATTGCTTCAGCACCCATTTCCGCTTTGAATGATTCCCCGTAATTATCACGACTTTTGCGGTACTCGTCTTCAGTAAGAAGTTGACTTCTTTTAAGTGGAGTTTCACCAGGATCGGTAACTACATAATCTTGGAAGTAAATAATTTTTTCCAAGCTGGTGGTTTTCATATCGAGCAAAGTTCCAAGGCGAGAAGGCATCGCTTTGAAGAACCAAATATGAACAACGGGAGCAGCAAGTTCGATGTGGCCCATGCGTTTTCTACGAACGCGACTATGGGCAACTTTAACACCACAACGGTCACAAATCATGCCTTTGTATTTCATGCCGCGGTATTTACCGCAGGAGCATTCCCAATCTTTTTCAGGTCCGAAAATTCTTTCACAAAAGAGACCATCTTTTTCAGGTCGATAGGTTCGATAATTGATGGTTTCGGGTTTCTTTACTTCGCCAAATGACCAATTACGAATGTCATGTGGGCTAGCAAGACTGATGCGAACAGCACCATAGTCATTAATACGATCATAAGAACTATCACCATTATTAGCATTGCTCATAGATAGCATCGCCTCCGCAGTGAAGAATCCGGTAAAAACCCGGCCGACCTATAGGGAAAGTCTCAATAATAACACATACCCCAGCTAAGTTAACAAACAAAGCTGGGGATTAAATTAACTATAATCGCTTCTTTTCTAATTGCATATTCAGTGCCAAGCCACGAATTTCATTGGTTAAAACATCAAAGCTTGCAGGTGTGCCAGCTTCGAGGGTGTTTTCACCTTTAACCATGGATTCATAAATCTTGGTTCTGCCTTCAACATCGTCGCTCTTGACGGTAAGAAGTTCTTGAAGGATGTATGCAGCACCGTAAGCTTCGAGTGCCCAAACTTCCATTTCCCCAAAGCGCTGTCCACCGAAGCGGGCTTTGCCGCCGAGGGGTTGTTGGGTAATGAGTGAATAGGGACCTGTTGCTCGGGCATGCACTTTGTCATCAACAAGGTGATGCAATTTAAGCATGTAAATATAACCAACGGTGACAGCCTGTTCGAATCGTTCGCCCGTTCTGCCATCAAACAAATAGCTTTTACCAGAGACAGGCAAGCCGCATTCTTTCAAGACATCCCGAATTTCTTCTTCGGTAGCGCCATCGAATACAGGGGTAATGGCCTTGAAACCAAGCTTGGAAGCTGCCCAACCAAGATGGGTTTCAAGAATCTGTCCCACATTCATACGGCTAGGAACACCAAGAGGATTTAAAAGAATATCAACAGGAGTACCATCAGCAAGATAAGGCATATCTTCGACAGGTAAAATCTTGGAGATAACCCCCTTGTTACCATGTCGACCAGCCATTTTATCGCCAACAGAAATCTGTCGCTTTGCAGCAACATAAACCTTGACCATTTGTTGAACGCCTGGAGGAAGTTCATCACCCATTTTGAGGATGTTGAGCTTGCGATCTTTTTCGTCAAACAAAGTATTCAAGCGTTCGCGATGTCTGCCATAAACTTCAACGCAATCTTTTTTGCGTTCTGGGCTGCGAATATCGAGTCGGTCCATGGTGAAATGCTGTGCAAGATCGAGCAAGGCTTTTTCTTCCTTGTCGGTAGAAGACTTGCCTGCAAAATCTTTGACAAGATTTTTATCTAGAACTCCACCCAACTCGGTAAGCATCGAACGAAATTCTTCGATGATCATTTTGTTGTAATGCGATTCAAGATCACGGGATTCTTTATCAAGTGTCTTTCTTTCTTCATCGGTCATGCTGGATTTGCGACAGAATCTCTTGGATTCGGTAACAATGCCTTCAATACCCGATGGAACTTCAAGACTGTCATTTTTGACATCTTCGCCAGCACGGCCAAAGATTGCATAAAGCAATTTTTCTTCAGGCGTAAGTTCACTCTTAGACTTGGGTGAAACCTTGCCTACAAGGATATCGCCTGGTTGGACATAGGTACCAATACGAACCACACCATGCTCATCAAGGTTTGCAAGAGCCTTGGGTGAAACATTGGGGATATCGCGGGTAAATTCTTCCTTACCGAGTTTGGTTTCACGAATTTCGATTTCAAAATGTTCAATGTGAATGCTGGTGTAGGTATCGTTGTGAACCAGTTTCTCACTGATAATAATAGCATCTTCAAAATTGTAGCCATCCCAAGACATAAATGCGACAAGCACATTTCTGCCCAGAGCGAGTTCGCCATGACTGGTGGCAGCACCGTCAGCAAGGACGGTACCTTTTTTAACTTTTTGGCCAAATTTAATAAGAGGCCTGTGGTTTTGGCAGGTATGTTCGTTAAGGCCAACGAACTTCCTAAGGATTAGTTCACGATACCCAGATTGTGCTCGTGCACGATCAAGAACACTGCCTTCACCAGTTTCAGCCAGTTTATGATGGCCTACAATAATGCGATCGGAATCAACATAAGTGATGTAGCCATCGAGTGGTGATTTAAGAACCATACCGCTGTTATAAGCAACATCTTTTTCAAGGCCGGTGGCGACAAGTGGAGCCTCGGTGATAAGCAGAGGAACCGCTTGCCTTTGCATGTTGGAACCCATCAATGCACGGTTTGCATCATCATGTTCCAAGAATGGAATAAGGCCAGCAGAAACCCCGACCATCTGCTTAGGGCTAATGTCGATGTATTCTAATTCATCAGCACCAACTTGTTTGAAGTCACCTTCATGGCGGGCAATGATACGCTCTTCGGTAATTTTCTGGCCATCGGAAGGGGCATCGGCTGGTGCAAGGTTAGCAAGAGCTTCTTCATCAGCACGCAACCATTTAACATCGGTGGTCAGTTTGCGTTTTTTGATTGCCCTGTAGGGAGTAATAAGGAAGCCATAATCATCTACCCCAGCATAAATGCTAAGATGCGAGATAAGACCGATATTAGTACCTTCAGGAGTTTCAATTGGGCAGATTCTTCCATAGTGCGAAATATGAACATCGCGTACATCGAAGCCAGCCCTTTTTCTGTTCAAACCACCAGGCCCAAGGGCAGAAAGTCGCCTTTCGTGCGTCAACTGAGATAGTGGGTTGGTCTGATCTACAACTTGACTAAGTTCACCACGGCCAAAGAAGTATTCGATGGCTGCAGAAATACTCTTAGGGTTGATCAATTGCCTTGGAGTCATATCCGTTTGTTCACGCATACTCATGCGTTCTTGAACGGTACGCTTCAACTTTAGGAATCCCTTGCGCAACTCATCAGCAGCAAGTTCATCAATTGTTCTAACACGCCTGTTACCAAGATGATCGATATCATCGGCGTAGCCTTCCTTAGCGCGTAATTTAAGAACATATTTAATAGCGTTAAGAAAATCGATAGAACGCAAAGTCATTTCTGACTCTTGGATTTCCTGATCAAATTTTCGGTTAAGCCTGAAGCGGCCAACTTTACCCAAACGGTATCTGCTAGGGTCTTGGAACTTTTCTTTGAATAGTTCCTTGGCTTTTTGCAGCTGTGGGGGATTACCGGGACGAAGTCTTTGGTAGATTTTCAGTAAAGCTTCTTCATGGGTATTCGTTGCATCATCTTTCAAAGATGCCATGATGATCGGATCTTTGGCAGCTTTAAGAATGATAACTTCTTTGACATTGGTCAAAGAAATAGCATTAACCTTTTCTTCGGTTAGGACTTCGCCACTTTCAGCATAAATCTCACCGGTTTCAGGATCAATTACATCCCCAACCACTTGAGCTGATTTTAATCTGGCTTTGCCTGCTGCTGTCATCTTTACAGCTTCAGTTTCATAAAATTCCTTGATGATATCAGCATCGGTGGAATAATTAGGATCCATTGCCCGAAGAAGAGTCATAGCTGAAAACTTGCCCGACTGATCAATTCGAACGCTAAGAGCATCCTTCTTGGTTACATTAATTTCGATCCAGCTACCGCGTTCAGGGATAATTCTGCAGCTATGCAATTCCTTATCGCCATCGATTGTTTTCTGGAAATCAACACCAGGGGACCGATGTAGTTGGCTAACAACAACGCGTTCTGCACCATTGATAATGAATTCACCGCCACCAATCATAATTGGCATTTCACCAAGAAAAACTTCCTCTTCAACAGGTTGTTCTTTTTCGAGGCGGAGCCAAACTTTAAACGGTCGGCCGTAAGTAAGCCTTAGTTGTCTGCATTCATCAGGGCCAAAACGTGGTTTGCCCAGTTCATATCGAAGGTACTGAAGACGAATAGTCTTGTCATAACTTTCAATAGGAAAGATTTCTTTAAGAACACCTTCTAATCCCGAAGCATCACGCTTTTCAGGATGTACATCAAGTTGAATAAACCTGTCGTAAGATTTAGTCTGGATGTCGGTTAATGAAGGCACATCTATAGTATCGCCGAATCGTCCAAAGTTTCTAACAACTTCAGGGGTGATTGTGCGTTTTGAAGTAATGGGCATGGCAAATAGCTCCTACCCTTGGTGGATTCCAAGCAAAGTTCAATAATGCCGACAGGTACGAAAGAGGTGACAAACCAAAACCGTTCCCACGTCAGCCCAACGGGAACATCAAAAATTAATAATAAAAGTCGGAGGACTCAACAACATTAAAGCAAAGCCAGTTAGCTTAATTACATTCTGATTTAAACCGATATAGACATTACCAAGATTTTTTGGCATAAGATTAAATCTCCCAAAATGGCTAAAGCCAGGTATATTAACCTGGCTAAGTGCCTTAGTAAAATCAAATAACTCGATAATAGGATATCCTTTTGCTGACATATTTAAGTGAACTTTCCCTTCAAAACAGCAGCAATTCTAAAAAAAGGGAATCCTTTTCCTTAATTCAGACTAAATATCTAACAAACCAAGTATCTTCGTATTAAACCACAAGAACTAAGCATTGCAAAACAAAAAACAAATCAATTCCGGACAACAGCTTTAATCTCTTAAAGAAGCTATCCGGAATCAAATTAGCATTGTTTACTTCAAGCTTACTTTTGCGCCAGCATCTTCAAGCTTTTTCTTGACAGTTTCAGCTTCATCCTTAGCGATGTTTTCCTTAACATTCTTAGGAGCGCCTTCAACTAAATCCTTGGCTTCTTTCAAGCCTAGGCCTGTGATTTCACGAACAACTTTGATGATGCTGATTTTCTTATCAGCAGCAGCAACGCCATCCAGAACCACAGTGAATTCAGTTTTAGCTGGAGCAGCTTCAGCGCCAGCAGCAGCGCCACCAGCGGCTGCCATCATAACACCACCACCTGCAGCAGGTTTAATATTGTGAACCTTTTCAAGGTAATCAGCCAATTCGACTGCCTTGATCAAGGTAAGAGAAACGATTTTTTCTCCAAGATCTGAAATCTCTGGAGCATAGGTTGTTGCATCGGACATGAAAACTTTCCTTTCTTAAATTGCTGCTTGAAGCTTAGCAGCGATTGGTGCGTAATAACGGTTAAAAAAAGACCCCTAGCTGGCGGTAGACTCTGCAGCAACCCCAGTGGTTTCTGCAGGAATTCTTTCGGATATTGTTTTGATCTGACTGGCAATTATGCCACCAACTGAAGTAATCTGACTGGCAAGTCTTGCACCAGGGGCAAGAATCATACCGGCGATAGTTCCAATTGCTTCTTCGCGAGTCGGCATCTTGATCGCAACATCAAATGGAACAAGTAAAGAGTCTGCCACTGCGCCTTTAATTTTTATAGTTGTTTTGTAACCTGCCGCAGTTTTAGGATTCTTGAGTTCGGCCTCGAGTTCGCGGCACAATTCTGCGATTGAATTTGTACCCCAAACCAAAACAGTAGGGCCGTGGAAATAAGCAGAATCACGGGCAATAGTGATGCCTTGTTCTGACAAAACCATTCGAGCCAAAGTGTTTTTCACAACTTTAAAGTGAATTTTCTTTTTTCTAAGTGTTGCTCGAAGCCCGGTGTTATTTTGGGCAGTAATACCTTGAACTTCAAGAAAAACAAAATTCTTAACATTATTAAAGTCCTTACGAAGGGCTTCAATTTCCATACCTTTGATTAGCTTACTCATATTTTCTGTATCCTGCTAATGAATCAAACTCTTATGTTTGATCTTATATAGTTAAATCATTTAAATTGTGACTGGAATTCCAGGACACATTGTTGCTGATATTGTCACAGACTTAATATAGTTGCCACGAATACCAGTGGGTTTTGATGCCCGAACTTGCTCAACAAAAGCCAAAGCATTTGAAGCTATTTTATCGGTATCGAAACTTATCTTACCAATGCCAGCATGCACATTGCCACCTTTGTCTGAACGATATTCAACTTTACCCGATTTAAATTCTTTAACAATTGCAGCAATATCTTGACCCGAGCCAATGACTGTACCTGCCTTTGGAGTGGGCATTAAACCACGAGGCCCAAGAACCTTACCTAGACGACTGACTTGCCCCATCATGTCTTGGGTTGCAAGCACAACATCGAACTCTAGCCAATTTTCGGACTGAATCTTTTTGATTAACTCGCCTTCACCGACGAAATCTGCACCAGCGGCAGTTGCTTTAACGGTATTATCGCCTTGGCAGAAAACAAGAACGCGAACTTTCTTGCCTACACCATGAGGAAGAGCAACACTACCACGAATCATCTGATCGCTTTGAGCGGAGTCAATACCCAAGCTCATGTGTATTTCGATAGATTCATCAAACTTAGCTCGTTTAACTTGTTTAAGAATGGTGATTGCTTTGTCTAAAGAAACTTGTCCTTCTTTAGTTACTTTTGCGTAAATGTTCGCAATCTGAGCTTTAAGCTTTTTACCTTTGTGAGGTGGTCTACCTGGTTGCTTGCCCTTCCTTTTGCCGGAAGATTCAGAACTTGTATTAGCAGGTGCAGCCTTAGGAGTTGCAACAGGAGTTGCTGCTTCATCTGAGACTTTTGGTTCTTTTTCTGATTTTGCCATGACTATTTCCCAAATTATTCGTGAATATTTATAGTAGATACAAATCGCAAGATCGGCCACTAGAAATTGGCCGTTTCTTAACGATTTTTATTTATGCTTAAGCTTCGACAGTTAAACCAAGGCTTCTAGCGGTACCAGCAATGATACGAGCAGCATGGTCTAAATCACGAGCATTAAGGTCAACAAGTTTCTTCTGTGCGATATCTCGAACTTGAGCTTGCGATACCTTAAAGCCTTTATATTTACCACTTCCTTTGGTTTTTTCATCACCAGGAATAACATCGCCGCCCTTTTTCTTTTCGGGAGGAATGCCTGCAGCAATTTTCAAAAGGATAGAAGCTGGTGGGCTTTTAACAATAAATTCAAAAGAACGGTCAGAATAAACTGTGATCACAATAGGTACAATGATACCTTTGTTGTCTTTGGTTCGTTCATTAAATTGAGAAACAAATGCCCCGATATTCACACCATGTTGCCCCAGTGCTGGGCCAACGGGTGGTGCAGGGGTAGCCAAGCCACCTGGACACTGTAAACGAATCTGAGCTGTAACTTGCTTTGCCATTTCAAACCCTTATTTAAACGATTTCAACTTGCCAGTATTCCAATTCAACGGGAACTGGCCTTCCAAAAATAGTTAATTCCACTTTAACTCGGCCCAATGCTTCCATGATTTCTTTGACTTCGCCATCCATGCCCGCAAAGGTTCCATCCTTTACCTTGATTCTATCGCCTGCATCAAAAGCAGGTCTGCTAACAACAGTCGCTGCAACATTATCACCCTTGACGCGAAGCATTCGTTCAATTTCCCGCTCACTCATTGGTGTAGGAAGTTTATGAGTGGCAGTGCCACCTACAAAATCACCAACACCAGTGGTTTCGCGGAACAAGTACAAGATCGGGTCATTAAATTCGACTTCGACCATAAGATAACCAGGAAAAAGCTTTCTTTCTCTGGAGACTCTTTTGCCCCTGCGCATTTCCGTTACTTTTTCAATAGGAATATGGATTTGGCCAAAGAATTCTTCCAGACCATCAATTTTGACTCGTTTTTCGAGTGCTTCCTTGATGGATTCTTCTCTACCACTCTGAACTTTGACAACATACCAGCTTTTACCTAAGCTAGGTTTTGCACTAATTTCAGGTGTAGAACTTTGAACGGGATGACTTTCAGAATCTACTGAAGGGTCAACAGGTTGTTCTAAATTATCCGATACCATTGTTTCGAACTCCGAAACAGTTGTTTACCATTTTTTCAGGTCAACACTTGTATTTTTCTGAACACTATCCTGACCGAAGCGAAGCACCCCCGCTTTTGTCAGGAAAATTCTCCAAAACTGATCCATCGCAAACAAAAAGACGGACATCAAAACCAAGGTAGTCAACACCACAATGGTATCATGAAACAACTTCTTTTTGGTTGTCCAAGAAACTTTATTCATCTCGGCTTCAGTAGCGATCAAGAAATCGGCAAATACCGGAATATTGACAACTTTCCACGAGACCCATAATGCAAGAATAATTAAAAGGATAGGGCCAGAAAACTGAATGCCAGGCAACAAAACCAAGGAACGATAAATAACAGTTCCTTCTGCAATTTTGAGGGGAACAGATTCAGCAGGTTTACGATCATTTTTAATTAATTCACGTGATTCTTCTTGGAAAAAATCTTTGGATACTATCTCGCCAATTTTATATTTCGAATCTCCGGTTAATAAACCAATTTTAATAAAAAGATTTGGATCAATAGCAGAATTAGCCATACGAAAATCTGCTCGAGAAACTAACAGTTCACCATCAGTTTTGTAACCAGCGGACTGAAAAAGAGCGAGCGCATCGCCTACTTTATCAGCGTTAATTTTAACTTTTCCTGTGTAAGGTATTTCGATTTGCCAGTTGGAGCCATTTCTCGCAAGGCTATCGTTGCGAACAAGAGTCATAATGCCTGTACCAAACAAAATAAGAAGACACATGATTGTTCCTCTTCGGATTTTGGATCCTTGATTTTGTTTGAAGGAATCTCGAGAAAACCAACCTTGTTCTTCAATACGAGTAAAGAGTTTGATATTGCTTGGGCGGAAGAAAAAGATAAATGATCCAATAGCAGCAAGAACGGCGCCAGCACCAGCCAAGCCCACACCAAATGATTCAGGGAAGACTCTTTTGTCAAATACAAGACTTTCAGTAAATTTACCCCAAATAGAATCAAAATAGAGATTAGCAAGAACTAAAACAAATCCAATAAAGATACCCGCTTTGAGTCCTGGTAATTCGTAGAATATTTTGTTTTTTCCGATGACGATGAGTGCAGTGATACCAAGGCCAAATCCTACCAAGGCGAGTGTTATATTTGAGGTAGAAGTTGCTGGGAACTTTAAAAGATTAAACCATGCCAATGGAAGGAGTTGCAACAAAGCATAAGCGATAGCAACGAAGAGTACAAGAAAGCCCAAACTATAAGTCGCAGGATTAGCGTTTATAGAGGCGGGTACTGAATCGGGTTTATTTTTAATGGTCGATGCCATTTTGGTCCTAGGAATACCGACTGTTTGAAAAAACCAGGCGAGTTAGCAATAGTTCGCCAATGAACATCATACGAGAAAATAATTTTTTTTCCCGATAATATTTTTAAGAACACGGGCGGAGGGAGTCGAACCTTCAACCCCCGGTTTTGGAGACCGGTGCTCTGCCAGTTGAGCTACACCCGTATTAATCATGTAACCAACCTTATTAAATCATATCCAAACTTAGGTTGGCAGAAATTATTTTTTGCGGGTTTCTTTATGAATAGTAACCTTGCGCAATTTTGGACAATACTTCTTAAGTTCAAGGCGTTCTGGTCCACGGGTTTCTTTTTGAGCCCTGTAGTTGCGTTCGCCGGATTCAGTGCATTCTAACCAAACATATTCACGCATCGTAAACTCCAATTCACTAGTATTTTAAAAACCAAGGGCACCCGAATGGAAATATTTCCCGAGCGGGCGCCCCGCGGCTTTAACAAGGCTGTTGTTACTCAAGAATCTTGGTAACCACGCCAGATCCAACAGTTCTGCCACCTTCGCGAATTGCAAAGCGGAGGCCTTCTTCCATGGCAATTGGAGAGTCTGGTAAAAGTTGAACCACTAAATTCTTAACATTGTCGCCAGGCATACACATTTCAACACCAGCAGGTAAAGTCACAGAGCCTGTAACATCGGTGGTGCGGAAATAGAACTGGGGACGATAGCCGCTGAAGAATGCGGTGTGTCTTCCACCTTCTTCTTTGCTAAGCACGTAGATTGAACATTCGAATTTGGTATGGATGTTGATACTGCCTGGTTTTGCAAGAACCTGACCTCGTTCAACGCCATCGCGGTCAATACCACGAAGCAAAACACCAACGTTGTCACCAGCTTGGCCCCTATCTAGGGTTTTCTGGAACATTTCGATGCCTGTGATAACGGTTTTCACTGGATCCTTGCGGAGTCCAAGAATTTCAACTTCGTCACCAACTTTACAAGCACCGCGTTCGATACGGCCAGTAGCTACAGTACCACGACCTTTGATTGAGAACACATCTTCGATGCTCATCAAGAAAGGCTTATCTTCTTCTCGAACAGGGTCAGGAATATAAGAATCCAAGGCATCCATAAGGTTATCAAGGCATTTGCCAGCAGCATCATCTTTACCACCAGTAAGCATAACGGGAAGTGAGCTACCACGAATGATAGGAACTTCGTCGCCTGGGAATTCGTACTTATTTAGGAGTTCGCGAATTTCCATTTCAACTAGTTCAAGAAGTTCTGGATCGTCAACAAGATCTACTTTGTTGAGGTAAACAACAACTTTAGGAACGCCCACTTGGCGGGCGAGCAAAATATGTTCGCGAGTTTGGGGCATTGGGCCGTCATTTGCAGCAACTACAAGGATTGCACCATCCATTTGTGCTGCGCCAGTAATCATGTTTTTGATATAGTCAGCATGCCCAGGACAATCGATATGAGCATAGTGGCGTTTATCGGTTTCGTACTCAACATGCGCAACAGCGATGGTAACTGTTTTGAGATCATCGCGTACGGTACCGCCTTTAGCGATTTCCTTGTAATCTTTGAATTTCAGGACTTTATTGATGTGAGCTCGACGAGCAACAATTGCCGCGGTCGTAGTAGTTTTGCCATGGTCAATATGTCCAATGGTTCCAACATTAACATGGGGTTTATTACGATTGAAAATTTCCTTAGCCATCACGCCTCCGAAAGATCAAAATAAGGTTAACAAGGATGCCTACAAAAGCCACATCCAAGATTCTAGGAAAAAACCAATAAAATACATCTGTTATTTTTAAAAACAGATGAACACTCAGTTTAAATACTGGGTGAGTCATTGGTAGTAAGTACCCGGACTTACTAAATAGCTGCTGCTGGGACTTGAACCCAGGACCTCTGCCTTACCAAGGAAGTGCTCTACCACTGAGCTACAGCAGCGTAGTGGAACTTTTTAGGGAACCACAAAGCGGGTGAGGAGAATCGAACTCCCATAGCCTGCGTGGAAGGCAGGTGCTCTGCCATTGAGCTACACCCGCATGGCAGATAATCTTACAGAAATCTCAGTGGGTAGGGAGGGATTCGAACCCCCGTAGGACAAAGTCCGACAGATTTACAGTCTGTTGCCATTGGCCGCTCGGCCACCTACCCGGCTGAATTTTACACCTTAACATCAGAGCTATACTCACCCTTAATCAAGCATCTGAAGGCGCTAAAATTATTAACTAACAAATTTCTGCAAAAAACTCTACAAAGCTATTCTTACAACTGCTCTACAGAGCTAGCGGAGGGACTTGAACCCTCAACCGCTGGTTTACAAAACCAGTGCTCTGCCATTGAGCTACGCTAGCACGGCTAGCCTTGGAGAAAAGTAAATATAGGCCAGTTATTGCCTTAAGGCAAGGTTAAAACTTTCTTGGGAGTCAATTACCTAAATATTTTTTGAAAAGACAAATGTATTTGAGCGGATTTAAGGTTTGGGTAATTTTTTGTATTCCAGCAAAACCCCATCTAAAGCAGGGTAAATTTTTATAGTTCTGCCAGAAAAGCCAGGAGAGGGGGGAATGGGTACTATTTCAAACGATTTTCCGGAATCTGTGCTACGAAGGGGTGCGAGCCAGAATTTATTTTGAGTTTCGGGTAGTTCCAGATTGTTAATTGTTACGATATCACCGACTTTTGGCGTTTTATCATTTAAAGCGGAATAAAGCACTTCGGTGACTTGGGCAACAACAGTGTTATCTTGCGTATGGGGTTCGATAATTAAGTCGAGCTGAGAAGTCAAAAACTGTGGTCGGGATAAGCGGACAGGTTTGCCATCAATGCCACGGGTGGTATGGATGACCAAAAAGCCCAAATAGGAAATCCAAGACAAAAACAAAGTTAGGGCAAGAAGAAGCTTTAAACGGTTTGGCTTCATCGTGCTCGCTCGTTTTCGGGTTTAAAAGCGATGACATAATCGTGCATAAGGCCAGTTTCAATATCGAAGATATCTTCAAAATCACCCATGGAGTCGTTTTCTGTTTTGCTCATGAGTCCGATTTCGACAAGATTGAAAACCATGTTTCCGAAATCACCGGTTTTTTTTATTCCCCATTGATTGAAAACACACCGGGCCATGAGGCCGAATTCATCAAGGGCAAATTTTCGCACCCCTTCGATCAATTGTTTGCCTGAAACATGATGCTCTTTGGCAGGTTCTTCGCCTTCGGGAGGCTTTATTTTTCCGAGAGTTTTTTGTGTGTATGCGAGGGCTTGAAAAAGAAACTCATAAGCTTCATAGGGAAACCTAGGGTCTTTTTTTATAATTTCGTGGATTTTCGGATGATAAGAACCCATGTCTTTTATTTGTTCCATAAGTGTTTAATTTGAAGAAGTTTTAATAACTTCTGAATGCATGATTGATATTCTACGGCCATCTTCAAACTCTACGAGAAGCCTACGCGAGAGAATTTCCTGAGCTAAAACCCAGCCTTTACCTTTTTCAGTTGTTATCAAAGTTCCAACTTCAGGCAGTTCTTTCTGATGAAGATCATATACATCTTGTTCGAACCGAAGGCAACATTTTAATCTGCCGCACCTTCCTGAAATTTTTGCTGGATCGAGGGATGCTTTTTGCATGCGAGCCATTTTCATGGAAACGGGAGGCATTTCGATCATGTGAGAATTGCAGCATACGGGTTTGCCACAATCCCCAAAATCTGCAAGAAGTTTGGCTTCATCGCGGATACCGATTTGTCGCATTTCAATCCGCGTTTGAAATTCCCGTGCAAGGTCTTTTACCAAATCTCGGAAGTCGATTCTGCTTTCGGAAAGGTAATAAAAGATAAGCCTTTCAGCGCCAAAAAGAAGTTCGACATCAACCATTGCAAGTTGGATGCCCCTTTTTTCAGAGAGAGAGGCGCAGGATTCGAGGGCCTTGGCTTCAAGTTTTTTGTTTTGTGCTATTCGTTGGACATCTTGTGGGGTTGCTTCCCTCACAATGGTTCCAACGGTCGAATCTATAAGCCATTTAAGGGTGTTTTCATTGGATTCGCAAAGAATTTCACCTGACTCCTGGCCTCTTGGGGTTTGAAGAATAACGGTGGCGCCTTTAACATAAGTTGTATGGGCCGCATCATATTCCCCCATCAAGCGCATAGCGCCATGCCTAACGATCCATTTTATTGCCATGACAACAATGCTCCAAAAGTGAGTTATCAAGGCTAAATAACAAGGTATTAAATACGAATTATTGGCTTCAAGATAACGAAGCATAGCAGTAATGTTTTAGAGTTACTGTTATACTTCAAATATAATTTTATTAATGGTTAAATTGAAAAGCTTTTGAGTTTAGTAAAGCCCAAACGAGATCTTGGGCCCCGATCTGCCTTTTATCGATAGGTTTTCCAAATGAAGAGAGATTGTTTTGCAGACGGATTAATTCCGCATCCTGAGCTCTGAATGCAGCTAAAATTGTGTTGTTTTGCATAGGATTTCGTTTAGATGGCTCTAATAGGAATATTTTAACGAGTTCGGATTCTGCGCCGAAGGGTTGAACCTGACCAGGGGATTTTGTGAGAGAAATCCTGAATCTTCCGAGAGTATGCTGGGTGCCAAAATTTTGGACTAGGGTGATTGTTAGCTCACCTTTATCTTTAAATAGTGCTGGGTTTTGAATTTGAAAATAAGCGGAATTTGGTTTACCAAACGCAGGTGATATAGCCCACCCAGTGGTTAAATTATTATCAATAGCGTTAGCGATGGGGAAGGTCGGTTGGTTAAAAGTGGATTTTGGGTTTGTAAGAGGGAGGGGTGTGGGTTTTTGCCCTTCTAAGTTAAAAGTAGCTTTAAATTCGTTGAGAACAAAGTTGCCATTGGACGAACGCCCGGGTCCTTTTGCTGGCAGGGTATCGTGAGGTAAGACTTCAAGTAAAATGCCTGTCCAAGCTTGTTTATCAACTGGGATTTTAATGGTCAGGGTTTCTTGGAGTGGATTTTCGCCGCTGGCAAGAAAGCTTCCATCATCGAGTTTAGTGAATTTAGCTTTAGATTTCGCAGAGGCAGTAGCGGCTTTGATATTTTCCCACTCTGCAATTTTGGAGTAGGATTTTTCCCACTGGTCCAAGCGTTGGGCTTCACTTTTCTTGTAAATTTCGAGAGCTTCTGTTCTGCGATTAAATTCTTCCACCATGGGTTGGAAATCAGGTTCACCATCTTTAAGGGCTTTTAGGCCTGCATTGATTTCGGGCTGAGTAGGAGGCCTGTTTAAAACGCTGAGAAATAATTCTTCAATTAGTTTTGAGTCATCTTTTTGGGAGCCTAGAAGTTTAGCGATAAGGTTATTTGGATCGCGAACTGCATCGCCAATAACTGGGCCATTCACCAAGCTTAAAACGGGCCCAAGCATCATGGATGAAGACCTTTCGCATTCGCAAGCACTTTGGCGTGGGGGCTTGCCAAACAATTGAAAGAACCCGCCACCAATATCAACTGAAGCATCAACTAACTGAGCGGCTCTGGTGCCGGCAGGAACTCCAGGGAGCTTGGTGATAGAGCCAGTTGCGCGGTGGATGGAATCAAAGAGAACTTCAGCGGGCAGTCTGCGAGCCAAAGCGTGAGAGAAATTTGACTCATCATCTTTGTTCCAATCATTGGTTTGAACAGAAAGCTGATAAACCCGTGATTTGCAAATAAGCTTGACGATATGCTGTATGTTAAAATCGCTTTGAATGAATTCTGAGGCGAGTTTTTCAAGGAGTTTGGGGTTTGAAGAAGGATTTCCGGCTCGGATATCGTCAATCGGTTCGATAAGGCCAACGCCCATTAAGTAGGCCCATTGCCTGTTGACAAAGCTGCGAGCAAAATAAGGATTTTCTTTGGAGGTAACCCAGTGAGCCAATTGCTGTCTTCTGCTAGAATTTTCTGCTGCTTTGTCTTTTAATGCAAAAGGGAATTGAGGTGGTGCAACCAATCCCGTTCGTTCGTGTTTCAGTTCCCCAGATTTTGAATCTTGGATCACTTCAACAAGTGGTTGGGCCCCTTCAACAGCACTGCCACCGACTTTTTGGCCTTTGTATTTTTGGTCTTCCACTCTTGATATTTGGGCAAAGTAAGCAGAAAGTTGGTAATACTGGTCTTGTGTCCAGCGCTCGAATGGGTGGTCGTGGCATTTGTTGCAATTAAATCGGACGCCTAGAAAAAGGTGCGTGCTATTTTCAGCAGCGGCGGCGGGGTCGCGCAATATTTTAAAGTAGCTTGCTGCGGGGTTTTCCAAATTCGATCCCGAACCGGTAAGGATATCACTGGCAAATTTGTTGTAGGGTTTATTGGTAGCGATTAAATCACGAATGTAACTATAAAGCTTGGCTGCGCCTTGATCGCCCAAATACAATTTGTTCACTTGTAAAAGATCGGCCCATTTGTTTGTCCAATGTTCGATGTAATCGGGTGATCCAACGAGTTTATCAATCACTTCGTCTCGCTTAACCTTACTATCGCGTTTGTCTGCAAGAAAAGTTTTTACAGCTTCAGAAGTTGGGGGCAGGCCGGTAAGATCAAGGGTGATTCTGCGCAGAAACTCGGTGTCGCTGCAAAGCCCACTGGGTAGGACTTTGATGGACTGAAGTTTTTCATAAACCAAGTGATCAATGAAGTTGTTTTCGATCTGAGGTTCCCATTTAAAATTCTTGCGATCGCCCATGATAATAAAAGTAGAGGCTGCATAATTACCTTCAAATCTTGCAAGAACCGTAGCTTCTCCCCTTCTCAAGCCTTGCACTACGCCATTCTTTTCTACAAGCGCTGCTTCAATATTGCTGCTTTCAAGAAATGCTTCAGCAGTAACATCTCTGCTGGTATTGTCTGGGTAGAAAGCTTTAACAAGCATTTGTTGTTTCATGCCTGGAAGTGGCAGTACGAAATCTTTTGGGAAGACTTCGATTCTGGAAACCTTAGGAGTTG
Source organism: Candidatus Kuenenia stuttgartensis (assembly GCA_945897965.1). GTDB lineage: Bacteria > Planctomycetota > Planctomycetia > Gemmatales > Gemmataceae > UBA969. The sequence continues at coordinate 11,878 of CAMDHK010000007.1, read as the reverse complement.
AAGGATCATACTTAACGCCTTCGGCAATCCATTTGCGTAGGATTTCGTAGGTTCGGTCGCCAGGCTGAATAACAGATCCGCCAGCATGAGGGGTTTGCCCCGAGGCTTTGAGCAGCATAAGGCTAGAATCTGGAGCAGCTCGGTTAAATCTTCGTCCTTCAAGATCATCAGTAAGTGATCTGTGATCAAAAAGCGAATCGTAGCCACGAAGGCTTAATTTGAAGCCATTTTTTCCTTCAGCAGAACCATGACAGGTGCCTTGATTACAACCTGTTCTTGCAAGGAGAGGCATCACATCGTTGATAAAGCTGGTGGGTGCTATGCTTTTAGTCTGAGAAATTTTGATGGGGATTGAAATACTCTGCCCATCAAAAGAGGCTGAAATCATGCCTGAGCCATCTTTGAGAGGAGAAATAATACCAGAGGGGGAAATTTTGACTAGATCTTCGGGAATAGTCCATTTTCCAATTCGGGTGAGGTCAGCATTTTCGCCTGTGCTTAAAATGCCCGTCAGTAAAACTTGGGAATAAGAGAAAGGGCCAACAAGGTCGAGAGAAAGGGGGTTGATAGAGATTTTTTCAACTTTAGCACCAGAGGGCAGCTTTTCGGGCTCTTGCGCTTGGCTTAGATTTGCCTGAGCAAAAAAAAGCATTACTAGGGTAAATGTAGCAGTCATGGTTATATTTTTTGGGAAACGATTATTCATATTTACAATCTCCTGAAAGCAGGCTTCGTGGGTGTTTTAGTTTTTACTAACTGTAATTGGTACTGGAACGAATTCTTTTTCTTTTTCCCCTGTGGGAACTTTGAACAATTTGACAGTGCCATCAAATCCAGCGGCAGCGATTTTTGTGCCATCCGGCGTGAAAGCTATCGAATAGATGGGGGTTAGTCCGGTTTCAATTTTGGTTACTACCTTGCCATCCTCTGCCTGATAAATTTTAATGAATCCTTTGCCATCCAAGCTGCTGCCTGCTGCGAATAAAGCGCCATTTTTGTCGAAGCAGGTGGCATAAATCCTACCTAAAATGGCCTCGTACTCACGCACTTTGTTGGCATCATCACCTATGACGCGCTTTGTAACCCGATGCATTTTGTAGAGCCTTGGAATGCCATCGGACCCTCCTATTAGGAGTTCTTCATAAACTTTTTCAGCAGTATCGGTTCCTTCAGCACCTTTCACCATGGTTTTATCTTTACGGGGACGGACAGAAACAGTTTGAAGTCCGCCTTTAAGGGCTCCGGGGGTAATGCTAGTAATGTTGTCGATAAAGCGTTGGGTTGCAATTTCGGTAAGTTTCATGGAGCGATCTCTGCTAATTGAAGCTAGAAAAAGGCCATCGCGGGAAAAAGCAGTACCTAGAACCCAATCGGTGTGGGCGCCTTGATAAAGAATTTGTTTGCCTGACGTAGCGTCGATAGCTCGAACGGAGTTGTCTGCACAGCCATAGGCGATTTTTGAGCCATCAGGGGACCAGCTAACCCCATAAATGGTGTCGAAAGTTGAAGGGGCGGAAAGGGTGAGTTTTTTCTTGGCGACATCCCAGATTTGGATTTCTCCAAATCGGCCAGGCGAGCCGGCAGCCGCTGCAATTTGTTTGCCATCTGGTGAAAACGCAAGAGATTCGATTTTTTCTGCAAGGCCGACAAGCCTTCCTAGAATTTCGGATCCATCGGCTTTGTGCAAAATAATTTCATGGTAACCAGAAACGGCTAAGATTTGGCCATCTGGAGAGAAATCGATCGAAGTGATAACAGGAGGGAGGGAGTAAATCGGGGGATGTTCTGGGTCAACAAGTTTCTTGGCGGATTTAGGTGAATCGTCCTTGGCGCCCTCTGATATCCACTTGCGAACGAGTTCGGTTTGATCCTTGGTTAAAGGGTCTTTACCTTTAGGCATTTCGGCTTTTTGGTCTGCATGGGCAATGATAACCTGATAGATGTTGCTTTTTGTTGGGTCTCCCGGGACGATTTGAACTTTGTCTCGGTCTCCCTTTAAAAATAAAGAGGGATAGTCGATCATCATATAGCTGCCTTGAACTTTTGCTGGTTGGTGGCAGCCCTGACAGTTTTGTTGAAAAATCGGCCTGATATCTTTGAAATAACTTGTCAGGGTGTTTGTTTTGACTTTATCTTCTGCAGCAATTATGCTTTGAGGCATCATCAAGGCAAGGATTGTCAAGGTTATTGGAAGGAGAGGTTTCATGTTCAATTCGGGTTCTACCAGAAAATTTAGTGGGTTGTCAAAAACCTTTTGGAAGGAATAACCATACCTATATTGGCAATAAAAAACCATTTCTGCAAGCAAGATATCTGAAAAGCGGTATTGCTATACGCAAAAGTATTGTGAATCCTTGTTAGTATTGTAGATAACCAAAGGCTTCAGGGGATAGTCATGCGAACAGGAAATTGGCATATATCGTTACTTGCATTAATGTTGATTGGTGCAGCTTCCTGGGCTCAGGAAAGTGGGGGAAAGAAAGATCTTACCCCTAAAATCCCTATCAAATCCTTAAAATCTTGGATCATTGATCTTAAAGATAAAGATGCCAGTGTTCGAGATATTGCACTAAGTGCAATTCCAAATTATGGTTCTTCCACTTCCGAAGCGATTCCTTCGGTTATTGATCGGTGCCTTGATCCCGATGCGGGAGTACGGGTAAAAGCAGTGATGGCACTAAGCGTGCTTGAAATTTTAGACAAAGATATTCCTAGGACGGTTGATGTCCTTGCAAAAAGAGCTCAGGAAGATCCCCAAGCTCAGGTGCGTTATCTTGCCATCAATGCCCTACAAAGATTTGATCCTGTAGATGCTAGAAGGACTATAGCTGCTTTGGTCGAAGCTTCAAAATATCCAAACTCTTATGAAGTTCGAAGGATAGCTTTGATAGCTCTTGTAAAATTTGGTATAGATAAAACAACTGGGCCCGATACCAAAGCTGTAGCAGCGGCATTGGCTGCATTGAAAGATCCTGCAATTCCTGTTCGATATGCAGCTATTACTGCAATTGCACTTTTAGGAAAACCAAATAACCCTTTGGTATCTGCTGGGGTAGAAAAAGCTTTGACAGAGCTAGCCAATGGCAGCGATAAAATCTTCGCAATTTGGGCTAAAGTAGGCTTGGCAAATCAAGATGTGTTAAGCACTGCTACCCATGTTAAGTTCATAAGCCAAATGTTGAAGCAAAGTGATCTGCAGGTAAAGCTAGAAGCAATGCGTGCAATTTCTGTAATAGGGGCTCTTGCGAAACCAACTGTTCCAGATTTGATTGATCTTCTTGAAGATAAAGATAACTTTGTTGTTTTTAACGCATGCCTTACACTTGGAAGCCTTAATGTGGAGGCAAGAGAAGCAAAAGAGCCCCTAACGAAGCTTATTGCTAAAAAAGATTTATACGAACCTATCAAGCAAGCTGCCACTAATGCATTGGAATCATTAAAAGGCGTTACCCCAAAACCAATGCCAAAGACGCCATGATTTGCGTTAAATCAAATAATACCATGAAGGGGGCCACCTCTGGCTCCCAAGGCATCTACAGACCTTTCCACCGCTGGATCTTCGATTAACGCGGGTGCATGGTGGGGTTTGCTTCGTGCATCAATCACCAAAGATCCATGGCATCCCCAATGCTTGTCACTAATAACCGAACCTATGCCATGGATATCTTTGGCTGGATTGGTCTTAGTGAAAACAGTCCACAGGAAATTCCCCTGACTTGCACTTGTGAAGTCACTGTCATCGACCAGTAAAACCATTGGGAATTGATTGATGGAATCTGTGGGGTTAAATGCATCGCAGAAATACAAAGCATCATGATTTTGCGGAGTTTGAAAGGGTGGAGATTTGATGGCAAGTATGCCAGGCAGGCAAACTCTGGGTGCTTCGAAACCATTTGGAAGATTAAGTTTTTCAGGGATCGTCGTTGGTAGCGCCCTTCGAATCGGGCCTGCTGCAGCAAATACCACTTTAGATCCAATGTTTAAACCACTGCCGCTGTAATCAAGCGTGTCCATGGTTGTGCGTGTATGAAAATGAAGATCGTTGGTTAAATCAATTCTTTCGAGCAGGTGTCTAAAAAATAATGGAATGTCTTTAATGTCCATTTCTGGATTATCTTCTTTTGCAATGATCAATAGGAATTTTGCAAGAGAGAGTTGCCCTTGTCCCAATATTGCATTTGCGGCAGTCAGCAACTCTTGGGGTCTTTCGATGGTGTTGTAGGGGGTGTAGCGCTCGCTGCCTATGGCTAGTAACAAAGGGTGAACCCCTGCAGCATCGACTGCATTAACGGCATGGACACCCGGAATTACCGTGGGAAGAATGGGGGCGGTCAATTCATGGATTAATTCCCCAAATGCTGTATCTTCTTGGGGCGGTCTACCCACCACGGTGAATGGCCAAATTGCATTAGTTCTGTGGTATACCGCTTCCACTTTCATTACAGGGAAATCATGTGCAAGGCTGTAGTAGCCAAGGTGATCTCCAAAAGGTCCTTCAGGTAAAAGCCTGCTGGGATCAACAATGCCTACGATGCAGAAGTCTGCTTCTGCAGGCATAAGGATGGGTCGAATATCTGGGGATGGCATAGGAAACTTAACCAAGTTCATTCGTCTGCCGCCGAGGGCCCCGGCAAAGCATATTTCAGGCATGGCTTCGGGTAAAGGCATAACCGCAGCAACTGCAAGGCTTGGAGGGCCACCTACTGAAATAGCCACCCGGAATGGTTTATTATTTTTGATGGCTTTGCTGTGATGAACGCCAATGCCCCTATGAAGCTGGTAGTGCAATCCAATTTCTTCATTAGTTTTGTATTGGTTGCCTGATAATTGGATGCGATACATGCCAATGTTTGAAAACCTCCAACCGGGGCTCTCAACATCTTCGGTATGAACTTGAGGCAGAGTAACAAAAGCTCCCCCATCCTTTGGCCAGCAAACTAATTGCGGCAGTTTGGAAATAAGGGTTTGGTTTTCTAACAAGGGGCCAGTACGCACAACTCGGGGCAGAGAGTTCCATAGACCAGAAAATAACTTAGGCCATAGAAGGGGATTCCGCATTACTTTTTCCGGGTATGCCTTGCAGGCAACCATAGTTTCCACAGTGGCGAGTTGATGTCGGAATATGAACTTTGCGCGGGCAATGGTCCCAAATAGATTACTGACCATGGGGAATTTTGAGTTCTTTACATTGGTAAAGAATATAGCTGGGCCATTTGCCTGAAAGACTCTGCGATGGATAGCCGCAGCTTCGAGATGGGGATCGACTTCAACATCGATACGAACCAAGTGTTTGTTTTTTTCAAGATCTGTAACGCACTGTCTTAAATTTCGATAGCTCATTGCAATAAATCCTTTAATTGATGCTATATTTATAGACTCATTTCACCGTTAAGCAGTAGAAATCACCCTTTTCTTTAAAATTTAACGGTTAACAGGATGCAGAGGGCCAGAATCTAGATGTATGGAAGCTGATTTCCATAAAGTTTGCTGATTTCAGGGTCGATCCATTTAAAACGATTAAAGATTTCACCGTAACCAAAGCAATAGTGTTGGTTGTGGATTCAACTGTTTTTATTTGTTTTTTATAGGTATTCGGATGATTGAAGTATTGCAAATTAGAGAGCCAGTAAGCGCCTTGACCCATGGTGCTTGGGTGCTGTTTTGCATTCCTGCGACGGTATTGCTGATGAGGCGGACCCGTAATGATAAGCTGAAATCCATCGGGTTGTTGGTGTATGGGTTGACCATGCTTGCGTGTTTTGCAAGTAGTTGTTTATTTCATTCTGTTTGGGGTTCGGAAAGAATTATCGAAGCATGCAGATCACTTGATCATGTATGCATATTTTTATTCATTGCAGGCACTTGCACGCCAATCGCTTTAGTGTTTATGGAAAAGCGCTGGCGATTCATGTTCTTATCCAGCATGTGGTTTTTTTCCTGTGCCGGAATAACGGTAATTGTAAGTGGTACCACCATGCCCCTATATGTGAGAACTACAGTGTATCTTATGTTGGGTTGGATGGGATTATTTCTTTATATTCAGTTGTTGAAAAAGTTGCCTGAAAGGAAAGCTAGGCCCTTCATGATGGGTGGGATTATTTACAGCTTGGGAGCTGCATTTAATTTGGCCCACCAACCCGTGATCATTCCAGGATTAATTGGCCCTCATGAAGTTTTTCACTTGGTGGTAATCCTCGGAAGCCTAACCCACTACTACTTCATGATAAAAACATTGGCGAGTTATTCGAAACCTCTCGACTTCGCCATGGAAATGTATGATAATCCCATCTTGATTGGTAATGATGCAAGTTGTTTGCAAGAAATACCAATGTCACGAAAATCAGCCTAAATTCGAATGCAGTTGAAATGAAAATTGTTCTCTTTCCCCCAGTTGATGCACCTCGCGTTGCAAAATTTAATGCTATTGCTGGTCCACATAAATTGGTTAATGCCAATTCGTTAAATGAAGCAATGGAATCGGTAGGGGATGCCGATGGTTTTATAGGAAAAATCACACCCGAATTGCTTGGAAACGCAACCAAGCTTAAGTGGGTGCAGTCGATGACTGCCAGTTTGGAACATTATGTTTTTCCTGCGCTCATTGATCATCCTTCGGTATTGACGAACATGCGTGGTATTTTTTCTGATGTGGTTGCAGATCATGCGATTGGGATGGTGCTAAGTTTTTCAAGAAATTTACATCGATATATATTGCAACAAGAGCAGAGTAAATGGGCTCCCCTTGGAGGCGAGAATGGGCGGGTCGATTTTGCCAGCGGCCCAGGTATCACCAATTCAATCGATTTAAAACATCAAGTATTAAGCGAAAAAACACTAGGGGTATTCGGCCTTGGCGGAATTGGCAAAGAAATAGCCAAGCGAGGTGCGGCTTTTAATATGCGTTGCATTGGTCTTGATCCTTTTTGCTTAGAACCTTCAAAAGAAATCCCGCAACCTTGGCCGATGGAACGGTTGGATGAATTTCTACGATCCTCTGATTATGTTGTAATCGCTGCCCCTCACACACCCATAACCGAAAAACTTTTCAACCTAGATTTGATCAAGAAAATGAAAGCAGATGCGGTTTTGATCAACATCGGCAGGGGTGCAATTGTAGTTCTTGATGACCTTGTAAAAGCTTTGGATCAAGGATTAATAGCAGGAGCGGGATTAGATGTTTTTGAAATTGAACCCCTTCCTGAAACGCATCCCCTTTGGAAAATGAGCGATAAAGTAATTTTGACACCTCATGTTGCGGGGTATGCCCCACCAATTGCTTCAAGGCATCTTGCATTTCTAATGGATAATTTGCAAAGGTTTTTGAATCAGTTACCCCTTATGAATGTTGTTGATAAATCGCGATGGTTTTAAAAAGGATTTTTAAATGACTATAAAAAATCGGCTTAGAATTGTGGTCACAGGTGCAACTAGAGGTTTAGGTGAAGCTTTGGTGTTGGGGATGAGTGAACTTGGGCATGAAATTCATGGTTGTGGCTCATCAGAAGCGAATGTGGAGGCATTGCAAAAAAAGGTGCCTCAAGGAAAATTTGCGGTCGTTGATGTTACCCAGGAAAAATCTGTTGAGAAGTGGGCAAGATCTGTGCTGGGGCATGGGTTGCCTGATTTACTCATTAATAATGCTGCGGTAATCAACAAGCCTGCTCCGTTATGGGAGATCTCAGAGAAGGAATTTTGCAACTTGATTGATGTAAACATTAATGGGATTGGAAATATTATCCGATGCTTTGTTCCTTCCATGGTGGGGGCGAAAAAAGGGATCATTGTAAATTTAAGTTCGGCTTGGGGCAGATCGGTATCTGGCGGGTTTGCGCCCTATTGTGCATCAAAGTATGCGGTTGAAGGTCTGACAAAGGCTTTGGCTCTGGAATTGCCTCAAGGAATGGCAGCCATCCCTTTAAATCCTGGGGTTATTAATACCGACATGCTAAAAACTGCTTTTGGCGATGGAGCATCCAGTTATCACTCCGCAAGTACTTGGGCTAAAAGTGCTGTTCCGTTCATATTGGGTTTAAATGCAGCTAATAATGGCGCATCATTAACCGTGCCTTAGTCTATAAAGCCATGCTGTTTTGCTTCTTGGAATGGCTTGGCATATATAAATATTAAATGAATAAACTCAAATTTTTGAAAAACTAATAGCAACAAACTGTCTAAATGCTTAGGATACCTTTAGTGACTAATGGCTAATAACTTAGATAAACATAGAGGATTGATTGATATGACAACGCCTTTGCAATCTTTAATAACTGCGGGTACTAAACTTTGGCTTGATTCCATTGATCCAGAGTTAGTTAAAGCAAATCGCGCCATGGGGGCAACCGGGGCAACTTCCAACCCTATTATTATATCCAAACTGTTGGGGACGCATCGTTTTGACGAGCAAATAACCAAGTTTGCTGCTGAGGGCCTTGATGATGCTGGTTTGGCTTGGAAAATGACTGATCTATTGGTTTCCCAAGCACAAGAGGTTTTCTTGCCTGTTTGGACGTCCACCAAAGGCAATAATGGTTATGTAAGTTTTGAATTGGATCCCCTGCTTGAAGATAAAGATTGCAAGCTTTCTGTACAAGAAAAAGCTGCACAGTATATCGAATTAGGCAAGAAATGGGCCAAAGGACACCAAAACCGAATGATCAAGGTTCCTGCAACTCCAGGTGGGTTGGCTGCATTGGAAGAACTTTGTGCTGCTGGAATTACCCTGAACTGCACTTTGATTTTCTCCGAGAGGCAGTACTTAGAAGCTCGCGCAGCGATTTGGCGCGGTGCGCAGCGTCGTACCTCACTCGAAAATTTCAAATCGGTTTATAGCATTTTTGTAAGCCGTTTGGATGTTTACACCGAACAACATGTTCCCACGCTTTCTGCTGAAGCTCAAGGCATGGTTGGGATCGTGAACGCTAAAAGATTGTGTGCAATGAACCATAAGTTCTGGGCTGACAAAAACCTACCTTTGCAGCAGGAAATTATTTTTGCTAGCACCGGTACTAAAAAGCCTTCCGATGCTCCTTACAAATATGTTGCAGCGTTTGCTGGGTCTGATATCGAAACGAATCCTCCAGAAACCAACGATGCAACCCAGAATAGCGGTCAAGTTTTCACCAAGCAAGTTGATGTTTTGCCTGCAAAGTCCATCTTGGATGATATTGATGCCAAGGTGAATATGCAGCACTTGGAAGAAACATTGATGTCAGAAGGCTTAAGTAAGTTTGCAGATCCATTCAAGGGCCTGCTGAAAACTATTGGTGAAATACGCAGCAAGCTTGCAAAGTAAAGTTGTTTTAATTAAGAAGAGGGTTCATTTTGAACCCTCTTTGCTTTTTTATAAGCGTTCGTTTTGGTTTACATTTTTGGCTTGGGAGATTTTTAATGGCAAAAGAAGAAGCGATGTTGGTTCAAGGCAAGGTTACAGTTGCCCTTGCAAATACTCAATTCAAGGTAAAACTTGACAATGGGCATGAATTGGTTGCTCATATTGCGGGAAAAATCCGCAAAAACTTTATCAGAATCCTGCCTGGTGACATTGTTACCGTCGCAATTTCCCCTTACGATCTTTCGAAGGGAAGAATTACCTACCGTGGTCCTCTTCGTGCGAAGTTGGATGCGGAAGCTGCGGAAGAACTTTAACTTTCTAGTTCTTTCTTGCTAGGTTTATCTGCTTTACGACTAGAAGATTTGCCTTCCTTCTTCTTGGCTGGTTTTTCATCTCGTTCAGGGTGAACCAATATTAGTTGGCTCCATAAACTTGGATCTTCTGAAAAAGGAAAATCCAAGGTGCTGTCGTATATCTGATCGCCCAATTCCCTATCATGTACTTGAATACATACGCCCAACCTTGGGCATTCTTCTGAGTCATACCCCGCAAGTGCCTGCGAAGGTAAAAAGGCTTCCATAAAATAACCACTCGGTTCGTTGGTGCATCGGAACATAATTTCACTTGGGTTGCAAAAAGGCGCATCCTGCAAGGCTCTGTGAATTTTCGATTGAACGAAACATGGGTCTTCTCTATCCGGGCCTGCTCCAGTTGCAAGAAAATGGAATTGATGGCAGTAGCGTGTGGCTCGATGGCTAGATCGTGAATCGCGGGTATCTACCCAAATAGTTATCCCATCGGAGCTTCTAGGCCTTGTATTATCCCCTTCTGGGGGTTGTTTTTTGCCTGTAATGGTGGCTTGGAAACCAAGTCCTTGGGCATTCCAGCAAATTCGCAATTCGGCGAATTCTTCCTGCCCATCTAAACCACTTAAACTAGCGATGGTGAATTCGCTGGAAAGGTCGAGTAACGCATCTCCCTTAGCCAAGGGCACACCTGGGTGATTCAGACACTTTCGTGCAAGTCGAATAAGAAATCGTGAAGGTACAGGCTGCATAGAAGCAATACTTTCTTAATTTAAAAGGCTCCGGGTTAATACTTCCTTTGCGCGATCAAAACATGGATCCCAAACAATTTCAGGTGTCTCGTTTATTAGGCAATCCCTTAGATTTTCAAGGGTGTTCCTGCCCATATGCGGGCATTTATTACATGCACAAGTTATCCCTGGTACCGGGTGATAACGGTGCTGCGGGAAACGATTTTCCATCTGCCACATCATGTTAGGCTCGGTTGCAACTATAAAATCTGTAGGAGTTTTAAAAGTTGCAATTTTATTAAGCATGGCTTCGGTGCCCCCAACAAATTCGCTATAAGCGCGGATATTTGCAGGGCATTCTGGGTGCGCGAGCACCATTGAGGAAGGAAGCTTTTTCTTCATCGCAAGAAGGTCACCCAAGCTGAAAATTTCATGCACCATGCATGCCCCGTCCCAAAGGATCATTTTTCTGTTTGTTACTTCTTCCAGATATTGCCCAAGGTGTCTATCTGGTACAAAAAGAATTTCCATATCGGCGGGAACTTTTTTAACTATACTTTCTGCATTTCCTGAGGTGACCACCCAGTCGCTAAGGCTTTTTACTGCAGCAGTGCTGTTAATGTAAGTTACCGTTTGGAATTTTCTGCCATTGATCCGTAGCATTTCTTGGTATCGGGCCAATTTGTCTGCGGGGCAACTGTCTGCGAGAGAACACCCAGCTTGGAGGTCTGGGAGTAAAACTTTTTTTGCTGGATTAAGGATTTTTGCCGTTTCAGCCATGAAATGCACACCACAAAAAACGATGATGGGGGTCTCCACCTTTGTTGCGGCCCGGGCAAGAGCTAGGGAATCGCCATTGAAGTCAGCGATTTCTTGGATTTCACCCTCTTGGTAATAATGTGCAAGAATCGTGGCTTTTTTTTGCTTTTTTAACTCTTGGATTTCTTTGATAATATCATTCATTGCAAGGGTTCCCAAAGTTTTATGGTCGGGACAGGGGCCTTAATTACATTTTGGCCTAAAGTAAGGATACCTAATTAAGTTAATAATACCTAATTTTTGAGTGATGGCCTTGGAGAATTTCATGGATCAGCAATCTAAAGAAAAAAGTGATAAGATTTTGCAGCTTTCCACCGAATCAATTTCATTAGCTCAGGCGGTGAAAAAAGCGGGCATTGGTGGTACTGGCGGGCAATCTAAATTCTTGGTTAAAGAAGGGCAAATACAAGTTAACGGGCAGGTCGTTACCACGCCGGGCTTTACTCTTCATCTAAACGATCGTTTTGGTCTTCTTAAAGGGGAAACATGGGTGGTTCAACAGTTGTAAACCCTCTTGTAAAGCCTAGCTTTTACACGGATCCAAGCAAGTCCACCCTGCTAAAAGTTTTTTATCTGGCCTGGCCCGCTTTGATCCTACAATTCCTTCACTTGATTATCAATCTGTGGGATCGTTTTATTGCAGGCAGATTTTTGCTGGTCGATTCTTCTTCCCACCTCTCAATTCAAACAGC
>CAMDHK010000006.1 GCA_945897965.1 Candidatus Kuenenia stuttgartensis | reverse complement strand
CCCTGACGGCCCATTGCAGAGATTGCGTCTTCAAAGTTTGGTAGGTTGAATCCAATCGCACTGGAAAGGAATATCGCACAAAGAGAAATCCTGCCCAGCAAGGTCATCGTTCCCTGCAACATATGTCCAAAATTAACTGCCATTTTGTTTCCTAATACTTAAATATTCATCCTAGAAGACTTTATCATCCTTACGACCCTTGGGAAAAGAACTTTCCCTTGATAAATGAGGATTTCCAACCTTATTTCCCTGTTGACATTTAAACTTGTTAGATTGAAAATAGAATTACTTCGAATAAGCATGCCTCAATGGTTTTCCCCATGAATCAATCTAGAAGATCTTTTGTTGTAGCATCCACTGCAGGAATTGCTGGTTTTGGTTTTGGTACACCGGGTTTGATGGCTGCTCCTCAGGCAGTTGTAGCCTCTGGTAAAGGCAAAGCCAAATCGACCATTCTCTTTTTTCTTTCAGGTGGTGCTTCTCATATAGATACTTGGGATATGAAACCCAACGCACCCGAAGAATACCGTGGGCTTTTCAAGCAGACCGAAACCACTGCGCCGGGCGTTAAACTTTGCGAACACCTCCCCCTGCTCGCCAAGCAAGCCAAACACCTTGCAGTTATTCAAGGTGTGAAAAGCACAGTTAACACCAACGATCATCATGCTGGATATTATTATAATCTGACAGGCCATGTTCCTGATCAGAGTTTTCTTTCGCTGGGTAATAATCGCACGCCCATGCCGGATGACTGGCCCTTCATGGGAAGTGTGATCTCTGCAAAGCGCCCGGCTCATCCGTATATGCCCAATGCAATCACTCTGCCTGAAAAACCCAGTACCGCACCCTATACTAGGCCGGGCCAGTTTGCTGCTAAGCTGGGTGTAGAATACGATCCCCTTTATGTTTTGGGAACCATCGATAAGCCCCTTTCTTTTGTTGCGCCTTCCATCAGCCTTGATGCAAGCATGAATCCCAAACGGTTGCTGGCTAGGCAGGAAATATTAAACAAGCTCGATGGTGCAAGGCGTCAGTTTGATCAATCGAACAAAAGCACCACCTGGACCAAGCTTCAAGAAAAAGCAATGTCGTTGCTTCTTTCCGCAAAGTCCACCAAGGCTTTCGATGTTGCAGATGAACCTGTAAGTATGCGTGAAAGATATGGTAATAACACTAATGGCATGTCGCTTTTGCTTGCTAGAAGAATGGTTGAAGCAGGGGTTCCGTTCATCACCGTATTCTGGTTGGGCGATGATAAACTCAACAAGAAATGCAAAAGCGGTGGTGGTTGGGATACCCATGGCAATAACTTTAACTGCTTAAAAGAAGATCTATTACCTAGCTTTGATCGGGGTTTCTCTGCACTTATCGAAGATCTTTCGCAGCGCAATTTGCTTGATTCCACCCTGCTTATGGTTACATCTGAAATGGGTCGAAAGCCCAAAGTGGGTGACCCACGCAGCGGCGGGGTCAATGGCGCAGGCCGTGATCATTGGACTCATTGCCTTAGTGTTTTGATGGCGGGTGGTGGGATTCAAGGCGGGCAGGTGCATGGCTCTTCCGATAAGCGGGGCGAATTTCCCGAACAGAAAATCGTTACCCCTGCGGATGTTACTAAAACCGTCTACCATGCAATGGGTATTTCCGATCTCGAAGCCCATGATAAAGAGGGCCGGCCTTATAACCTTCTTGCAGAAGGTGAACCCATCCTCGATTTGTTCTAAACCTTCCATGATTTTTTCTGGAGTTCGTATTCCATGATGAGCAATTGCATCATTAGTGTTTCTGTTTTCCTTGGCATCATCGGGCAGGCCGATTATTCCAAACTTCAAGACATCAAGCCTACTCAATTCGCAAAAGCCCCGGGCTATTCCGAAGGCCCTACTTGGAAGAATAGCGAACTCTTCTTCTGCAGCGGATCATTACTGCGAGTCAGTAAAGAGGGTAAGGTCGAAAAGTTTCTCGACATCAATCCTGCTGGCACGGTTTTAAATGCAAAAGGCCATCTGCTTATTTGCGATAACAAACATAAGGCCATCCTTGATTACGCACCCGATGGCTCGCTTAATGTTCTTGCAGATTCCTACGAAAACAAACCCCTCAACAGCCTTAACGATCTCACCCTTGATGCCAAGGGTAATATTTATTGGACCGATCCCTCAGGCTCATCCCTGCAAAAACCCGTGGGCAATATTTTTAGATTAAGTCCCAAGGGGGAAGTTACCAAGATTGCAACCGGCCTAGCTTTCCCTAATGGATTGGATGTTGATCCACAAAGCAAGTTCCTTTATCTGATCGAATCGCAATCCAAGAAAATCCTTCGTTATTTAATTCCAGAGGAAGGTAAACCTTTCGCAGAACCCGAACTATTTTACGATCTTGGAGGCAGTGGTGGTGATGGGTGCGCCTTCGATAATAAGGGGAATTTATGGGTTGCTGATTTTCAACGGCCTGAAACCAAGCAAGGTCGCATACTCGTTCTTTCCCCTGAAAAGAAGGTGCTGGGCCATGTTGATATCCCTGCTCAGGTGGTTAGCAACATTGCTTTTGGTGGCCCCAATCATGATGAAATTTTCTGCAGTACGGGTGGGCCCAATGGCATCTTCCACGCAAAGGTTGATATCCAAGGTTTCAAAGGCCATCCCGGTGTTGAAAATAAAAGCTTGAGGAAGATTCCCATCTCGCCCGAAGGTACAGCTTCCATTATTCATCCGCGCAAGTTTGGAGTCCCCGGCGGCATTGGTACTACGCGGGGTTGGTATATCTGGAAATCGTTCGACCCTGAAACCATGACTGCTACTGTAACGCGCGATTCTTCTGATGAAATCATCAAGACCAGAGTGTTACCTTGGGCCACTACTTATAGGTATCTGGTTTATGGTGCAAGCCCTGCCGATTTACTTCCGGGTGAGAGAGTGAATCTTTTTTTTAACGCAGATGAAAATCATCCCCGTGGTTATTTGGTTCATTACCAAGATGAGATTTGCCAGATGAAGGGCCATAATCATATCTGGGAAATAACTGAGGATGCTGTTGATGGAAAAACATTCAAGGCGAGAGTGATCGCAGATAAAAAGCCGCTTGATAAGAACATCGCAGAATTTAACATTAGTCCCGAATGCAAGAAATGGAAGGCTGGAAAGTTGATCGATACACTTGCCATGAAAAAAGGTGATACTTTTTACCTTACTTGGTGTATGAAAGAAAAACAAAAGATTGTCATGCAGATTGTAGATGAAGCGAGCCTTGAAGAAATTAAAACTAGGCAGCTAGCATTGATTAATTCTAGGTTGGCAAAAGATGGGCTAGAAGGCTACATCGATACTGTGGATGGGAAGAAAGTTTTATTTACGGTTTACGCCACCTATTGGTCCCAAGCCAATCAATTGAAACCGGGCCAGTTGGTGAAAATCTTTTCTCCTAGCGAGAAAGGTAAAGCCCCACAGAGTATCGTTTTAAAAGTCGTATTGCAGAAAAACCGGGGTACTTATGGTTCTGGGTTTAATGAAGTTACGCTGGAAACCACCAAGGATTCAGATTCTGTAATTCTTTCGAAATTCGAGAACATCCAAGGCACTAATCTGGTGCCCCTTTTAAAAGCGGAATAAACCTTGATGAAAGTTCGGTTGCTAAGGTTAATTACTGATAGTTTTCCAGATTTCGTTTAAGTATGCCATTATTTAGTTGTTGAAAATATCCCGATGAAGTTAGCATGAAGTATATTTATTTGTAATACTTACTGGGTTTATTCATGAATTTAGCTTATTCCAAACGGGCCTTTACCCTGATAGAACTTCTTGTAGTTATTGCTATCATTGCAATTTTGATTGGGTTGCTACTTCCTGCAGTGCAAAAAGTAAGGGAAGCTGCATCAAGAATGCGGTGTCAAAACAACCTGAAACAAATTGGTCTCGCTATCCACAAAACCCATGATACCAAGAACTTTGTGAACGGCCATGAAGTTGATGTTGCCAAACATTGTGCAGCGGATTGCAGGGGCAATTCTATGTGGATCATGCTTTTGCCAAGTATTGAACAAGACAGCGCTGAGAAACTTTATGACTATACCAAAGGGTGGGCTGCTGGCGTGGGGGGCAATCTTGCATCCCTTAAAATGCAGGTCTATCAGTGCGCCTCTAATAGTAAGTATGAAGCCTTTCCTAATCGGAGAGATTATTTCGGAATTGCTGGTGGGGTTTCAGGCGGCCCAGGTTGGAGCCATGGTTGGCGAGGCGATGTCTGTGTCGATGGTATGTTCAATATGAATATGCCACGAAAGTTTACGGATGTTATCGATGGCACCTCTAATTCACTGGCTGTGGGCGAATCGGTACATGCGCAACTTTGGGGCGGCGGAGCAGGTTATGGTAATGCAACCGTTGGTGGCCCTGTTTCACCTTGGACTAATTCAGGTGCTTGCTCTGCCCCCGCTTGCCCGCCTACCAACCGATCCTATGGTAGAGATTTTCGCAACACCCGGTTCCCAATTAACTCCACGGTCGCACTCCTTGCAGATAGTGAAAACGATTCACCCTTGGGAAGTATGCACACAGGCGGCGCCAATTTCGTTTATGTGGATGGACACGTCAGCTTTGTCAACACCTCGATCAATCAGACAACTTTGAACCAGCTTGCAAGCATTAATGGTGGCGAAGTTACACCCTCCTACTAATTAAGTACCTGAGTTATGCGCTTCGTAAATTTTATTCTGTTTTTCTCGATCTTAATTCCAGCGTGTTCAGGTGGCCCTGCAATTGCACCCGTCAAAGGTAAAATTTCTTTCATGGGCAAAGCTATTGATACAGGCGTTATTATGTTTCATTCTGAAACCGGACCTGCAGCAGTGGGCAATATTCAAAAAGATGGCACCTATGTGCTTACCACCTTGAGCAAAAATGATGGCGCAGTCGTTGGAAATCACACGGTGACAATTCAAGCCACCAGTGTTGGGGCCGGCACCATGGAAGAACCCAAAAGCTTGGACGAAGAAATTAAGCAATCAAGGGCTACTAAAATCCTAGTGCCCGGGAAAGTAACTTCCCTGGTACCTGCGAAATATGCCACCACGGTAACTTCGACCCTAAAGGTGGAAGTTAAAAACCAAGATAATATCCTTGATTTCGATCTAAAGGATTGACCTTGATCAATCTGGCGGCAATCTAGTGCGCTAACTACCCGTCTAAACGCCTACAACTAGTAAAGAAAGTCTACAAGTAACTTGGCTGGGGGGATTGGCAGTTCAATTTGGTAACTTCCATTCTTGGCAATATCTACAATGTTGCGAAAATCATTTATTACAACTTCGAAATCATTACCTTTAAATGCTGGATCATCCAGCCAAAGAAGTAAACACAGACAAGCCCGAATGTCGGGAGAATAGTTTTCGTGCCCATGGGGAATTGTTTCGTATTTATCATTGGAATAAAGGATCAGTGTTTGAAAGCAACTTGCAGCTTGATAAATGGAAATCTCTTGTTGCTTAAAGGCATTGAATACTTTGTTTTTTATATGAAGCCGTTGAACAATAATCTGATCCCGGGAATTCATTTCTTCATATGCAGCTTTGTAATTATTAATCTGGGCTTGGTAATTGATGGGACTAATTAGATGATTTACCATTTCAGTGGAATCAACAAAGGCGTACCCTAACGCAGAAACCAATGCTGCCCATGAAAAAGTTTTAAATACTGTAAACATAAAATCAAACCTCTTAAATCAAAATAAGTTGCTTGCAACGCTGGTCATAAAGGCTTAGGCCAAACGCCAACAAGCATTCATTGGTGTAGTTTTAAATGGGTTAATAAAATGAGCCGATATATTTGTTAGAGTAGGATGGTTATATGTCAGGTTCATCACTTTTTCCCTTTTATTAAACTTCAATTTGCCCAATAAAAAGTTTCTAAGCTATTTAAGGTATTGCAAACTCCATGCCAATCTTAACTAAACACGAAAAAGATTATGCAGGACTGATTAAAAGCACTTATTTTAAAAATCGTGCCCTATACAAAAGTAATGATAGCAAGGGCTTAAGCTCTTAGTGTTAGAGTTTGAGGTGTTCTTAATGAAGAGTTTGAATCAAATATATGTGTAATTGATGAAGTGCTTGTTTTTAAGAAATCTGCTTAGTTTCGTAGCAGTGCTTAACAAAGATCAGTTTTTTAAGACAAATGCTAAAATGATGAGAATGCTGATACCTGTGAACAAACTTATGGAAACTAGCCAGATTTCTGCAGCTACCATTGGTTCATAGGGTTGATTGTGTAATTCATCAACAAGTTTTTCGGTTTCTTGGGGATTGTTCATGGAGTAACTCCGGTGGGTGGCATAATGCCATGAAAAAAGAGCCAGGATATTCCCAGACCGATCCAGATAACGAATCCAAAAAGGCAGACAACATATACCAGGATTAATTTGCCCAAACCCTCCTGCCAAAGTCGTTTGAAATCAGCAGATAAACCAATGCTGAAAAAAGCGAGTGCAAAGAAGAATTTGCGGAAGGCATCAAGATTGGTTGATGATTCTTTGAGCTCTTTGATTTTGTCGGGGAAGCAAAGCCCCAAAGTGATGAACAACGCAAAAGCGATGAAATATCCAATTACGAATTTTGGAAATCGATCCCAGACTTCCTTAAGCGAAACCTTTTCGCCCGGCTTCCGATCAATCCCATAGACCCAAACACACGCAAGTATGAAACACCACACACCTATGAATAAATCAATGAAGATTTTTACGGTGGTGGTGGTCATTAACATCCAGCCTTTTTGAAACCCACCTTGGGCCATATATAAAGCCTCGGTAATCGCACCGCTAGCAATAGCTGCACCATCCGTTTTTACTGCAAGGCCCATCCAAGCTGCAGCGACCATTGGCTCTTCTGGAATAATTGCGTGGGCTAGAAAAGGAAGAACTAAAAGCTCGACTACTGAAAATACCACGACTAAAGATGAAACCATGATTGGTACGACCGGCCTAGCGCGGATGGCTGCTCCCGTAGCAATGGCTGCGGAAACCCCACAGATTGAAATCCCTGATGCTAAAGGCGCGGCCCATTCTCTGCTGAAACCAAAAACTTTTCTAGCCATCAGGTAAACCAAGGCCCAGTAGATTAAATAGGCTTCGACAATTGCAGCTAGGCCACGAAAGAAAACCGTGCCCGCAAGATTTGCCTGCTCGAGCCCTTTAAGCCCAACTCCTGCCCCAACCAAAACAATTGCAGTTTTAATAAACCATTCGGTGCGAGCTGCCTGCGAGAGGAATTTTGCAAAGGATGTAAAGAAATTCCCAATGATCAAACCGATGAATAACGCAGCTAAATATCCTGCCTCGCCTGTTAATCCCATTGACCATTTAAGCCCAAGTTTTTCTCTTTCGTTGGGGACTGCAGCAACAATTCCAGCATGGCCCAGTATCCAACCAATCATGGTGAGTGTTAGAACAATAAGAAGTGCGGTGAAGAATGCTTTTTTATTTTCTGCAAATCGCCTGCGTTCCCAAAGAAGCAAAAGTGCAATAAAGGCAAGGGTTGCAATTAAACTGACCCAGCCTGAGATGTGGGAAAAAGATTTGCTCAGAGGGGCGAGGGCGTTAAGCGGGTCGGTCCAAACTTTAACACCTATAACCCAGCCTAGAAGATTGCCCACGCCTAAAGGTAGACATAGTGCTAGGGCGATGAAAAGAAACGCTAGCCAAACAGCAGAGCGATCTTCATTAAAAGAATTTTTCTGCATGAATATTCCTTACAAGGTAAATGAATACCCCAAGGATAGCTTCTTTTGCAGAAGACTGCATTTGTAAAGTGAAAAAAGAGAGTAATAAAGTTTTGTTATCAGTTCAAGATAGGGGTGTTTTCTGCAAAACATTCGGAAGCATCAACAGGCCTTACCAGCAGCATGTATTTGGAGGCAATGGGCGCCTTGAAGCGAACGCTCCAGAATTTGCTTCCTGCATCGAGTGCGAATTCTCCATCCAAGACGATTTCGTGGTTTTCGTTAATCGCCATCACTCTTACTTTGGGGAACGGGTAGGTTCTGTTGGGAAATAAGAGGGTGATTCTTTCGCCATTGGGCTGCATCGAGCGTTTCATTCGGATCGGGAAATTGCCCAGGATAATATTTTTGGAAGAGTCACCCTTCATTTGCTTAATCGGTAGGGAATTATTCGAAGGGTTATGCAAAAGTGTTTGGGTTTCTGAAGTTTGGCGAGTTGTTTTTTCGGTTGGATGCAGAGAAACAATCCAAGTTTTTGAAAAAGCAAGATGGCTGAAGATATTCATAAGCCTTGCTGCGGGAAGTTTTTTGAGCAGATTCATTCCTGGGTCTTGAACCATGGTTTTCATGAGCCTAATAGTTCGAGCGCATCCCAAAGTTTCAAGATGGTAATGAATATCATCTTCAAGTTCTGGCGTGAGCTTGGTTTGAAAAATAAAATTGAAAAGCTCCATGGGTTTGGGATACCAAAGGTTTTCTTCAATCCAATCAAGCTTTTGCGAGATACCCGAATCCTCCATCAAGGAATTAATCTCTTCGGGTGTCCAGTTTTCTTTGCATAACGCATCGGAAATCCTGTAGGAAGTTACTTGATCTGAAGGTTCTTGATAATCCATGTTAGTTCTTTCAAGAATTAGACTTAGCTTGCTCTTGCAACTTATTTAGCTCAACAAACCCGGCTTGCTCTTCAAACCCGGCTTGTTCTTCAAACCCGGCTTGTTCTTGCAACTTATTTAGCTCAACAAACCCGGCTTGGGCGGGGCCGGGGTTGGAGCAGATAAGCACCTTACCTAAGTATTATTCGAAGGTGGGGCGTGAATATTTCCGTTTGGGCTCAAAATAAATCAAAAAAAGCGAAATAAGTTAGTCCCACTTGTTATGAAGCAGGTCTAGAAGAATCTTTTCTCCTTTCTTAAGTCGTTTGCAGACCGTACTTTCTGAAATGCCGGTTTGCAGGTAAATGTCGCGTGATTTCATGCGATCGATATGCTTAAGCCTAAAGATTTCGCGATATTTTGCGGGCATCTTCTTAATCGCGCTACGTACTCTTTCAGTAGTTTCCATGCTGATGAGTTGATCCAGTACCATCGGTTTGGGATCGGTGAATGTCAGTTCCATTCCTTTAGCTTCATCTTTGATGGTCGCCATGTAGATCATGCGAAGTTGTCGTTTTTCCTTCCGTAACCGGTCCCTGATTTTATTATGAAGAATACTGATGGCCCAAGTTTGGAAGACTGCACCTTTGGAAAGATCCCAACGCATTGAGGGCCGGTTCGCGTTCTGCCAAAGCGCCATCCATAAATCATTTAAAATCTCGCCCTCAAATTCCAACAGATAAGGTTTGTGAATTTGATTGTAGATATAGCCTTTTGCGGGTCCAGTAAGCAGGCAAATGATGTCATCGAAGGTTCTCCGCGCCAAATCATTATCCTGTTTATCAAGTTGCGCATACATCTTAAGGGTAAGCACATTAAGAGGGTATTTATCGGCATTGTTGGAAGCAGATGCATTCATTTTGAAACCTCCGGAATAAGAATTGGGCGGCTAAATTCAAGGTGAGGGATTAACAACCCTCGTGTGCCATTACCATGACTGTCTTGCGATTTCCTGTTTGGGGAAAAGTTATGAAGGCGAGGGGGGTACGCTCCCTCGTGTGCCAATCAATAGGCCCTTAAAGCATGTGTAAAAACACGGTATTTAGGAACATAAACGAAGTGAAACAAACCCTATCGGTTTTGTTAAAAACCAAGTTTGAACCACAAGATTATTGGATTGCTAGCAGTTAGAAGCTTTAACTGGAATGAACATAGGCAAACATGGGTTTGCGTTTAAGACTTGCAAAGACTCTATACCTGGAGGCAATCAATGAATTCATATTTTGAGCTGCGTTTGGGTGAATCGCGCTTGCATAATGAATAGCCATGAAAACCTCCTTGAAGTTGAAACGGGACTTATAATACTTATTCGTAGCTCGACCGAAATTATTTCCACAAAAACAGGAATTCTCTGAAATCACTAGAAAGGCAGGGATAAATCGTCGGAAACATATCCCTTTTTCTCTGCTTTATCAGACTTATTACCATTTCTTTGGGCCTGGAAGTACGCTTCAGAGCATTTTCGTAAAGCCACCTTATTGAACTCCGTAACCAGCATTTCTTGATCATTTAGTGATTTCACCGCAGGTTCGAGCAAAACATAGGGGAACTCAATACCCGCAATTCTGTACGACTGCCCCCAAAGGTGCTGTCTGGGGAATTTACTATGGTGCATGATGACAAACATGCCTATTTCAACATCATCGGCCTTAAGGAATTTATCGTTTAACTTGAAGCTTTCACCCGAGAGGTACTTAAGGGCATCTTCAACTGAAAGCTGTTTTAAACCGGGAAAGCCCGATTCGACCCAGGAATCTCTGCCATGGGCTTTGATAATCTGTTCTACTAAATCGGTAAGGATCTCGCTTTCATGGATTTTGATTTTCCCCTTGGAAAAAAGCGACAATTGCGACTTCATTATTTCAGCAAGATCAAACATAAATATTTCCCCTTTAAAGAATGAATTCCGCCCCCCACTAATCCGCATAGATTATTCGAGCACTCCTACAAAAGATTTCCTTAAAAATAGAAAAGAATGTGTAAGCATCCTAACCTGACTTTTCATAATGAAAAGCCCAGCAGGATGAAAATCTTTTTTGAATGTCGTTTAGAGCTATAGAAAGCGGGAAAAAAATTTTTATTTTTTGAGGGAACCCGGATTGGGCCAGTCTTTTGAATCTTCATGAGCTTCCTTCATTGCTTTAAGTAAAAGGGCAGTTATCTCTGGGATTTTTGCTGCCAGGTTAGTTTTTTCTTCTGCATCTTTATCAAGATCGTAAACTTCCAGCTGGTTTTGATTAAAAGGGTTCATTACTCCCTTCCAATTGTTCATGCGAATTGCGCGGGCACCTTTGCCCTCGTAAAACTCCCAATAAAGGTATTCATGCTTTTTTTGTAACTTCTCCTGCCCCATTAAGATGGGTTTCATGCTGATACTATCAAGCCCCTTTGGAGTTTCTAATTGTGCTAGATCGCAAGCAGTAGAGAGAAAATCGCCATGATAAGAGATATGGGCCGAGATGGTTTCTTTAGGGATTTTTCCAGGCCAGCGAACAATCATGGGCACGCGAATACCGCCATCGTGAAGCGATCGTTTGATGCCGTTAAGGCCACCCGATGCGTTAAAGAAGTCTGGGTTATTGCCTCCTTCTTTATGGGGCCCGTTGTCGGAGGTGAAAAAGACCAGAGTATTTTGCTCCAACCCTTGGGCTTTCAAATGATCTAAGATTTTCCCAACCTGGGTATCGAGGTAAGTGATCATCGCGGCTTGCGCTTTATTTTGTTTCGTCCATTCTTTGTCTTTGTAAATTCCAAGGTTTGGCACTTCGCACCCATCTCCGGTTTCCTTGGTTGCTTCATTATTAGCATGAGGCAATGTAGTTGAAAAATAAAGGAAGAAAGGTTCTTTCTTGTTTCTGGTGATGAAATCAAGGGAGTTTTGGAGAATCAAATTTGGGGCGTAATCAACCTTCTTGGTTGCAACCCCACCCCCATCTTTGCCAATGGGCTTTACCTCATTATTTAATTGCACCCTAGCTTCACCTTTTATCAGAAAAGTGGGCCAGTAATTATGCGCATGATGTTGGTTTAAGTAGCCATAGAATTCATCAAACCCCTGTCTGATAGGGCTGCCAACGATTGCTACTCCTTCATCGCCCAAGCCCCATTTTCCAAACAATCCGGTTTTATAACCATTCTTCTGAAGCAATTTCGCAACCGTGACATCTTCCGGACGAAGCGATTGGCTAAGCCCGCCCCCATTGCCACGCACCCTGCAATGCCCCATATGTTTACCCGTCATCAACACGCATCTGCTAGGGGCGCAAACCGTGCACCCCGCATAATAATTGGTAAATCGCATCCCATCCCTTGCAAGAGAGTCTATGCGCGGTGTAAGGATTTTCGTCTGCCCATAGCAACCCAAATCGCCATATCCAAGATCATCTGCCATGATGAATACAATGTTGGGCTTGTTAGGTTCGATTTGAGGCAGGGCAAAAAGGAAATATGAAGATACGATATAGAAGAGTGATGCGTTCATTTTTTAATCTTTCAAAAAAAAGTAAAGACAAGCTTACAATTTTAAAGGGATAACTAAGCATAATCAACAAAATCAAAATAATTAGAAAAATTATTGGAATCTGTTTTGTTGGCGAGATAACAGTTGACTATGAATAATTAGTAATTGGCAAGAGTGCGGTATCAAATCTGATTTTGGCTTTGAAGCATTCTTGAAGTTTTTCCTCAATCTTTCGATAAGTGATGCTTGTCGATCTTACTTTCATGGAGTTTCGTTATGAGTTTATTCAGATTAGGCGCGTTCGTAGTAGCATCTGCATTCATGGCCGCAAATATTTTTGCAGCAGCAGCAGAAAAAGATATCGTTGATACCGCAGTAGAAGCAGGAAGTTTCAAAACCTTGGCAGCAGCTCTTAAGGCAGCAGATTTGATCGAAACCCTCAAAGGCAAGGGTCCCTTTACCGTGTTTGCCCCAACTGATGAAGCATTCGCAAAGTTGCCTAAAGGCACTGTAGAAGAACTTCTTAAGCCAGAAAATAAGGCAAAGCTTGCTGGAATTCTGACCTATCATGTTGTAGCAGGCAAAGTTGAAGCTAAGGATGCTGTAAAATTGAAGTCTGCAAAGACCGTCAATGGCGCATCATTCAAGATTTCTGCAAGCGATGCAGGCGTAATGGTAGACAAAGCTAAAGTTGTAAAGACTGACATTCAATGCAGCAATGGTGTAATCCATGTTATTGATTCAGTAATTATACCAGCAGCTAAGAAGTAATTTAAAGCGCTTGGGATTCAATAAGAGAAGCTCGGAGAAATCCGGGCTTCTTTTTTTAATCAAAAATGATGGTGCGATTACCTGCAAGGAAAATGCGGTCTTCGCAAAGTAGCTTTAGCGCCTTCGATAACACAATCTGTTCCACATCTTTGCCCGATTGCGCCATAGTTTGTGCGTTTGCAGTGTGATTAACATTAATTACTTGCTGCACTATTATCGGGCCATCATCGAGCTGCTCGGTAACAAAATGTGCGGTAGCCCCAATTACTTTAACCCCACGATCAAAAGCCTGCTGATAGGGTTTTGCGCCGATGAACGCGGGTAGAAATGAATGATGGATGTTGATCATTTTGCCATCAAAGCGCTTTACAAAGCCAGGAGTTAACACCCTCATGTACTTAGCAAGTACTACATAATCAGGGGCCATCGAATCGATCAAGGCAAGTATTTTTGCCTCATGTTCTTCGCGGGTAAGCTTATCATGCGAGACAAAATGAAAGGGTAGATCAAACTTATTGACAAGGTTTTGCAGTGAAGTGTGATTACTGATCACCCCAAGAATGCGCACGGGCAATTGCTTGAACTCATGCCTGATTAAAATGTCGCCCAAGCAATGGGATTCATGAGAAACCATGAGCACAACATTTTTAGGGCGATGTTCACCCAACCTGATATTTGCGCCCTTGGGCAGAATGCTTTCAAGTTCCGCGATCAAAGGATCGCCTGCTGGGGGACCTTCGAATTCCGTACGCATGAAAAATCGATCAGACTCTACAAATTCCTGATTCATTGTGATGTTCAATTTGTGTTTAAACAACACCCCTGTTATTTCGTGCACTAACCCCGGAATATCCTGACATTCCACCAGTAATACATTTTTAAACATGATGCGTTAGGCTTTCTAGCTTATCAGAAATAAGACTAAGCAATGATTTCTTTCACCACATTGCCCGCAACATCGGTCAGCCGGAAATCCCTGCCATTATAACGATAAGTCAACTTAGTGTGATCGATTCCCAATAGTTGAAGAATGGTTGCATGCAAATCGTTGACACTAACTCTGTTGACCGCAGCTTTAAATCCAACCTCATCGGTCTCGCCATAGTGAGTGCCACCCTTGACGCCGCCGCCCGCCATCCATGTGGTGAACGCATGGGGGTTGTGATCACGACCCATGAAGTTTTTATCTTTGGTTTTCTGAACGATGGGCAATCTTCCAAACTCGCCACAGCAGATTACAAGGGTGGAATCAAGAAGTCCGCGTTGTTTAAGGTCGGTAAGCAGTGCGCCGATGGGTTGGTCGGTTTCGCCTGCAAACTGCCTGTGGTTGCCTTCGATATCGCGGTGCCCATCCCAACTGCGTTCGTTTTCCATACCACCTGAGTAGATTTGTACAAAGCGCGAACCCCGCTCGACCAATCTTCGTGCAACCAGTGCCTGCCTTGCAAAATGCGAACACTTCTTATTATCAAGCCCATACATTTTGCGAATGCGCTCTGGTTCCAAATCAATATCGAACGCTTCGGGTGCAGACATCTGCATGCGGTATGCAAGTTCAAAACTTTCAATCCTTGCAGCAAGTGCAGCTTCATGTGGCGCTTCTTCCTGATGAAGCTTGTTCAGCCTAGTGACTAAGTCAAGCTGGTTGCGCTGTTCTTTTTCATTCATGTGAGGCAGGCGGGAAAGATTATCAATCGCCTGGCCCTGCGGATTTAAAGCAGTGCCTTGGAAAATGCCAGGCAGAAAACCAGCGCCCCAATTCGAAGCATGGCCTTTGGGCAAACCTCTTCCCAGCGTATCATACATCACCACAAAAGCTGGCAGGTTCTGGCTTACCGAACCGAGGCCGTAAGTCACCCATGAACCAACGCAGGGGAAACCCATCCTGCTGAAACCTGTGTTGATCTGGAACAATGCAGGCGAATGATTATTGGTCTCGGTAAAGCACGAATGAATGAACGCCATATCGTCCACATGATCCACCATGTTGGGGAAGATCTCGGGAACCCAGCTTCCAGATTTTCCTTGTTGTTCAAACTTAAAGGGCGACTTCATCAAGGGGCCGACCTCCCCTGAAAAGAAACCGGTCAACTTATCGAAGCCTTTAAGATCTTGGCCATCGTATTTTGCAAGTGCGGGTTTGTAATCCCAAGTGTCAACCTGGCTTTGTCCGCCATTCATGAACAACCAGATTACCGACTTGGCCTTCGATGGGAAGTTTCCCTGTCTGGGGGCGAGTGGGTTTAGAGAAAGATCAGTCGCAGCTTTTACTTCGTTATCTTGGAGAAGGTTAGCGAGTGCGAGCATGCCGATGCCTTGACCGGTACGGCTTAGAAAATCGCGCCTGCGCACGAAACTCGGGTTCGCATTGAAATGAGGGATGTTATTGAATGGCATGAAATAATCCTAATTAATCGAGGAAAACGAACTCATTAAGGCTGAACAACGCCTGGCAGAAATCGGCCAAGGCGAGGGACTCGGGTTTTTTATCCGCCTTATAAAACCCTTCTTGCTCTTTGAGAAACTCAACACCTTCTTTTAATTCGAGGGGTTTTGCATTTCTGGATAACACAAGTTGATAAGCTCGATTAACCTGCGCTTCAACCCCTGTGCCCGCATCCTTTAAAACCTTGATAGCCAGTGCATCTGCATACCCTCGTACAATGCTGCTGTTCATCATAAGCAGGGCTTGGGGGGCGATGGTAGTAGAGGGTCGCATCGCGAGATCTTGTAGTGAATCGGGTGCATCAAAAAGCATCATCATGGGAATCAGCTTGCTGCGTTTCACAAAGAAATAAATACTTCTGCGCTTGTGATTCGGTTCGAGGGTGCCTGGGCCAAAGGGCGTTGCATCAAGAGTTCCCGAAACAGCCAGTAAGGAATCTCTGATGGTTTCAGCTTCCAACCTGCGGGATTGAAAATGCCAAACGAGATTGTTTTCGCGATCCTTCAACAGCCTGGGTTCATCCACACTTGAAGATTGCATGTAGGCAGCGCTGGTCATGATCAGCTTGTGAAGCTCCTTGAGTTTCCAGCCCTTGCGTATAAACTCGGAAGCGAGCCAATCGAGCAACTCAGGGTTGGAAGGTTTATCACCCTGTACGCCAAAATCGCTGGGGGTCGCAACAATGCCCCTACCAAAGTGATAATGCCAAACACGGTTTACAATAACTCTCGCAAGCAACATCCCCGCACCTTGTTCTGTATCGGTGATCCATTCAGCTAGGCTTTTTCTTCTATAAGAAGTTTTGCTGCCTTCGGGGGCCTTGGCTAGCCAATGTTTTTCAGCGTCATTCGATTTCATCAGAACCTGCGGGAAGCCAATGGAGGCAACCGAAACTTTCTGATTGAGATCGCCTCGTTTTAAAACATGAACAGGGTCGTAAAAATCTGCGCCCTGAGTATGCAGCCTGACTGCCGGAACGCCCTCGCTTGCAATCAGAGCTTTTACTAGTTTTGGCTTTGGCTCTTTAGCAGCTAAATCATCAACTGCCTTGTTGAGCTTTTGCCAATCAGCGTCCTTGGTGCGATACCACAATCCTAAATCAGTCATTTCTGCTGCAGTAAGCTTTTGATTGGCTTTAAGTTTTTCTAGTGCGACCTGAGTTTTCTCGGGTACGGGAAGCACAGCAAGTGCGGGTTTATCCATCGAGGAAAAAGTGACTCTTAGTTTTCCAATGTTATGCTGATTGTTACCGTTAAAATCCAAAGTGATGATCCATTCTGCACCATGGGGAAGATCAAGGGGCTTTTCCAATTCGTAAACAGCCTGATGATCCTTGCCAAACTGCGGGTCAATCGCCCAAGAGGATTTCTTGTCTTTATCAATGGTGCCAGAAGCGGGAAGGCCTTTTTGATCAAACGATGAGCGAACCGATTTGAATTTCACAGGTTGCGCAGAAGTTGGTTTGTTCTTGGAATCGAACGGATTGACAGTGACTTTAAAATCACTGAGGGCGAAGTTGCCATTTGGCGCACGACCCGGCCCACCCTTCACCAGCGCAGCATCCTTGAACGCTTCTAGCCTTAAAGCAGTTACATGCTTTGTGGTTGAATTTAAAGTGATGGTGTAGGTTTCGAAGTCGGGGTTTTTGCCAGTTGCAGTAACAACCCCATTGGAAAGTATACTAAGGGATGTGCCATTTTTAGCACTTGCTGCTTTGACTTCTGCAAAAAGGAAATCGCTTTGTGGCGCATCCTTCGCCCCCGCCTTAACCCATGCTTCTAATTTTGCAGTTAGATTATCGCGTTCCCAATTGCTTCGTGCTTCTTCCAGTTTCTTTTTAGCAGAATCGAAGTCCGCTTTTTCCTTGGCATAATTCCCCGTACTCAAATTGAGATCGTAGTCCGACCTTACTGTGGTCGAAAAAGTCGAAGCCATGCGGTAATAATCGTTCGCACTAATCGGATCAAACTTATGATCATGGCATCGTGCACAAGCGATGGTTAGGCCAAGCATGGTTGTGCCCACGGTGCGAACGATATCGTCAAGTTCATCGTAGCGTTCTTTTTCCGCCTGACTTGCAGTAATCTGCGTTGCGTGAGTTCCTGCTGCTAAAAATCCAGTCGCCATCATCGCTAGAGGATTCGTAGGTTCGTATTCATCTCCAGCAAGTTGCCATTTGATGAAGGTGGTGTAAGGCAGATCCTGATTTAAAGCCTTGATGACGAAATCTCGATAATGGTAGGCGTTGGGCCTATCGTAATCTTGTTCGTAACCATGGCTTTCCGCAAAGCGCGCGACATCAAGCCAATGACGGCCCCAGCGTTCGCCATAATGCGGGTTTTGCAATAAGCGATCCAGCAGGCGAGCATACGCATCATCAGCTTTATCTTTGAGGAAAGCTTCAACTTCATCAGGGGTTGGGGGAATGCCCAAAAGATCGAGATAAGCCCTGCGCACTAATTTTGTTTTCTCTGCAATAGGGTTAGGTGTGATGCCCTTGGCTTCCATGTTGAATTTAAGGAAGTGATCGATAGGGGTCTTGCACCAGCTAGCATCTTTAACTTTGGGAGGCGTAACATTCTTCAGTGGTTGCCAGGCCCAATACTTCTTCGCACTTTCGTAATCGATTTTCTTGACAGCAATTGCGGGTGCAGTTCCTTTGCGTGGGTCGGCAGCTCCCCGCTTTACCCATTCTGCTAAGATTGCAATATCTTTGTCTGCCAACTTTCCCTTGGGTGGCATTTGAATCGTATCGTTGTAGCTAAGCACTTTAACGAAAAGGCTTTTCTCACTATTGCCAGGAATGATTACCTGCCCACTTTCGCCACCTTTCATCCAACCTTCTTTGGAATCGAGCAGCAATTCTCCCCGGATCTTTTTTGAATCTTTTGCATGGCATGAATAGCAATGCTCGATAAGAAGTGGACGAACTTTGGCTTCAAAAAAAGCGAAGTCTTCCGCTTCCCCTGCAACTGAAACGCTGGCAAAAAGAAGGCAGGAAAGGGTAGCAATTGTTTTCATTATTTTTTGCATGGTGGGATTACTATTAAAACAGGCCTTTTGCAGGCACTTCGGATAACTTTAATACCCTTATATAGTACCGTTGATTGAGGTTGGGCGCAACATCTTGATGCTGTTAATCTTAAGGCTTTTCGATTACTTGCCGGTATTTTTGACGGGTATGCTAATTAGCAATGCTGCAAATTTAGGTGCTTTGCCTGATGGTTTAAAAACCCCCTCATGGCAACTCAGACACCCGCCAACAAGTGGAATCGCAACCACCCTGCGGTAGAATCCATCTTCGATTACTTCCACTTCTGATTTTCCGTTGGTGATTTCCCTCGCAGCCCTCTTTTCAAAATCAGTATGGGGCTCGTGGGTGAAGCTCATCGCCTTTAAGTTTATAGATAGCCATCGGGCTTCAGTATTCGAGGTCTTTTTTATGTCTGAAAAAACATCCTCCATTGCCCGTGCAGGAACCATGGTTCGTTCTTGGTGAAAGTAACGGTGATGAAGCATATTCAAGGTTGAAAGGTAAATATCATTCATCAACCTGGCATGAATCCTTGCATCTTCGCTGGAATATCGCACCTCATTCGGGATGGGTTTTTCAGGATCTTTAGTCAGGGCTTTCGCACCCAACGCCAAGGTTACAAAAAGGAATGCCAAGGTTTTGATTAATAAAAATAGCTTCTGGTGTGACATGATCATACTCCTGATTTTCGAACGAATGTTATCTAAGAAAGGCATACCCTTTAAAGGGTTATTTTTTCGTGCAGGCTTGATCGCATAAGGGAATAATGTTGGTGGCAGACCGAAGTAATTCCCCCAGACTGACCCGCGCAAAGGCTGCCTCCGTAGCTTCGTATGCTCGGTCTAATTCTTTATGCAGCGGGCAAAGGCTTGTATGTGAGGGTAAGCCCAGCGGGCAATGGCGAATTCTTTCCACAGGGGCTACCGCATTGACCACATCCAATATCGTGACCCCATCCGCAGGCATCGCCAAAGAATATCCGCCGCCTGGGCCAGAACGGGATTGAGCCAACTCCGCTTGCACCAAATCCTGCAATACCTTGTGGAGATATCGCCGTGGAACCTTCGTTCGCTCCGCCAAGCTATCTGCAGACCATCTTTCGTCTGGGTTTTGCGCAAGGCAAGCCATGGTTCGAAGAGCGTAATCAGCACTTTTAGGCAACATATTTAAGCACCTCATAGAATCCCTTTAATTCTACACCTTGACATATAGAATACAAGTGGTATCCTTGTTAAAGGCGATGGATTGCCTTTGATATTCCATCTTTGCGTTTCATTCAGGTGCTCCATGATACGCATCTATTCTCTAATTCTTGCTTTTCTTTGTGTCGCAATGGTTTTCGCAATTGATGAATTTGAACATGCGCCTATTCATTACAGTAAGAGCATCCCCAAGGATCCAATTTCCAAACTGCAAACTAAGCTTGATTCCGGTGTCGCAAAATTAGATTACAGTGAAGAGCATGGCTACCTGCCCGCATTACTCAAGGCCTTGAAGGTTCCAATCGAATCGCAGATTTTGGTATTCTCCAAAACCAGCCTTCAACTTCGCCATATCACACCGAAGACGCCCCGTGCAATTTATTTCAACGATGATGTCTATGTTGGTTATTGCCATTCGGGCGATGTGCTTGAATTTTCCGCAGTTGATCCACAGTTAGGTGCAGTATTCTACACCCTAGAGCAACAACAAAAAAGCAAACCACAATTCCAAAGGCAGGTGGATCGCTGCTTGATCTGTCATGCTTCTTCACGTACTTCAAATGTTCCGGGTCATCTGGTTCGGTCTTTATTTGTTGATTCATCAGGCCAACCCATGCTTTCGGGTGGAAGCCATTCGGTGGATCACACAACTCCAATCGAACAGCGCTGGGGTGGTTGGTATGTAACAGGCCGACATGGCTCTCAATCCCATATGGGAAATCTTGTGATTCGCACCCGAGACACCCCACGCGATCTTGATAATTCCCAAGGCCATAATGTGATGCACCTGAAAGATCGTTTCGATACCGGGATGTATCTTTCACCCCATAGCGATATAGTTGCGTTGATGATCTTGGAGCATCAAGCAATGGTTCACAATCGCCTAGCGAAGGCCAATTTTACCACTCGCATGGCATTGGATTACGAGGTGACGATCAACAAGGCGTTGGAAATACCCGCAGGCAAAAGGCTGGAAAGCACCATTCGTAGAATTCAAAGCGCAGGTGATGAGTTGATCGAGGGATTGTTGATGGTGGGGGAAGCCAAAATAACCGCACCCATTAGTGGCACCTCGGGTTATGCGGAAAAGTTTTCGCAATCTGGCATACCTGATAAGCGTGGCCGTTCGCTTCGTGATTTGGATCTTACGCAACGATTATTCAAATACCCATGCAGTTATTTAATTTATTCCCAAGCCTTTGATGATCTTCCTGCTGAGATTAAGGATTATGTGTTAGAAAAACTTTGGCAGATTTTGAATGGTGTGGATAAGTCTAAAAAGTATGCACATCTTTCAGACGCTGATCGTTTAGCCCTCATTCAAATTCTTAGCGATACCAAACCCAGCCTCCCACCCTATTGGAAAAAACCATAGGTAACAAAACTCTTTTCTCGTTGGTACTCACCAGCGGATTAACATCCGCCGCTCATTACAACAAGGCAAACGATTTCGACTTTCGTCGGCTATTTTATATTCGACTTCAGCCTCTGTGTGAAAGGTGACGGGTTTCACGGATAGCGCAATCGTAAGTCGGCAAGAACTTCTTCTGCAGGCCTTCCAACTGTATTTTCATCAAGCGCATTTCCATGATGAATTTCCGCCAATCTGTGTTTGATTTCGAGATGCCAGGCTTCCTTGAGGCCTTTGTCAAATGAGTCCAGAGAATCCAGCAAGAATTGCACCAATTTAGCACGCTCTGGCGCAGAGAGTGCGATAGTTTGCGATTTTAATTGCTCGAATGCTTTGTTCATTTGCAACCTCTGGTGTTGTGTATTTACAAGTATAGCATGGTTTGCTTGTTTTTGATTGAGGAGAAATAAAAAAGGCAGACCCACCAAGCGCAGTGGGATGGGCTTTAAGGCAATAAAACAGAATAAGAATGGACCCCCGTTTTACAACGAGGGTGACGAAACCACGGGTGGCGAAGCCGCAGTGGATCTGATTTAAGGCAATAAAACAGAATAAGAATGGGCTGCCTCATACTTCTTCCGTTTACCCACCCTCCTTCTTATTTCATAAAATAACACTTAGGTGGAATTGAACTTTATCTGTGCGAGATTGATCATGAAAAACATTCTTTGTTTTGGCGATTCAAATACCTGGGGCTATGTGCCCGGCACCGGAAATCGTTACCCTAAACAAATCCGCTGGACTGGCATTCTGCAAAACCTTCTTGGTAATTCTTCCTTCATTATCGAGGAAGGCCTTAACGGACGAACCACGGTGCTGGATGATCCCACACGCATAGCCAAGAATGGTATGACCTACCTTCGCCCCTGCCTAGATTCACAAGCTCCCATCGATTTAGTCGTGATGATGCTTGGCACAAATGATTGCAAACATCGCTTTGGACTATCAGCGTTTGATATTTCTGAAGGCGTTGCGATGTTGGTTTCAACCATTCTGCAAAGTGGCGCGGGAATCAATGGCAAGGCACCACAGATACTTTTGGTATCGCCACCTTTTATCGTGCCTGCACCTTCCAAGAGTGATCTTTTCTTTGGTGCGGAAGAGAAATCAAAGCATCTTGCTTTTCATGTGCAGCAAGTTGCAAACAATACCGCATCACATTTTCTTGATGCAGCAAAGCATTGCACAGTAAGCGCAATTGATGGAATCCACCTAGATGAAGCAGGGCATCTTGCGCTGGCGCAGGCGATAGCTGAGAAGATCAACGCCCTGAAGCTATGATTTCGTTAACAGCAACCGGTATTAGTGCCGCAACCTTTTTGTGAAGTGCTAGGAATTCCGATGCCACACTTATCGGGCGCAAGGCATGCGGTATGCTTAGAGCCCAATACAAACAAAAGGCCTGCTGGGGTGATTTCTATATCTGAAATAGGAAACTGGGAGATCGCATCCTGTTCGTATTCCACTTCAACGGGAATATCATCTGCGGCGAATAGCTTGTTTGCGAAGCCGAAGATGCCAGCAAGCTTGGTCGTCTTAAGCCTGTGATCCGTGTCATCAGCGACTAGGATTTGCAGTAGGCAAGAAGTTAACGCTCTTGAAGTTCCGCCACAATCGATGAAATCTTTTTGAACCTTGCCCACTTCGGTGATGTGG
The DNA here is from genome assembly GCA_945897965.1 of Candidatus Kuenenia stuttgartensis. GTDB lineage: Bacteria > Planctomycetota > Planctomycetia > Gemmatales > Gemmataceae > UBA969. The sequence continues at coordinate 26,458 of CAMDHK010000006.1, read as the reverse complement.
AAGTGGGGTGCGATGAAGCTTTGATCGGGAAGCATGAATTGCATTGCTGCATCAGGGTTATTATTGATTGCAGCTCGAAACATTTGAAGTGTTATCATGATTTCCCTTTCGAGGAAAAGTCTTAATTAAGACAGTAAATCTTTGATCACATGCTGGGGTTCGACCCCGGTAAGCTTTTGATCCAAGCCTTGGAACTTGTAGGCGAATTGTTCGTGATCAATGCCCATGCAATGAAGAATGGTTGCGTTAAGGTCGTTGATATTAACGGGATTTTTGGTGATGTTGTAACTAAAATCATCGGTTTCACCATAAGAGATACCGGGCTTGGTACCGCCACCCGCCATCCACATGCAGAAGTTTTTGGGATGGTGATCTCTGCCGTAATTTTCTTTGGTAAGAGTGCCTTGCGAGTAGACTGTTCTACCAAACTCGCCACCCCATACTACGAGGGTTTCATCAAGAAGGCCGCGTTGTTTTAAATCCATGACGAGGGCAGCCGTTGCTCGTTCGGTATCTTTGCACTGGTTGCCTAGTTGGGAGGGGAGGGAGGAATGCTGATCCCATCCACGGTGGAAAAGCTGCACGACTCTTACGCCTCGCTCGACAAGTCTGCGAGCCATGATAGCGCTATGAGTGAAGGTTCCGGGTGTGGAAACATTGGGGCCATACATTTCGAGGGTGCGTTTGCTTTCTGAAGAAAGGTCGGTAAGTTCGGGTACGCTGGATTGCATGCGGAAAGCCATTTCATATTGGGAGATACGAGTCTGGATTTCTGGGTCGCCTAATTGCTGCAACTCGCGTTGATTGAGTTTTTGCAGGGTGTCGAGCATGGTTCTGCGATCATCGGAAGAAACACCTTCGGGGTTACGAAGATAAAGAACAGGGTCGCCGGTGCCACGCAATGCTACGCCATTGAAGCGGGTAGGAAGAAAACCGCTGCTCCACATGCGGGTAAACAAGGCTTGGCCGTTGCTGCCTTCGGGGAAGCGTGGAGTAAAGACGACGAATGAGGGAAGGTTGTTGTTTTCGCTACCAAGGCCATAAGCTAGCCATGAACCAATGCTGGGTTTGCCTGGCACTTCGCTGCCTGTCATCACAAAAGTGCAGGCGGGATCGTGGTTGATTGCGTTGGTGAAAACAGATTTGATGACAGCGATATCATCCACAATTTTGGAGGTGAAGGGGAGCAGTTCGCTATTGATCCATCTGCCACACTTTCCTTCCTGGGTGAAGTTGAATTTGGAAGGAGCAACAGGGAAGCGTGCCTGGCCGCTGGTCATGGTTGAAAGTCGTTGGCCACCTTGAACGGAGGGTGGAAGATCCTTGTTGAAGAAATCCTTGAGGGTGGGTTTGTAATCCCATAGGTCGATCTGCGAGGGCGCACCGTTCATATGAAAATAGATGACGGATTTAGCAGTGGGCTTGTGGTGAGGCAACCCTGCGACAGGTTTATGAACCTGCACTTGTTGTGCCTGAGATTTTTTGTTCTCTGCCATCATCATGCCAAGGGCAAGCGAACCGAGCCTAAGGCCTTGATTGCCGAAGAACTGCCTTCGGGTTTGCAGCATCTGATTTTCTAGGAAAGGATTCATGAGAGTTCCATTTAGTTTCGGTTAACGGTTTCATCGAGGTTGAGAATCGTGTTGGCAAGTAAGGTGTAGGCTGCGAGTTCTGATTCGTTGATGCCTTCCTTGATTTTGGATTCGCCTACTTTTACAACAAGGGCGCTGGCTTTGGGATCTGCTTTATACCGGGCGATATGCTTTTCTAAACCTTCCATCACAATGGCTTTTTCTTCAGGGGCGGGAAGCCTTGAAAGAATAATTTTATAAGCAAGATCGATGCGCTTTCCAGCATCATTACCACCCTCGGTAATAAGCCTTTCAGCAAGTTTTCGAGCAGCTTCAAAATGCTGGACATCGTTCATGAGTTGCAGAGCTTGAAGCGGGGTGTTGCTGCGTTCGCGCTTGGCGCAAAGTGCTTCGCGGTTAGGCAGATCGAAGTTTGCCATGAATGGGGCAGGGGCGGTGCGCTTGATGAAAACATAAATACTTCTGCGATAAAGGTTGGCGCCAGTATCTTGTTTGTAGTTACGGGTATTGGAACCAGTAAAGCCAACGGGTTCCCAGATATTGGCTGGCTGATAGGGCATGGTGCCTCGTCCGCCCATATCGAAACTAAGCAGGCCGCTAGTGAAAAGAGTGTTGTCGCGGATTTGTTCGGCGTCGAGCCGGATACGCGGGCCACGGGCAAGCAGCCTGTTCTCGGGGTCTTTGCGTAGTAGCTCGGGAGATACGGCAGTAACTTGTTGGAAGGCTTCGGAAGTAAGAAGCAGCTTCATAAGTTTCTTGACATCCCAGCCGTGGGAGCGGAAATCAGAAGCGAGCCAATCGAGAAGCTCGGGGTGGAAGGGGAGTTCGCCCTGGGTTCCCAGATCGCCACTGGATTTCACAATGCCAGTGCCAAACACTTGCTGCCAAAATCTGTTGACCATCACACGGGAGGTGAGGGGTTGTTCTGGGGAGACAAGCCAGTTAGCGAGGTCGAGCCTGTCTGCTCGTTTCTTTGGGTCGGCTTTTTTAAGGGGTGGAAAAATCGCAGGGATGTTAGGTTCAACCTTTTCACCTGGCTTGTTGTACATACCACGTACCATCACGAAGCTATCGCGGGGCTTTGGTAGTTCTCTAAAGATTGCAGTGCCTGGTGCAGATTGCTCTAATGCGGTTTTCTTCTTGGAGAGTTCATCAAGCTTTGCTAAAGAGGGTTTCATTTGGGTTTTAGTTGCAGAGCAATAGTTGGCGAGATAGAAAGCCTTAACCTTATTGACCTGATCTTTATCGGTAGTTTTTGTGGGGCCTTGTTTGATGAGGATGGCGACATCGATGGTGGCTTCGGGTTGGTCTCTTCCAGTTTGTTGTTGCCACCATGCTGCGAAAGATTGTGCAGGATCGGTAGCGGGATCTTTCTTGCCAGTCATGCCAATTTTATCCCAGAAGACAATGCCCCCAAATTGGGTTACAGCAAAGCCATTAACTACAGTGCCAGGCTTTAGCCCGACTTTTTCAGCAGCTACTTCAATACGAATCCATTTGCCTGCAGAGGGAAGCGGACCCATGTTGACTCGCTCGGTGGTATTGGCAGCGCCCCAAGGGATGATGTTGTAGTCGCCCCAAACCGCACGATGCAGCCAACTGGTGGAGTAATATTGCAGCATGATTGCTTTGGGAAGTCTGCCATCTTGAAGAAACACATTTGCGAAAAGTATGCTGCCTTCTTGAATGGTGATCGGTGGCATATTTTCACAAACATCTTGTGCCAAGCCCGCATCGGATCTGCGAATGGCTTTAGTACCACTAAAGACTTTTCCTTTTTTAGCATCGACTAATTCAAGAGGCAACCCGGGGCTTGCAAATACTTTGCTTCCCTTGGGGAATTCATCTTCAAACCAGATGTCTTCTGCAACCTTGATTTCGCTCTTTGTTGGCTTCAATGCGGGGTCTTCATACGCTAGCTTTGAAGCTTCTTCTTCCATTTTTCTGCGTAGTGTCGAAAGTTCCACATCAAGCTCTGCGATCTTTTTCTTCGTTTCTGGAAGATCCAGCTTGACACTTGGAGCAAGCAACAATTGGTTGCCATCCAAGGGCGAATCTGCTGCAGAATGAAAGAATGCGTAAAGCGAGTAATAATCCTTGGCGGTAATGGGATCAAACTTATGATCATGGCATACCGCGCATCCTCCTGTTAGGCCAAGAAAGGCTTCCATGAAATTCGAGGTGCGATCAACTGCATTACGGAACACCCACTCTTCAGAAATCGAACCACCTTCCCCGGTGGAAACATTGCAACGGTTGAAGCCTGTTGCAATCAATTGATCCAAGGTAGCGTTGGGTATTAAGTCGCCTGCAACTTGTTCTACCATGAATCGATCGAAGGGTTGATTCTTGGTGAATGCGGAAATCACCCAGTCGCGATAGGCCCACATCTGTCTTTCGTTATCAAGGTGTAAGCCATGGGTATCTGCATAGCGAACGATATCGAGCCAATGGCGAGCCATTTCTTCACCATATTTAGGCGATGCAAGATAGCGATCAATCATCTTCTCGTAGGCATCGGGCGATTTATCAGCGAGGTAGGTTTCCATTTCCTGCACACTTGGAGTCAAGCCGGTAAGGGTGAGGGAAACTCTGCGTAATAAAGTAGATGGGTCAGCCTTTGGCGCATAGCTTAGCCCCTCTTTTTTAAGCCTTGCGATTAGGTAGGCATCAATGGGATTGGGTTTTTTCTCTACTGGCGCTTGAGCTTTGATGGGCTCGAAGGACCAATGCTTTTCGTAAGGCGCACCTTGGGCAATCCACTTTCTCAAGGTTTCTTTCTGCGCAGCGGTGAGAGTTTTCTTGGTGGAAGGTGGAGGCATCACTATGCCTTTTTCGGTTGAAAGGATGCGCTTGACCAGTTCGCTTGCATCGGGTTGGTTCGGAACAACCGCTTTTTCGCCCGAGGCACCCGCCTTGATAAAATGCTCGCTTGTGTCCAGACGAAGTTCACCCTTGCTCTTGCCTTGCCCATGGCAGGAAAAACAATTGTCCGAAAGGATCGGCCTGATATCTTTATTAAAGCTCACAGGCGCAGAAGAGGGTTCAACTGCATGAATCCAAAACACGGGAGTCAGTATTAATAGTGAGAGCAATAATCGTTTCATGAAGGTAACCTGAATAAGAAAGCCAAACTTTAATAACAAGTATTGGGTTGGAAGTAAGCCAAGTCATCTAAATACATTTTAGGCATCGCAGAACTACTTCTCAATGAAATAGCGCTCTGATGGATATAAATCATGCAAGGATCTGGGGAATAACCCTACCATGATCGATATCTAAGCGCTTGCGCCCCGGGATTTCGAGCCTGCGGGAATCAAGCCCCATCAGATGAAGGATGGTGGCATGAATATCAGTAACATAGTGGCGATTTTCGACCGCATGGAAGCCGATTTCATCGGTAGTGCCATGCACGGTGCCACCTTTGATACCGCCCCCCGCCATCATTACAGAGAAGCCATAGATATGGTGATCTCTCCCATCAGAGCCCTGAGTGCCCGGAGTTCTGCCAAACTCGGAAGCAAAAACAATGAGAGTTTCATCGAGAAGGCCCCTGCGTTTTAAATCTTGAATGAGCCCAGCGATGGGTTGATCGACCTTGGCGCAGTTGCTGGAGTGGTTGTTCTTGAGTCCGCCATGGGCATCCCAAGCCCCTGCCCCGCCTGCCCCATGTTGAATTTGAACAAAGCGTACTCCTCGTTCGACTAATCTTCTAGCAGCAAGCAACTGATTGCCAAAGTCGCGGGAGGCAGGCTTGTCGATCCCATATACCCTTTTAGTCTCTTCGGTTTCCTTGGAGAAATCCATGACTTCGGGAAGCGACCTTTGCATACGAAATGCAAGCTCATAGCTTTTGATGCGGGCAGCAAGTGCGGGGTCGTTTGGGTATTCCACTCCACGGATGGAGTTGAGTTTACCCACGAGGTCGAAGCCTAGCTTTTGTTCATCGGGAGTGATCGGGCGTTCGGGGGAACCAAAATCCAGCGGGCTACCCGAAGCTGCTCTGACAGGGACTGCATCATGCATGGGTCCAAGATAATGGCCATCTTTCTTGTTCCAATACTCACGGTTGCCCATGCTGACAAACTGGGGCAGGTTATCGTTGAGAGACCCCAAGCCGTAATGAACCCAAGCACCTAAGGTTGGGAATTCGCCATCAAGCATGTGTCTGCCTGAATGAAACTGGGTCTGTGCGCCATGGTTGTCATCGGTGGTATACATAGAGCGAACAATGGCCATGTCATCTGCGCAGTTGCCTAGGTATGGAAGCCAGTCGGAAACATCCATGCCACACTGCCCGCGTTTTTTGAACCCGACCTGAGTGGGGAAGAGTTTGTTGCGCTGCTGCCCGTTGGCATCATTGACCACGGTAACCCGGGCCAGCTTTAGTTTCTCGGGGTCTTGCGTGCCTTTATAGGGTGTTTCAGCGATCGATTTCCCTGCGTATTTATCGAGTTCGGGTTTGGGATCGAATGTTTCAAGATGGCTCACTCCGCCATTCATGAACAACCAGATCACACTTTTAGCCTTGGCTGCGGAAGAGGGTTTGCCATTGGGTGGCGACCATGGAAGGGAAGAATCAGCACGGCTAATGCCATCGCTCTGCAACATCGAACCAAGAGCAAGGCCTGTTAAGCCCATGCCCATATCTGATAGGAAGGCTCTGCGGTGATTTCCCGAACATCGTTGATGATTCATGCGACACCTCTTATTGCAATTAGCGTACGGTTACAAAATCGTTGTGGTTGATAAGGGAGTGAACCAAAAGCAATCTCGCACGGGCATTGCCCGCTACATTTTGCTTTACTGGGTTTGCACTGTTCCAAGCTGCAAAGATATCAAGACATTGGGCGATCTCAGCATCGTTGGGCTCTGACCCTAGAAGCAGCCTGAACGATGCTTGTATGAACTCTTTATCGCTTGCCTGCGAAAGTTTTAGTTGAAGCTGGGTATGTATTGCTTCCGCCATCGACCAAGCGATCTTGCTATTGGAAAGGGTAAGGGCCTGCTGGGGCAGGATGCTTTCCTCGCGTTTGTAGCATTCGAGCACATTGGCATCATCAAACTGCATAAGGAAGATATTGTGTTCGTTATGGGATTGGAAGAAGTAAAGCGCCCTGCGGTTAGATTCATTTTGAGCAGCAGAAGGAATGGTGGGGCCACCGATCGTGGTATCGAGTTTGCCTGCAAGCTGCAGCATGGAATCGCGAACAGCTTGTGCTTCAAGCCTGCGGGGGTTCATATGCCAAAGCAATTTGTTATCAGGATCGAGGGCAATGTTTTTATCCATGCCCAGAGTGCTCGAGTTCATCTGATAAGCTTTGGAAGTAAGCATGATGCGGTGCAATCGTTTCATGTCCCAATTATTCTGCATGAAGTCTGCAGCAAGCCAATCGAGGAGTTCGGGATGCGAGGGTAGCGCACCTTTGCGACCGAGATCGAAAACCGTATCGACTAGGGGCCTGCCGAAATGCCTGGCCCAGATGTGATTGACCGCAACTCTTGCAGTAAGAGGGTTGGATTTATCAGTCATCCACTTAGCGAGGGCAGAGCGCCTGCCTGTGCTGGTTTTAGGGTAGGGCTTGTTGCGGGAGTCTTCTTTTTCGAGGTTCGATTCAAGTGTCTTTATCGATCCCTTGATAGCGGTAAAAACTTCACTTGGTGTAGCAACATTCTTGCTTGCAACTTCCTGTGCCTTGGTCGCTGCTTCCACTTTCTTCTTTGCAGCATCTTCTTTGCCTTTTGCAGCAGATAATAGTTCAACCTCAGCATTTAGAATATCCAAGGTTGCTTTAGCCAGGGCGGTTTGCTTTTCTGCCTTCGATGCTAGCAGAGCTTTAGCTTTGGTTTCCGCCTTCATGGGTTCTAAGAGTTTTGCTTTGGTTGCAAGCCATCGGGGTTCGATACTTTTTTCTTCCTCGTTAGCAAATTCCAATCCTTGCTTTGCAGATGCTAGTTTCTTTTCTAGTAAGGATTTCTCTTCGGGTTTCTTAATGGATTTGAGTGCTTCTTCTGCCAAGCTATAAGCCTTGGATGCTGCTTCACTTTTTGACTTTGCAAGAAGCTTAGCGTTTTCATAAGCGATGGGCTTGAGTTCTGGTGCGTGTGCTTCAATAGGGAGGTTCACCGGTTCGATCTTGAAGTCGCCTAATGTCAGAAAGGAGGGAACACCCGGAGGGATGGCTTTATCTTTCTTAGGGTTCTTCTCATCGCCTCGCACAAAGAGGTAGGTTGGTGCATCGAGGTTGCAATCAAACACCCTTGGGATGCCGTTCTTTTCAAAGTCGGATTCCCCAGAAACCATGTCGGTACGCACTTGATAGGGTTCGAAAAAAGCTCGCAGTTGGTAATACTCGACCTGAGTTACGGGATCATATTTATGATCATGGCACCTCACGCAATTAATGGTAAGGCCCATGAATGCTTTGAAGGTATGCTCGACGGTTTCTTCCATCCAAGAGTTATGATTGAACTTAAAATACTGGCGGGCGAGGAAGCCTGTCGCTCGCAACTTTTTATCATCGGTGGGGCTAAGTTCATCTGCAGCAATCATCTGCCTAACCATTTCATCGTAGGGCAGATTGTTATTGAGTGATTCGATGGTCCAATCGCGGAAATGCCAGATGTGCTTCTGACTGTTGCGTAACTCTGCGCCTAATCCCCACCAATCGGTGTAGCGCCAAATATCGAGCCAGTGCCTACCCCAGCGTTCGCCATACTGTTGGCTTGCAAGCAGCTTGTCGACGATTTTTTCATACGCATCGGGGGAAGAGTCGTTGATAAAAGAAAGGTAATCCGCCTCGAGAGGGGGCAACCCGATCACATCAAGATACAACCTGCGAAGGAGAGTGCGCTTGCCTGCGGTCTGTTGGGGTTGCAGATTCTTTTTCTTCCAAGCCTCTGTTGTAAAGAAGTCGACCGGGTTGGTATTAGCTGGTATAGCAACTTTTGCAGGGGAGTTAAAAGCCCAGTGGTCTTTGGGGCTGACTTCGGGTTTTTCATTTTCAGGCCCGGGGGCGCCCGCTGCAATCCAGCGTTCGATCGCTTTGATTTGCGCAGGGGTTACGGGCTCGCCTTCAGGGGGCATGCGCTCTGATTCTTCCAGCGAAGTAACCCGGGAGAGTAATTCGCTTCCCTTGATATTACCCGGAGTAATGATTTTAGATTTGCCCGCGCCTGCAAGAATAAAAGAGACAGTATCTAAGCGCAGTTTGCTATTTTGTTTCAAGGCCCCATGGCAGGAATAACAACGCAATTGTAACAGAGGCTTGATCACCTTTTGGTAATCATCTAGCGGATCTGCTGCAAAAGTCAGGCCGATTATAAGAACCGTGTTAAATAGCATTTCAACTTTGCCTAGGTGGGATGGAACGTAAGTATCAATCTAAGTTAATCATAGCCCTTATTGCAGCCGTATACCATCTTTTTTTGATAAAGAAGGTGGGGCTTAAATCGGGTGGTATGTAAACGACAACAGCCCCTTAAGATAAGGAGCTGATGTAGAGTTGGTATTTTTGAAGGTTAGTATTTCAGTTCGACGCCAAAGGTCATACCTTGTGCCCAGATGCCCGAGGGTGCCATTACTGCTTCGGGTCTTGGAGTGCCCACCAAGGTCTGGCCGTTACGCTGACTGGTGTTGATAACCGAATCCACCGCATTACCGGGGCGAAGCACACTCGTCCAATAAAAATAATCATACCCTGCGTAGAGTTGGATATGCTTGGTGACATCATAGCCTAGGCGGCATTGAAGCTCTGGTATAGCGGAGAAGGCTGATTGGTTATGCATACCGTTGTTGGTGGGCAGGGCATAGACGAACCCATCGGTAGGGGCAGCAGATACACCATTGGTTGTGTTGGTTCTGGAGCCTGCGATGGCGATGTTCTGTTGGGTTTGGCCGAGGGCGATTTTACCAAGCGCGCTGGCATGGAATCGTTTGTAATCGTAATTAAAACCACCACCCACTTGTACACCATAAAACCAGTTCCTAGTCAGGAATTGATCAGTGCCCTGAGTGGTGGTATTGATACCCCCAGCAGACCGTTGGGAATTAACTGAGTAGATGAGGTTTTCTTCGAGTTCGGCAAACTTGCCACCAAACAGAAGGTTGGAAGAAAAGCCATTGCCTGGGTTGCCGAATCTGGCCTTGGCAATAGCTTCGCCACCCGAAAGCTTGGAATAGGAATAAATGTTGATGGTGCTGTTCGGAAGACTGGTAAGGTTATCGGGAACAGTTGCGAAAATCGAGTTTGCTATGCCGTTGGTGTTGAAAAACGGAGCGGTAACAACTGGTTGCAGGTCGCTTGTTGAAGCGCTGAAGTTATACGATCGTTGTTCAAGTAAAAAGGCAGAGCCCTCGATACTAAAGATTCGATCGTCATCAAGGAAGAAACCGCCATTCATTCTGATACCCGAAAATGGGCCGTAATCCATACCGTTACTGCTATTGCCTCCAGCAAGGACACGGGTACCGGGCTGGCCAAGAGCCCCGGGCACTGCATCGGAAAGCGAGCCTGAGGTAACCATGGGGTTGGGCAGAGGGCCGTTTTTAATGCGCCAATTCAAATAATCTACCCCCACCCAGAAACCATCCATCTCTCTGAGGATCACACTTTTAGGAATGGGGTTGGTGATAGAGTCAAGAGGATCAGGTGTTAAAAACACCTGCTTTGGTAATATGCCCGGAACAGGAGCCTCGACTTGAGGCGCTGTAGGTGTATTATTTTCAGTTTTGTTAGTAACTTCTTCGGCCAGGGCGAAGCCCACGATGCCTGCTGCAATGCCAAACCAAATTGGGAATCCGTTCCCCATGGTTGACTCCTTAGTCGCTAAATTTTCAAAGGTGTAAATCTAAGTTCACACATTAAAATTCGACTAATTCAAGGGGTTTTAATTAGAATTCTGGTAAAAGGCAGAGCTGTTTTGCTTCTTTAAGAGGGTTGCAATTTGTAAAGCCGGTACAATCGTACTTAGGGCCTTTGAAAAATCAGTAAAATAGGCAGTGTGTTCTTATTATTACGATTATCTAATTCCTTAGCTTGGAACTTATTTTGGCATGAATGAAACTGCGATGCAGCTTGAACTCTGGGACAAAGCTTACAACTGGCATCCTTTTACGCCCATGGCTTCTTATTTAACAAGCCAGCCCATCATCATTACCAAGGCGCATGGCTTTTTTTTAGTGGATCAGTTTGGCAACGAATACATCGATGGGTTTTCTTCTCTTTGGTGCAACTTGCATGGGCATCAAGTGCCGGAGTTAGATAATGCGCTAAAGGAACAATTGCAGAAGGTTGCTCATAGCACATTTTTGGGCCTTTCTAACGAGCCCGCAACCATACTCGCCAAGAGGCTAATCGAACTAGCCCCCAAGGGTTTGACCCGTGTGTTTTATTCGGATAGCGGAGCAACCGCTGTTGAAGTCGCATTGAAGATGGCATTCCAATTCTGGCATCAGTGCCCTAATCCAAGAAAAAATAAAACCAAGTTTCTTGCGCTGGGGATGGCCTATCATGGCGACACGATGGGGGATGTCAGTATCGGAGATCTCGGGCGATTTCATGATATGTTTAAGCCTTTGCTTTTCCCGACTATAAAGTCGCCTGCCCCTTATTGCTATCGCTGTCCCCTGCAATTAAAACCAGAGAGTTGCGGCATGGCCTGTGCCTTGGAGTTGGAAAAATTAGTGGAGCAGCATGCAGATGAATTAGTTGCTGTGGTGATCGAACCTTTGGTGCAGGGGGCTGCAGGCATGGTCACTGCCCCCAAGGGGTTTTTAAAGCGGGTGCGTGAAGTTACCAAAAAGCATAATGTGCTGCTGATAGCTGATGAGGTGGCGGTGGGGTTTGGCAGAACAGGTACGCTTTTTGCCTGCGAACAGGAAGAAGTAGTGCCAGATTTTCTTTGCTTGGCGAAGGGAATTACAGGTGGATACCTACCCTTGGCAGCGACCCTCGCAACCGAAGAAGTCTTCAAAGCTTTTTTGAATGAACCGGGCAAAGAAGATAAAACCTTTCAGCATGGGCATACTTACACTGCCAACCCTTTGGGTGCTGCGGTTGCGATTGCCAGCCTGGATCTATTAATGAAAGATAGTGGAGTTTTGGCGCAAGTTGATGCTAAAGGGCAGAGAATGCAAAGGCATTTGGATCGCTTGTGGGAGTTTTCTTTTGTGGGAGATATCCGCAGATCGGGTCTGATGATTGGGATAGAGTTGGTTGGCAATCGCGAAACTCGCATGCCTTTTCCTGAAAATATCAATGCCGCCCATGCTATTTGCATGCTGGCAGGCAAACATGGCCTTATGATCAGGCCGCTTGGGGATGTGGTGGTTCTTATGCCACCTCTTGCAATACCTGAAGAATTAGTGGATCGCATAGGCGAAGTACTTTACAATTGCTTGATGGAATTTTCGCAACAATTATCCGGCCAAGGGGGCTGATTGCTGATGGCTGGCTTTTTTATAACTGGCACTGATACAGGCGTAGGCAAAACTCGCTTTGCCTCTCTTTTGGCTCGTTCAATGATCTCTAAAGGGGTTGATGTAAAGGTTTGTAAACCGATTGCCACAGGTTGCCAGCGCAATTCGAAAGGCGTTCTTGTTAGTTCAGATACTTTGGCATTAAGCCGTGCTGCGGGTGATAAAGATTTGACCGCGATCACTCCGTGGTGTTTTGAAGTTCCCGCAAGCCCTGCATTGGCTGCCAAGCTTGAAGGCTCAAATTTATCTATTGAAGCGCTTGCAGTAGCAGTGGAAAAGCGATGTGGAGATGAGTTTGCAATTGTTGAGGGAGCAGGCGGATTACTTTGCCCTTTAACAGATACTGAATCAATAGCGGATCTCGCACAAAGGTTGCAATATCCAATCATTATTGTTGCCCGCAGAAGTTTGGGAACACTCAACCACCTGCTGCTTACGCTGGAAGTTGCAAGGCAATATGGGTTGGTGGTTGCTGGAGTGGTTATGTCGGAAACCGAAGAAGTTTTGGATCTGGCAGCGATTCATAATCCTGTTGAATTTTCGGGGCGGTCTGCAGTCCCGCTTTTAGCGGTGTTGCCTTATGAAAAGACAGGCGACAAAGCGGGCAGGAAGGTTGTGGGTTCGGTGGATTGGTTGGAATTGTCGGCAGGCATTCAGGATAAGCTTGCGTCACCCCCCGAGAAAATCAGCATACATTTATACGAAGAAGTAAAAGGATAATAATGAGTATTTATCATTTTAAATGTGTTTCTTGTACTAAACTGATGGGCATTACCGAAGACTTTCTGGGCAAGCAAATGCGCTGCCCTCATTGCCAAACCATCCAGATGCTGCCAATGATTAATGCTGCAGGGAGCGCTGAAGCACCACCACCTGCCCCGGTTCAAGCAGTAGAGCCCGATACCGATATAATGAATTTTAAGTATCAATCCCCCGAGAGTCCCGCACCGGAAGAGCTGCCCCGCGAAATTTTATCGTTCCCTGGTAGTGACAAAGCTCAAGAAACTTCTGCAGAAGAATATGCAGCAGTTTTACCCCCGGTAGAAGATAAGGATTCAAATGCGGTCCCCACGGAAATTTTCAACTCTGAAACCAATGGCGCAACCCAAAGCGAAAGTGCTGCCCCCGCTCCTTGGGATAATGCCCCCTCCATTACTGGGGAAGCTGCCCGCAAAAGGCCTGTAGCTTCAAAATCGATGGCTATGCCGATTATTTTTTTCTCGCTGCTTTCCTACAGCGTGATGGCTACCGCAATTCTTATTCTCATTTTGGTTCGCATGAAGACTGCAGGACCATTACATCCGCTTGAATACATTCCCGATGTGGATGGCGATAACCCAGGTGCAAAACGCACCAAAATCCGATTCAATCATGATAAAGAAACTACCCAAACGATCGTGCCTGCCCATTTGCGTACTAAAATCGGGGTGGCTATTAGGGTGGGTGAATTGGAAGTGACACCCCTTGCGGTGGAAAAAGCAACGGTTTCGGTTTTGGTTTCGGGGTTCTCTAAATCAGAACCTTGCAAGGGAGATTCCTTGGTTCTTAGGCTTAAGCTTAAAAATGTTTCCAAAGATCAGACTTTTAGCCCATTAGACTATTATTTTAATCGCAAGTGGAAGGAAAAAAGCAGAAACAGTTACCCGCCCCCCTTCACATTTGTGCAATTTGGAACAGAGAAGCCCGAAAAGTCGTTCTTTGGCGGCCCTGCCAACTGGTTGCCTTTAGCCTTGGCGGGTTCCAAGAAATCGCAATCTCCCCGCGAAACTGTTGAAGATGAAAACCTAGATAAAATCCTCGAACCTGGCGACGAAATGACCGCTTTTCTTTGCACTGATGGCGATGATTCTAGTGCGCAAGAGATTTTAAATCATCAGGGGCCTATGCTTTGGCGCTTGCAAGTCCGCAGAGGCTTGGTTTCTGTGGGGGCCAAAGAGATACCCGCGACAGCTGTTATTGGCGTAGAATTTGGCGCAATTGATGTGAAACAATCGCCCGCTGCCAGCTAATTTGACTCTTGCCCACTTATCTTTCAGAGCCGGAAGTGTCAGCGACGTTTATACTCGTTACTTCATCCGTAATTTGTCTTTCTTGTAAAACGTCAAAGCAAAGAATCTTTAACGCCAAGACGTTAAGAAGCAGTAGAAAAGTCCGGATTTCTTGTCTTCCTTTGCGCTCTTTGCGTCTTGGCGGTGAATATGACTTTATTATTTTCTCTTCCGTCTGCTACATCTGTTATTGGCGTAGAATTTGGTGCAATTGATGTGAAACAATTGCCCGCTGCCAGCTAATTTTACCCAAATTTAGACTTTGTATCTGCTTTTTTATTAGATATAATAATTGTCTTAATGAGGGGATATGATGAAATTATTTGAATTATTGCGTTTGTCTATTGCTATCCTATTGATTTAATTATATTAATATAAGTGTGTTATTTGATAACGCTCTATCAAGTAGGCTAATAAAAACTTTAAGAAGTTTGTTTTTAGTCTTACACATACGAAGCCTTTCACTGATTCGCGCCCAAACAGTGAGCCCAAAAGGTTAAGTTTAGATCTGCTTGATTGTCAAGCAGACGCATTTCTAATTTTGGAGGTTGGCCCTTAAGAGGCCTTATTGTTTCATGAAGTTGACTCGCGCATCCAGTTACGCTTTACACGCCCTCGCTTACATGGCTACTCAGAAATCTGACAAGCCTGTTCCATCCCATCTTATCGCCCGAGATCGTGGTATTCCTGAGCGCTTTTTGCTTAAAGTTTTGAAACCTTTGGTTTCCACTAGAGTTCTTAATTCCATCAAAGGCCCCAATGGTGGCTACAAACTGATGAAGGACCCCTTCAAAGTTTCCTTGTTGCACATCATCGAAGCTGTTGATGGCCCAATTCGTGGCGTTGCCCCATTTGCTGAAGATGTAGGTGGCCCCTTGAACAACAAGCTTGAAACCATTTGCAAAGCTGCTTCTGAAGCGCTACGAAAAAGCTTGGAAAAAGTATCCCTTGGCGAACTCGCAGGGGCTCGTAAAGGTAAGTAATCCCTGAACAACCCGGCCTTTTTTGCCGGTTCCTCAGGTTTTATCACGGTTTTTCCCTCGGAGGGGTGCCTTTCATGGGGTGCCCCTCTTTTCTTTTTTACTTCAACATCATAAAGCCACTATTATGGCATTACGCGTTTCAAATATCAGGCTCGCAGTTGAAGATCCGGAAACAACCCTTCCAGATCGGCTCGCTCGCTCTTTGGGTATTCAAATTGCGGATATTCAACGTTGGCGCATTCTGCGCAAAAGCCTTGATGCTCGAGATAGGCAAATTCAATTTGTATACAGTGCCGAAGTTCATCTGCTCGATGAAGAAAAAATCCTGCAACACAAGCCTAGGTTTCAATCCATCAGTATTGAGACTTATTCTGAAGCGCCTTTTATTATGCCACCTTGTGGCTCGGTTCCCATGCTTGGCAGACCAGTGGTTATCGGATCTGGCCCCGGTGGGCTTGCTGCAGCTTACTTTTTGGCTGAACTTGGATACCGGCCCATTCTTTTGGAACGGGGCAGGCCTGTGCGCGATCGCATTCGCGATGTGAAGGATTTTGATGATGGCGGGCAGTTTAATCCTGAGAGTAATTATTTATTTGGAGAGGGTGGCGCTGGTACTTTTAGCGATGGGAAATTAACCTATCGGGGTTCCGGGCCTGATGTTACCCGTATCTTGCAAATGTTTGCTGAAAATAAAGGCAAACCCTCGGTGCTTTATGATTTCAGACCGCATCTGGGTAGCAATAGATTGCCCGCAGTGGTCAAATCCATTCGAAGAAAAATCGAAGCCCTAGGCGGCGAAGTAAAATTCTCATGCAAAGCGGAAGATCTGGATATTCAAGATAACATCATCAAGGGGGTATATACCTCGAGCGGTTATATTCCTGCCAATGTCGTAATTCTTGCGATCGGTCATAGCGCCCGAGATACTTATAATTCCCTGCATGCTCGCGGCGTTTTAATGGAACAAAAACCATTTCAAATGGGAGTCCGCATTGAGCAACCTCAGGAAACAGTCAACCGGGTGAAGTATGGGAATTCTGATTTGGAAAATGTGATTGGAGCTGCAGATTACAGTTTGGTCGCCAATGGGAAATATGACCTATTCACTTTTTGTATGTGTGCGGGTGGATACATCATGCCCAGCGTTTCCGAATCGGGGGCGTTTTGTACCAATGGCATGAGCCTTTCCAAGCATGATTCTCCCTACGCCAATAGTGGGCTGGTGATCACAATTAACCCCAGCGATTTTGGTAGCAGCCATCCCCTTGCTGGAATTCACTTTCAAGAAAAATACGAAAAGATGGCGTACGAGGTGGGGAAGAAAGAGTATCTTTGCCCTATTCAAGGTGCGAAAGATTTCTTGGGCGGAAGGATTTCCCCTGCAGCACCACCCTCGAGCTATCCGAGGGGTACGATTGCAACCAATTTGGAATCGATTTTACCTACCCAGGTGGTCGAAGCTTTACATCATGGCCTGCCAATTATGGACAAGAAATGGCAGGGTAGATTTTTAAAGGAAGCAAGTATTGTTGGCCCAGAATCGCGGGGAAGTGCCCCCGTAAGAGTGGTTCGCGATGCAGTCTCCAGGCAAAGCCCTTCTGCAATCGGGCTTTTTCCCGTGGGCGAAGGCGCAGGCTACGCAGGTGGGATTGTCAGTGCTGCTCTCGATGGGCTTCGTAGCGCAATGAGCATTATCTCCACCTACGCTCCTGTTTCCTAAAACCAAGTTAGGCAACACCAGCAAGTTGATAAACCAAAGGTGCTTCCAAAGTTGGCATCGCTTTTACTGCATCCATGGGGTGCCAAAGGCACTGGCCATTTCTCGCGCGTTCCATCAGCACAAGGATTTTATCCTCACTACCGGGCGAAGCTGCAGTTGGTTCATCCGAAAGTGGAGGCAGATACACATCTATGCCTGAACCCTTCCGGGCGAACTTACTTGTCGAGGGAAACAGCGCCCTGACTTCTGGTTTGTAATAGCAGGAATAGCAAAGGCCGCGGGGACGATTAGAACGAACTTTATTGCAATTACGGCACAACATAATGAAGGTCTCCTTGAAAAGAATGAAATAGTTATTGGTTGGTACTGGAAGGTATTCGCTCTGAGAGAGATTGTTTTTCACGGATTCGGGATGCTGTTTTTCTTTTGCGTAACTCGAGGTGTGTTTCTTGAAGTAAGTTTTTGCGCATTATCTCTCGGGGGGTTTTATCAAACCAATCGAGGAACAACGTTGCGGCATCCATCTGCCCCAACTTCTGCGCTGCAGCTTCTTTTAGCCTTTCGTGAAATTCAGAAACTTCAAAGACCGAGAACAGGCCTTCGCCTTCCCGGCCTACATATGCAAGCAACCCAACTGCAGCAGCAGGTAGTTCCCAGAAGCCAGGCATTGGTTTTGGGAAAACCACACAGCCTTGAACCAAGGCTGGATCATCTTGCTTTAATCCATCTTGCAACGCATTTAATGCACTGTTTGAAAGTAGCGGGGCGAAACCTCTTCGGAATATATAGCGCCATGGTTCCATTTCTTTTTCCTCCAACTTCTACAACTAAGTTCTTTAGAAGGCAGCAAACACCTCCTATACCTATAGTGTAAATAAGTACACTTATTAAGCAAGCGATTGGAGGCGTTGTTCATACTAATTAGGCCTTTTATTGCATAAAAATATACAATAGTTGGTTGGATTGATTGTAAA
Source organism: Candidatus Kuenenia stuttgartensis (assembly GCA_945897965.1). Taxonomy (GTDB): domain Bacteria; phylum Planctomycetota; class Planctomycetia; order Gemmatales; family Gemmataceae; genus UBA969. The sequence continues at coordinate 8,661 of CAMDHK010000006.1, read as the reverse complement.
AAATGTACTTTAATATACATTTTAAGGGTAACTAAGACTGTTTAAGGGGTTGTTCCCGCTTTTTGGTTCTCTTTTAATAAGTGCTGATGGGGGTAGAATTGTGTGGGCTGCTGCTTATGATTGCGATGGAGGTTCTTCTTCATTACCATAAAGAAGTAGAGATGCTCTTTTAAAACCCGCATTACGAGGCCTTTTCGTGTACAAATACTTTCCAGCACTTTTATCTTTATTGATTCTTTCCCTCCCACTTTTTGCGCAGGAGATCGGTGAGCCTAAAAACATCCAGTTGCAAGTGGATAAAATCGATCGCGATGCATTGGTTTTCTTTCCTCCCAAATCGAATACTAGCGCCCCGGTGGTATTTGTTTTTCATGGCCATGGTGGTACTGCAAAAGGTGCAGCAAAGTCTTTTGCAATCCAGAAATACTGGCCTAGTGCAATCGTGGTTTACATGCAGGGGTTGAACACGCCCGGGAAATTGACCGATCCGGAAGGGAAAAAAACAGGCTGGCAGCATAAACCCGGGGAACAAAATGATCGCGATCTTAAATTCTTTGATGCGCTGTTAAGCCATCTGCGTAAAGAATTCAAAATCGATGAGAATAAAATCTACTGTACCGGACATTCAAACGGCGGTGGGTTTACTTACACCCTTTGGCAAACTCGGGGCGATGTTTTTGCTGCTGTTGCACCCTGTGCAAGTTTTGCTGTGAAGTTCGATGCGAAGCCAAAGCCTTGCATTCATTTTGCAGGCGAGAACGATACGCTGGTAAAAATCGAATGGCAGCAAAAGACAATCGAAAGAGTAAAAGAAATCAATGGGTGTGAATCCAAGGGTAAAGAATGGGCCAAGGATTGCAATTTTTACCCATCATCTAAAAGCGCACCGTTGGTCGTATGCATTCATCCGGGTACCCACCAGTTTCCTGCCTTTGCACCGGAACTGATGGTGAAGTTTTTCCAATCGCAATCGAAGCCTGCTTCAGTAAAGTAGCCCTATTAATTCCATATGCAGTATAAATAAAAGATAATCAATTAATCGAGGTTTTTCATGAATCAATTAAATCGTAGAGAGTGGTTGGGGAGTTGCATGGCTTTGCCTTCATTGGCAGCCTTGCCTGCATTTGCAGCTTTGCCTGGAAGCAAAGCTCCCTTGTTATTGAGATCATCTTGGCAAACCGTAAATATTGGTGATGTTGCTCACACGCCCGGTATGCTGACGCTTCTCGAAAAATATTTCCCGGATCAAAAAGTCTGGCTCTGGCCATCCAATGTCAACAATGGGGTGAAGGAAATGTTGCTTGCGAGGTTCCCTTTCCTTCGTATAGTGCAAACGGAAATGGAACAGAAAGAAGCATTGGAAAAATGCGGTTTTCTACTGCACGGGTCCGGGCCCTCGATTGTAGGTACCAAAACTCTTCAGCTTTGGCGCAAACAAACTTCCAAGCCCTATGGCATTTTGGGGGTGACTGTTTCATCCATTGATCCTGCAGGGATGGAGTTGATGGACAATGCTAGGTTTGTATATTTTCGTGACTCTGTCTCTTTAGCTTTGGCAAAATCTAAGAATGTAAAATGTCCAATTCTCGACTTTGCCCCAGATGGCGCATTTGCAACCGATTTGAAAGATGAACCTACTGCACTCAAATTCCTTGCTGAAAATCAACTTGAAGCAGGTAGGTTTGTTTGTTGCATTCCCCGACTGCGTTACACTCCCTATTGGAAAATACACGATAAAGTCAAAACTGCAGAAGATGATCGCAAGGATAGGGAGAATCAATTAAAAAAGGAACAGGATCATAAACCTTTGCGTGACGCAATTATTAGGCTGATCAAAGAAACCGATTACAAAGTTCTTCTTTGCCCGGAAGATGCCAGCCAAATGGAAGTAGGGAAAGAGTTGCTTTATGAACCGTTGGAAGAAGCTATTCGTAAAAGAGTGGTTTTACGCAAACAGTTTTGGAAGCCCGATGAAGCCATCAGTATTTACAAGAAATCCCTTGGTTTGTTTGGGAACGAAATGCATTCGCCAATCATGTGTATAGGAAATGGAGTGCCTGCAATTGTATGTCGATGGGCTGAACAAACTAGCAAGGGTTACATGTGGCAGGATATTGGGTTGAAAGATTGGTTGTTCAACATGGATCAGGAATCAGACCGAAATAAGGTTGCAGATACTGTGGTAGCCATGGTTAAAAATCGTGAAAAATCATTGGAAATGGTTGCAATGGCGCAAAAGAAAATTCTAGCAGCGCAGGAGAAATCAATGAAGGTTCTTTCCAAATCCCTTGAAATGATCCCTTGATCAGTGCGTTGTAAGGGATCTTTTTAAATATTAATCGATGTGTGGCAGGAAGCCTCGATGTACCTGGCCTGCCCTTACGATGAAAAATCGGACTGGTTGAAAAGTAGGAAGTTCAGGGTGATTCAGCACGAACGAAATATTATCGATGCTGATCATTTCCCACTGATGCAAGCCTACTAAGATATCGCCTTTTTGAAATCCCGCACGGGCAGCAACACTCTCCGGCCTTATTTCAGTAATCAATAATCCGCCATGTAATTGATTGTTTGCCTTAGCAACAGCATCAGAGCTAATGGGTTGAACCTTTAAACCAATTCTGCGCCAAACTACTTCAGCAACTGCAATCACAGGTTTGCCTGGTTCTAATGTCACTTCGACTTTTTGTTCAGAGCCATCCCTGCGGAAGTGAAAAACCACTTTGTCGCCTGGGGATTTATCAACCAAGGCGCGTTCCACATCAAGGCTTGATTTGACTTGGAAATCTTCAATCGCAAGAAGTTCATCACCTTTGTTAATACCAGCGCGTGAACCCGGACTGCCACCTTCAACCGCATCAACCATGGCTGCCCTGCGGATACCATCGGTTTGTTCCAACTTCACTTCATTGCGAAGGCCAACACCATGTTTTACATTGCCTCGCTTGCTTCCCATTAATTCAGCGGAAACCCGCACCATCGTATCCACTGGAATCGCAAACCCAATCCCTTGGGCGCCCGCACGAATTGCAACATTCACACCAATTAATTCGCCATGAATATTCACCAACGGCCCGCCACTATTACCCGGATTGATACTCGCATCGGTTTGAATCAGACCTTTGTAGGAGATTTCTTTGTTTAGGCTGACATCTCTTCGGGTTGCGCTTACAACGCCTACTGTCACCGTATGTTCATAACCATAGGCATTGCCGATTGCCACTACCGTTTCGCCAACCATCAGGTCGGATGCGGTGCCAAGCGTGATGACAGGAAGAGTTTTCTTGGCATCGATTTTCAAAAGAGCGAGATCGTGTTCTGGGTCGCGTGCGATAACCTGTGCAGGGAGTTGGGTGTTATCAGAAAGCCTGACACGCAAAATTGAAACATCTTCAACCACATGGTTGTTGGTGATGATATACCCGCGCGAATCAATGATGATACCGGTACCCATGCCATTAATATTGCTCTTTGCGGAACCCACCATGGAAAAGTCATCGCTGCTTGCAGGCTTTTCGCTTTGAATGTTAACAACTGCGCCACGAACTTTTCGCACCACATCGGTGATCGGGGTTTGTCTAAGATTCCAATAACGGTTTGCAGGTTGTGCTGCAAAAGGAGCAGGGGATTGGGGGGTTGCAATCGGCAGGGTTTCTGCATTGACTGCGAATCCACCAACTAAGGTAGATGCAAAAATAGATGCAAAAAATAAAGATCGAATTTTTAGCATGGGTTGTCTCTTTTGAAACACCATCATCATGATTCCCCCCAAGGAATCTTCCTGATGCCCGTGGGCACAAGTGATGATGCTTTCAAGAGATAACTTCGGAATAACCAAAGCATACCCTGCAATGTCAATTGGTTGAATTGGTGATAACGCCCATGAGATGGTGGTGAAGAGTATGGTGAATTGTATTTTGCTTAAAACAGTAATCTTAATGGATGTGCCATTATTTCATGCTGAATCAATTGCAGTAGGTTAGTGCTCAAATAAATCAAACATTCACATTTTTTTGTTAAAGTTTACGGTTTCGCTATGTTTTAACCCATGTATTAACAGACATCCAAATTCGTGTGATTACTTCTGCACTTTTTCGAGCAGGCTCATCAAAGTGCTGGTGATTTTTACTGAGGCTTCTGTTTCCAGATAACTTGAACGGGCCCGCCAGGTTTCATAACCACCCAACTTATGATGTTCAGGCGTGGGCAGATACCCGTTGTATCCATTTGCCAAGCTGATGGTAAAGGTTTGTTTTAGTGGGCTTTTCTTTTTGAGTTCCAAACCTATTTCTGTAAACACTTCGCAAGGGATTGCACAAATACCCAGATCGCCTATGCGCATCACTTGGATGATTGCAGGAACCTGCGAAGGGTATTTGGAAAGCAGCACGGATTCTCGGGCATAGATTTCAGTCATGGTATCTAGAACAGTTTTATTCGCCTTGGTTAATATCTCATTTGCCTTTTCCAAATCACTTTTGGAAGGCTGCCTTACTCCTAGCAAAAGTTCTTTTTGTTCAGAAGCGAGTGAAACATGATTCTTATACTTGATGTTGGCCACTGCTTTTTGTGCAGCTTTTGCAACACTATTTGCAACTACGCGAATTTGCTCACCCGGTTCGCGCTTCCCGGGTGACATGCCCGCGAAGTTGGCGTTGTTCACATCACCACTGGTGCCGTTGCTCATGATGCCAACAAAAGAGCGATCCGCATCTAAAAGAACGCCAATAGATTCAGCGAAGGCGCCAAAGTAATCAGCACTAATGGCTGGAAACCCGCCCACATAATGAAGGCTGTAGTTTGCAAGAAGGGCGATGTGTTTGCCCTCTTTTGTTTTTAGGGAAAGCACGGAAACTTCTGGGTCTACCGGGCCTGCAGATTTATCAACGCGGGAATTTTGATAACCGGGGTTCATAATAACCTTATCTGTTGTTTCGCCAAAGGGATTGGTATTCATCTGCCCGGGTTTGATAAACCATCTGCGATTAAAAACCTGGGTAGGGTCGGAGGCAGCCCCCCAGCCAATTTGCGCGGGCACCATTCTTTTATGAGCTTCGAGGATACCTTGAGCGATTTTTTTCGAAAGAAATGCAGGGTAATCTTTCTCGGGCTCGCTTTGAAAAACCCCGGTTGAGGTTGGCGCTGAATGGGTATGGGTTGCTGAGCAAAGTATGTTGGTTGCAGGGATGCCAATTTTATCTGCGACGGCTTTTTTGGCAGCATCAAAAACTTCGCGCGGGATCATGCACGAATCACACACCACCAAAGCTAATTTCGTTATGCCATCATCGAGAACAATGCAGCGGGCATGAATACGATCATGCACCATGGTTGCTTTTCCATCTTTCATATTTCCATTAATGGAGATGGGCAGTTCTTCCGGCGAGATATCTTGGGCAAATGCGCCAGCTTTAAATATTCCAGTTTGGGCGAAAGCCAAAGTGTTTAAAAGCAAAAATGTAATCAGGGAGAAGATGAAATTTTTCATGTGGAAGCATCCTAAAACAACTTCTGGTAGGTTGGCTTTAATCGTACTAGTAAAAGCCTGAACTCAATATGACTGTAATTGCATTGGATTGCAATTAAAACAATTTGTAGCAATCCAAGAATACAAAGTGTTATAATGATTTCTTACAATTTAAATGTAGGGGTTAGCATTAAGTAATAACTTTATTAATTAGGAGCCTTTATCCATGCCAAATCTTAAAACTGTTAAAGCTGCTTTTACTCTAATTGAACTTTTAGTGGTGATAGCAATCATTGCAATATTAATTGGCTTATTGCTGCCCGCGGTGCAAAAGGTTAGAGAAGCTGCTTCCCGAGCCAACTGTCAGAATAACTTGAAGCAAATGGGCCTTGCGGTTCATAACTTTCACGATTCCTATACTGAAATACCCTATAGCAGGGTCGATACTGGTTGGACTTGGGCTACTTTGATTCTGCCCTATTTAGAGGAAAAAGCCCTGTTTGAACAATGGAGCCTAACGAAAACTGGCGCCAATGATTATTACAATGCCCCTGCTTCAGTAAGGACTAAACCGGTGAAGGTTTATTTCTGTCCATCCAGAAGGACCGCATCGGGTGGCGATACGGCTAGCACTAAAGGTGATGAAAACCAAATGACTCCAACAGGGCCAAATAACCCGGGCGCTTGTGGTGATTATGCTGCAAGCACTGGTGATCCTTCGGGTTATATTGATTACACTCAAAGTATGCTGTCAACTCCTGGTACCCCCGCAGGTGCGATTGTTGCCAATGGTGCCTTTATTTACATGGGAGGCAAACTTGGTTTCAAACATATTTCTGATGGGCTAAGCCAGACAATTTTCATTGGCGAAAAGCACATTCCAAATTCCAAATTTGGTATTACGCCAGATACTTCGATTTTTAATGGGGACCATGGTGCTGCAGCGCGAAAAGCGGGCGTGGGCGCACTACTTGCAAAAGGGCCTACAGACCTAGGTGCGAATTTTGGCAGCTACCATAGTGGAGTTTGTCAGTTTGTGATGGGCGATGGATCTGTAAAAGCGCTAATTAATTCAATCGATGCCACCAATTTGGGGCGGCTTGCAAATCGTGAAGATGGGCAGGTTTTAACCCTGCCCGATTAGTTTATTTCTTTGACACTTCAAGTTTGATATCTGGTTTTCCAGCTTCCACATTGATGATGAGCCCGGAAGTTCCAAGATCGCTATATCTGGATGGAATCAAGGGCTTGGGGGAAGGGCCATCACCATTAAGAACGGGCGGAGTTATAGCAACCTTGTGCTTGCCTGGCACTGCGCCATCATTTAGATCGAAGGTGGAGATTTTAAATTTGCCATCTGCATCGATTACTCCTGAGCCTGAATGTTTCTTGCCCTCTGCATTGGGTGCTTCTGGTTCGATGGTGATGCTGTACCCAGCGAGTTCCTTGGCTGGTTCGGTGGCGCCTGTAAATTCAACCATACCATTAACGGGAAGAGTTTTAGGCCCGCCACACCCGATGATAAAAACCAGAGGGAAGAAAACCGTGCAAAAGCGCATCATTAAAGTTCTCACTTTCTATCAATGATAATGTTGAGGGTGTTATCTTTTTTCTCAATGTCATATTTCAAGCCGCTGGTTTCATAGTTCTTGTATTTTTCGAGAACTTTAACATCTGATTTCTTAACTCCACCGGTTTCAGGATCGAATTCCGAAGCAGGTTCGCTGATGACTGCGGTTACGGGGCCAGCGTATGCGCCCTTGCCCCGGGCGAAGGTTTCCATTTCGAAATTGCCATCCTTATCGATCTTGCTATTAGAGTTACGCCCTTTGGTTTCGCCAGCCATGGAAGTGAACTCGATCCAGCCGTCGGTCAGGGGTTTGCCATCTGCATACTTCACACTTCCTTTGACAGGATAAACGGGAAATACTGGCTTATCATTGGTATCGCAGCCAACCAGAATTGACATTAAAAGAATTAAACAAGCAGTATTTCTGACCATGATATTCAACCTTTCGACATCCATCAGTTAAAAAAGACTTGTTATTTGCATGAATCGCTTTTAATATAACAGTAACGGTTGTTGGCTCCAGCTTTTTTAAAGAAATATTCTTTCTTTTCATTATTCTTGCTGAATAAACCGAGTGGTTTAATAAGCTTTTGGAAACTCGCTATTTTAATTTTATAGTCCTATTTTGTGAGAGAATTATGAAAACTCAGTCAAAACGAAAAGGTTTTACCCTGATCGAACTTCTGGTGGTGATTGCCATCATTGCCATATTGATAGGGCTGCTATTACCCGCAGTACAAAAGGTTCGGGAAGCCGCAGCTCGTTCTACTTGCCAGAATAATCTCAAGCAAATGGGCCTTGCTGTTCACAATTTCCAAAGCACCTACGGTGTTTTCCCTCCTTCGCGGATTAAGGATTTGGGCCTAACCTGGGCCGTGTTGATTCTTCCTTACATGGAGCAGGAAAATCTTTACAAACAATTCGACCTTACCTTGCAATATTATCAACAACCGACCACCAATGGCGATCCCCGCACCAAGGAAGTAAAATCTTTCTTTTGCCCTTCCTATCCTAGAACCACCAAAGTGAGTACTTCTGGAGACGGAGCCAGTAACGCTTCTCATATTCCGGGGTCTTGTTCAGATTACAATCCGATCTCTGGAAGCCAGGAACGCTACACCGCCCCCGCAGGTGCCACGGGTTGGGTTGATTGGCGTGATGGCAGTGGTGCCAATGGGATGTCTAAACGATCCCCGAACGGCACTCTGATGGGTGAATTTAATTTCAACCATATTTCAGATGGCACCAGCAACACCTTCTTGATTGGTGAAAAACACATCCCCGTGAAATGGTTTGGAGTTGGAACTGCAAGTGCGCTTGGCAATGGTGGCGACGGCTCGATTTACAATGGGGATCACGAATGGCATTTTTGCAGGGTCGCTGGCCCAAGCTTTCCATTAGCCATGAGCCCCACGGATACCTCTGGATCTGCCGCTACTAATTACCATTCTATATTTGGTAGTTATCATGCCGGTGTGGTGCAGTTTGTTTTCTGCGATGCCAGCGTTCGTGCGTTGACACCCGGAATTGCCACCGCAACCTTGGCTCTTTTGGCCCAGCGTGCTGATGGTCAGGTAATACCTCCCTACTAAAGTATCGCTTCGCAAAAGCAAAAGGCTCTGGA
>CAMDHK010000005.1 GCA_945897965.1 Candidatus Kuenenia stuttgartensis | reverse complement strand
TGCATTCCAAAGTTTCGTTTACCCATGGTTCGAACTTCAGTTGCTGGATCAAGATTTTTCCCCAATTGGGCAGATCGGATAAGGTGACCGGTATCCAAGCATGAGCCAATCAATGGATGATGATCTTTCACCCCTGCCATGATTAATTCAGCACTATACCAGCGATGAAGTTGGTTCTTGCCTGCGGGACCATGCGGGTGAATTGCGACAGCAATTTTATATTCAGCGCAAAGCTTGTCGAGGCTTTCGAAACTATCTGGATCGGGGTCTGCGCTAATAGCAGTAAGGCCAACAGTCTTGCCAAAATCAAACATTTTCTTGTTGGCATCATGATCTTTAGTAAATTTTTGCACCCCAAAGGCAACTGGCTTAACGCCATATTCTTTGCAAAGATTTAAGATAGCCTTGAGTTGCTCTGGGGTGCTGGTTGCAGGAATATGCTTTTGATAAAACTCAGCTTGAGTAACGCCAAGCTCCTTCATTTTTTTCAAAGCAGTTTCGAGATCAAAGTTTCTGTAAGTGTAAGTCTGAACACCCAAGATAATTTTCGGAGTGGGCTGTTTTTTACCCAAGAACTCTTGTGCCTTTAAAATTGAAGTCGCAGCAAGACTGGTTCCAAGCAAAGCCATTGATGCCTGCTTTACAAATATTCTACGCGAATTCTTACATGCAAAATCACTCATGGCAATCTCCACAAAGATGAAAAAACAAAATCTCAAGCCTATGTTAAACATAATCTAGAGATTAAGGCCATGAAAATTTCGATAACAAGCAAAAGTTCTGGTCTTAACTTTCAAAGACTGTTATTTGCTAGGAGCAAACATCTGCTCAATTTCCTTATCAGAAATCGTATTTTTGCCTTCTTGTGTATCAATTACCAAGGCGGTATTTCCGGGGGTTACCCAAATCAAATAGTTGCCCAAACCAAATAGTTTTCTTAAATGAGGCTGTTTTTCTAATAATCGAAAATACGCATCGCTTTGAGCCTGAATAATCATTGTGGGCATTGTCTTAAGAAACCCCTCATCAATCCAAACCCCGCCCACCTCAATCATACTCCGCCCTGATATCTGTTTTATTGCAGTTTCAGAAACGGTAGTCTGATCTCTAAAATTTTGGTTTTGAACCGACAGATCGACCCCCATTTTACCCCCTTGAACAGCGTTCTGATCCCTCCTTCGCAAAGCATCCTTGGCACGATCGAGATCACCCTTAGCATCCAAAGCTTTTTTCAATTGCTCTGCACCGGGTGCACCTGCAACTCCGGCAAACTCCGAAGCCTTTTCAGCAGCAGTCGCCCTGCCCTCTGCAAGTTGGCCCGGTCTACTTTGATTTTCACGCGCAAATTCAAGAACTTTACGATTTCCATCACCACCAGATGAGGGTAGCAAGCCAAACGGAACAGGCAGTTTGGGAGTAGGATAACCAGGAACTGGCCTATGAATTGGGTATGCAACATGATCGGGGACAACTAAATAACTTGTGTAGGGAGTGGTTATTCCATATTTCTTTGCAAGCTTGGTAACCTCGTCCACAAGCTCGCCTTTCTCGCCATTGGCACGAATCTGGTCGAGTAGAAATCCAACTTTCCTTCGCGCCCACAATTGCTCGACAAAGCTTTTAGAATCTGATGTCTTATCAGGAAAATTATACTCATAGATAAATTCCTTTTTTTCATTGGCAAGATCGCCCCTCAATTTGATTGCTGAACTGCCCTTCCCTTTATATTTCCCAAACACCATTAGTTGGCTACCTTCGAAAATGTCGGGCAAGCTGGTCGGATAGATATCTAAAACCTGTATGTCAGGCGAAAAAGTCAGGGAGAGGTTTACAAGCACCGGGTTACTGATTTTCGAAACCATGGCACTGGATTTGATTTCGATATCTTCTGCAGGGCGAACATAAGTGGTCGCAGCTTTTGTTTTTTCCGCAAGCATATCAAGCATGGTAGCATTGACATCATCGCCCACACCGAAAGTAAATATCCGAGTATTGGGTTTAATTTTAGCAATAACATCACGGGTAATTTTTTCAGGATTAGTTTCACCAATCGTGGGCATTCCATCGGTAAAGAAAACAATTACAAACGGCCTAGATGCGTCATTGCCTCGAATTTCTAGTGCAGCAAGTAAGGCATCTCGGATCGCAGTACCTCCAGTAGAATCTAATCCCTCGATCCATTTTCTTCCCGTGTTCTTAAATTCCTCGTTGGCAGGCACAAATTCATCCCGAAACAGGCTGACAGCAGTAGCAAAATTAAGCATCGAAAAACGATCGTTTTCACCAAGACTATTGATGCAGTATTTGAGGGCTTTTTTGGCCTGCTCCATTTTCGGACCACGCATACTTCCTGAGGTATCCATAACAAAAACAAAATCACGGGGCATCGACTTTACCTTGTTTCCCTTCATCGAAGGATTAATCATCAATGAAAAATACCCATCTTCAGTTGCTACAGGGCGGTGAGTGAGCATACTCATGCCAACTGCTTTGTCGGAAAAAGAATAAAAAAGCTGAAAATCCTTGTCGCCCACTAGGCCGGCTTTGTTCAAACTGAGTGAAACTTCTTTATCGGATTTACGCTGCTTATTAATGTCATGGGTGGGGCTGTAAGTATTTGCAATACCATGCTGGGACTTGATGGTTCCAGAAAGTGAGAAATCCTGAGCGACCTGATTGGACCGCATTTCACCTTTTAACGGAAAAATAAACTCCATAATGTCGCCCTCCTTGGGGACGACAGAAGTATAGGAAACCGCAACACGCTGATTACCCCGGGCAGGCACTGGAAAAACCCTCATTCTTATAAGGTTATTTTCCATATATTCGAGTAATCCTGGATCTTGGATTCTTCGGACGATGCTTGTATAAATTTCGCGGGCTTTATCGGCTTCCAATAATTCACCTTTGGTTTCTTTGCCATCCACCCACATGGTGAATTTGTTCACAGAAGCACCTTTAGGGACGGGAAATATATAGGTGGCTTCCAAAGGCCTATCACTGTGGTTGTAAAAAACCTGCTCAACCATGGTTTCCGCAATTTGATCTTCAATTTTAAAATCAACAATTTGTTTGATAAGAATCAGTGGTGCGCTTTTTTTGTCTTCTGGAATCAAAAGGCCCCTTGCTAATAAAACAGATGGATTTAATAGAGCTGCTAAGCCGAGAATGATTGCAAATTTGTTTAACATGATACACCCATGAAATTTAATTAGTATTGGTTCTAAAATTAAGACGAGTTAAGGCATAGGAGAGATTGAAAAAAACAAATGACAACTGTCTTCCCAGTTCGCCCATCTTTCAAAAAATTGGGCAATATAGCTAAACATTTAGCGATGCATTAGTGTCGGATCTAAACTTATAGCGGTTAAACCACTTTTAAAACTAAGGTAAACACCCAATAAAAGCGATTAAATAAAAGACATCCCAGTATGAGGTTTTTTTACCATGCTTAGCCGTCGAAATATTCTCTCCCTTGGGCTAACAGCACTATGTTCACAAGTTTCTTTTGGTATGCCCGCTAAAAAGAAATTTCTGATCCTATTGGAAGGTGCAGGCGATTTCCAAGCAGTCGCTAAAGTTTTGGAAAAATCACTCGATCTTTTGCCCCCAAACATGGAGCTACAGCGTTTCCATTGGTCCCACGGGTATTTAAGAATTGTTGCAGATCAAACAGATCTGTCGCATATTTCAGAACATGGCGAAAAGCTCGCTAGTTCGATTCGGATCATTCAAAAACAATATCCTGATGCTGAAATCAACATTCTCGCCCATAGTGCAGGAACTTCCGTTGCACTTGCTGGCGTTTCACTGCTGAACGAAAATACCATCGAAAGGCTAATTCTTTTAGCGCCTTCAGTATCCAAGGATTACCCAATTATTCCTGCTATTGTATCAGTAAAAGATAGTGTTCATGTTTTTTACAGCCATGAGGACACCTTCATTCTTGGACCAATTTTAAAATTCACAAAAACGGCTGATCTCAGAAAAACTCAGAATGCAGCGGGAAGATATGGCTTTATCCCAGCAACAAGAAACCGGGAAGAAGAACTATTAGTTGCAACAAAACTGAAGCAATATGCTTGGAAAACTGAAGATGCTTTGATTGGGAATAACGGTGGTCACTATGGCGCATATGGCCAACCATACATGAATAAAAAAGTGCTGCCCCTACTATTTAGCAATCAACCCACAAGAATCAGCAGTGCTATGCCTTAGTTTTCTGTTCTTAAAACTAAAAGCACTTTAATACCGGACTGATTACTGGATTTGACAGTTTCGAGATATTGCTTTACTTCAGGGCTATTGACCAGATTTTGTGTTGGAGTGAAAGATACCGCCAAGGCTGGACTCTTATTCTTTTTCAATGATTGCAAAGAGCCTCCTTTGGTTGGTTCATTTGATTCGTTGGCAGGTTTAGCAGTGGTGTTGAGGGAAGAACCGCCCTGCTCTGTTGGCTCAAAGCCCAAAACAGATTTCATGGTTTTACGGTCATTTGAAGATAATTTTGAGACGACTAAAGCCTCCCAGAAAGAACTCGTTGAGGTAACTTTAGCAACATCCTTGGCTGGCGTGGGCTTTTCTTGCCCCAACAACTGCGCTAGATCGTTAACATTAGCGTTCTCAAGGTAAATCATGTAATTAACGGGCGACTTATCATTTTTGTTTTTTAAACGCATTAGAGTGCTGACATCCGAATAAACAAAATATCCCATCTTGTTTAAATTCATTTTAAGTTGAGCAAATGCAGCAGCATTATCCTTGCACGAAAGCTCGATTTTCAAACGCGCATCATGACTGATAACTTTTGAAAGCACCCTGCCAGATACTTCACCATCAACATCTTTTTTGCGCAGAACCCATGGTAAAGGCGCATCCACCTTGATCAAATTAAAAGTTTCATTTGCAGGTGCTGCAAGCAATTCTTTACCTTTTGATGCTATGTCAGGGGATTTGTTTTTTTGCCCTACAAGAGGGCGCATCTTTGCAGATTTATCATTCTCTTTATTTAGTTCAGGAGGTACAGGAAGCAAATTTTGCTTTTCTTGCATTGCAATTTGTGAAGCCTTCTCGAGGGCTTCTGAATTATCTGCTTGCGCATTCTTGTCATTTTCAACATTTTGGTTTAAGGAACGAGCCAACTGCCCTTTTCTTTGTCCGTTTTCCTGCATAGCTAGAAAAGTATTAACTGCGTAAAAAGATATAAAAGTGGTAACAGCAAGAATCGTAGCCACCGCAACTAGCGAGAACCAAGGCTTCATCATCAGATCATCGCGCTTATTTAAATGAGCAATTCGAGACAACGGCCTAACCTTGATATTATTAAGGATTTTTTGTGTTAAATCATAACTGCATTCCATTGGAACCTGATTACGAATCATTAAGGCATCTTGTTTCAATAAGCGCAGCAATTCTCGAGCCTCTGCTGAATTTTGCAACAGCTCATTTGCTTCATTCTGCATGCTTGAAGGAAGTTCGCCATCAACAAATGCAGTCAGCAATTTCAGTTCGTGTTTTTTCATAAATCAGCTCTTTCCTTGTCTAGCTTTTCCAAGATCGCCCTTAATTCTAGCCTAGCCCTATGTAAACGGCTTCTTACCGTTCCTACCGGCACACCAAGCGACAAAGCAATCTCTTCGTAGGAAAAACCTTCTATTTCCTTTAACACCAACCCTGCCCTATGATCCAGCGAAAGCAACCCTAAGGCCTTATCCATCAAGGTTTTACCCTCTTCATCTTCCATGTTTTTCATGGGACTCGCGTCATCTGAGGGCAAAGTTATCTCACCCTGGCTATCGGTCTGACTATTTAAGGATAAGGCGGGCTTGCGTTTCCGTCTTTGACTAATCGCAAGGTTGTAAGTAATCCTAAAAAGCCAAGTATAAAATTTCGAGGTCCCCCGAAAACTACCCAATCCTTTAAATGCTTGCGAAAAAGTATCTTGGGCCACATCTTCGGCATCTTCAACACTGTTCAAAAGCCGATACGCCAAGCTGTAAACCTTTGTATTGTAACGCCTTACGATGACATCAAAGGCCGAAGTATTACCTTCAAGCACCAGTCGAATCAGAGTGTGGTCATCTAAGGAATTCACTTTAACCCTAGTTAGTTAGACGCAATTTGTTGCAAAAGGTTCCCTTAATTAGGCTTTTACCCAAGTTTTCTTAGGGTTCCCGATAATCTCATCTTTTTGAAGATTTAAACAGCCTCTGCTATAGCGGTGTCATCCATTTTGTCAATTGTTAACCCTTAATTGGGAATTACCCCACAGGTTTCTCTTATAATTAATTCTATCTGCAATGCGACAACCGAACTACGGTAAACATCCAAGGTTAGTGGGAATTATGAAAGCTGAAGATACTCAATCGATTGTGGTTCGAGGGGCACGAGAACACAACCTGCGCGATATCAGTTTGGTTCTCCCAAGAAACCAATTAATCGTATTTACGGGGGTAAGTGGATCGGGAAAAAGTTCCCTTGCGTTTGACACCCTATACGCTGAAGGCCAAAGACGTTACGTTGAATCTTTATCTAGCTATGCAAGGCAATTTCTAGGCCAACTCCAAAAACCTGATGTCGATTTCCTTTCGGGCTTATCACCCACGATCAGCATTCAGCAAAAATCCGCAGGCAGAAATCCCAGAAGCACTGTTGGCACCATCACAGAGATTCATGATTACCTTCGCGTTCTTTTTGCCAGGATTGGACTTGGTCATTGCCCTGATTGTGGCAACCCCATCACAGCCCAATCCAGAGAACAAATTCTAGCGCAAATTTTAGTCCTGCCCAAAGGGACTAAATTTCTAGTTCTTGCTCCCTTGATTAGGGGCCAAAAAGGAGAATACAAAGATCTTTTCGAAGATCTTCAACGCAAAGGGTTTGTTCGTGCCAGAGCTGATAAGAAAGTATTTCGGTTGGGGGAAGACATCAAGCTTGATCGCAAAATCAAACACGATATTGAAGTAGTTATCGACAGGCTGAAAATTGATGATGACTTGCGCTCCAGGCTCGCAGAAGCGGTTGAACAAGCTCTTCAACAATCCAAAGGCTCTCTTATTGTTGCTATCGAAAAAGAAGATGGCACCTACGACGACATTTTGCTTTCTTCACATTACGCTTGTTTGCAATGCAATAAAAGTGTGGAGCCCCCTTCCCCCCAGTTATTCAGCTTTAATAGCCCTCATGGTATGTGCATGCAATGTGATGGCCTGGGTATTTCCTATAGTTTTGATCCCGATTTGATGGTGCCTGACCCTTCCCTTAGCTTTAGTCAGGGTGCGATTGCAATTCTCGGAAAAATTCAAGCCATGGGTCGCTGGCGCAGACATATCTATGCTGGGGTAGCTAACACCCTTGGCATCGACCCCAAAGCTGCTTGGAAAGATTTACCTAAGCAACATCAGGATTGGCTTCTCTTTGGTAGCGGCGATACTCATATCGTTTACGAATGGAAGATGCGTGGGGGTGGGGTTTGGAAGCATGGTGGCATCTGGGAGGGAGTTGTGCCCCAGCTACAGGTAAGCTTCAAGAAAACTGCTGCAGGTCCTAGAAAGTATCAACTCGAAAAATACATGCGCGTTATGAAATGCTCTGCGTGCCATGGCCAACGCTTAAACCCTCAGGCACGCTTTGTGAAAATTGCAGGCAAGTCTCTTGTCGATCTTTGTTCTCTTCCTGTTTCAGAACTGGCTGAATGGCTTGATCCAATCAATGGCGTCCTCGCAAAAAAAATCTCCCCCATTCACGCTCTCATTGCTGATGAAGTACTGAAAGAGCTTCGTGGAAGGGTTGGCTTTCTTTTAAATCTCGGGCTTCATTATCTTTCACTTGAACGCTCTGCACCCACGCTTTCTGGCGGCGAGGCACAGCGCATAAGATTAGCAGGCCAAATTGGCTGCGGCCTTGTAGGCGTTCTTTATATCCTTGATGAGCCCAGCATTGGATTGCATCCCAGAGACAACGAACGGCTCATCGAAAGCCTAAAACGACTCCGCGATTTTGGTAATACCGTTATCGTGGTCGAGCATGATGAAGATACCATGCGGGCTGCTGATTTTATTGTCGACTTCGGCCCAGGGCCTGGTATCCGTGGTGGCGAAGTTGTCGCAACAGGTTCCTATGATGAAATCGTAGCAAACAAAAACAGCCTAACTGGCAAATATCTTTCTGGCAAAATCACCATCGATGGCCCGCCCAACAGACGCAGCGGAAACTCTAAAGTCATCACCGTAACTGGCGCAAAGCATCACAACCTTAAAAACATTAACGCAGAATTCCCTCTTGGTAAGTTCATTTGCGTTACAGGGGCCAGCGGCTCTGGCAAAAGCTCTTTGGTTAACGATATTCTCAGGCGCGGGCTTTCTGTTCTTCTTAACAAGGCTACAAATTCAGATCCCGATGCAGAAGCTCAAGATGATTCTGACGAAGTGATTCATGCTTCTAAGATGCCCCCGGGCGAGCATGATTCAATCAAAGGCTACCAGCACATCGATAAAGTAATCAACATTGATCAAACCGCAATTGGTAGAACTCCACGTTCAAATCCTGCAACTTATATCAAGGTGTTTGACGAAATAAGAGCACTTTTCGCAGAGTTACCCGAAGCAAAGATTCGTGGGTACCAGAAAGGTCGCTTTAGTTTCAACAGGCCTGGCGGCAGATGCGAAGCTTGCGAAGGAAATGGTAGTAACCGTCTTGAAATGGATTTCCTCGCTGATGTCTGGGTCCCCTGCCCTGTTTGCGAAAGCAAGCGGTTCAATAGGGAAACTCTTCAAGTACGCTTCAAAGAAAAAAACATCCAAGAAGTGCTGGAAATGGACATCCAGCAAGCAGTAGAGCACTTCCAAAATATTCCAAAAATTCACAGCATGCTTAAAACCCTGCACGATGTCGGCCTTGATTACATGAAGCTTGGACAACCTGCACCCACTCTTTCAGGTGGTGAGGCGCAGAGAATCAAACTTGCCAAGGAACTTTGCAAAAGATCCACAGGCAAAACACTTTATCTTCTTGATGAGCCTACGACTGGGCTTCATTTTGAAGACATTCGAAAACTCTTGCAGGTGCTTCACGGATTTGTTGATGCAGGCAACACGGTCCTAGTCATCGAGCATAATCTTGATGTTATCAAGACGGCTGATTGGATAATCGACCTTGGGCCTGAAGGTGGCAAAGGCGGTGGAGAAATCCTATTTGCAGGAACCCCCGACGACTTACAAAAATGCAAAATCTCGCATACTGGAAGTGCTTTAAAGGATCACCTTCACCCTAAATCCAAAGGACTAAAGGCAGGAAAATCCGACCTGAAGAAAAAAGGCGCACAGCAACCTTTGAAGTTCATCGAGGTCGCTGGCGCGCAACAGCATAACCTTAAAAATGTCAGTGTTTCTATTCCAAGAGATAAAATGACGGTTTGCTCAGGCCCCAGCGGGTCGGGCAAAAGCTCTCTCGCTATGGATACCATTTACGCTGAGGGACAGCGCAGATACATCGAATCGCTTTCTGCATACGCCAGACAATTTCTTGGTCAAATGCAAAAGCCCAGGGTTGAGCATGTTACAGGGCTATCTCCTGCAATTGCTATCGAACAAAAAAACAACAGCAAGAGCCCCCGCTCCACCATTGGGACCATTACTGAAATTCATGATTATCTTCGTATTCTCTTTTGCAGACTGGGTGAGCCTCATTGCCCCAAATGCAACATCCCTGTTGGCACCCAGACATCCGATGAAATTATTGCCAAGATAGAATCGATGGAAGAGGGTTCAAAGATTTACCTGATGGCGCCCATCGAGAGA
The DNA here is from genome assembly GCA_945897965.1 of Candidatus Kuenenia stuttgartensis. Lineage (GTDB taxonomy): Bacteria > Planctomycetota > Planctomycetia > Gemmatales > Gemmataceae > UBA969. The sequence goes on along the minus strand of CAMDHK010000005.1, from coordinate 40,522 downwards.
AAAGGTCAAGATTCTTTCGAAGATATTTTCAACGAAATCCGCAGTGCGGGTTATCTACGGGTTCGAATTGATGGCAAGCTTTACACCCTTGAAAACCTTCCTGAAATCGACCATCGCAGAAAACATAATGTTGAAGTTGTAGTGGATAGATTGGTTATTAAATCAGGAATGCGAACTAGAATTTGTGATGCGGTTGAATCAGGCTTGGGCTTAGGCAAAGGCATGCTTCACATTGCTCATGTTGATGATCAATTTGCAGAAGAAAATTGGAAGATCGATAAGTATAGCCAGCATTTTTCATGTAACAAATGCAATCGGGGCTTTGAGCCGCTTAACCCACATCATTTCTCTTTTAACAGCCCCTTAGGCTGGTGCCCGGTATGCGAAGGCCTTGGGAAACAACAGGGCGCAAACCCTGCCTTGCTTGTGCGAAATCCATCCCTTACTTTACGCAAAGGGGCTCTTTCTGCATGGCCTGACCTTGAAGCAAATGATGGCTTCCTACCGTTTGCGCAGGCCATTGCCACTGCAGGTGGATTTAATCTTGATACGCCGTTTGATCGGCTTACGCCCACACAGCAACGATTCATGTTTCATGGTTCCAATGAAGACTGGATTGAAGCTACGGTTCCTTCTTCACCTAAAAACAATTCCAAGGTACTTTTCCAATACAAAGGGCTCTTCCCCGCACTTGAAGAAGCATCTAGGGTTAGCGCCTTTTATCGAGCCAAGCTCGATAGCCTTGTCAGCGATGTAGCCTGTGGAACTTGCAGGGGTTCCAGACTTCGCGATGATGCTTCCGCATGCAAATTGCATTTCGGTAAAGGGTTGCCATCACTAACAATAGGCGAATTAGAATCTTCAACATTAAGGTTAGGACTGAGCTATTTCAAAGGGTTGACACTTAATGCCTCCCAGAAAAAAATTGCAGGCGAATTGGTTCGTGAAATCGTAGGGAGGTTACAGTTACTGGTGGACGTTGGATTGGATTATGTGACTTTAGATAGATCGGGGCCTACGCTTTCAGGGGGGGAATCGCAAAGAATTCGACTCGCCAGCCAAGTAGGAAGCGGACTCACTGGGGTTCTTTATGTTCTTGATGAACCCACGATTGGATTACATCCCCGCGATAATCAACGTCTTTTAAAAGCTTTGCAAAAACTTCGCGATCTGGGCAACACCTTGATCATGGTAGAGCATGATAGGGAAGTAATTGGTTCTGCAGATTACCTTCTCGACTTCGGCCCTGGTGCGGGCAGCATGGGTGGCGCTATTACCGCAAGCGGAACCCCAGCACAGGTTCTTAAGTCTACTGCTTCCCTTACTGGTCAATACCTATCAGGGAAAAAAGCCATTCCTGTTCCAACCAAGAGAAGGTTATCCTCTAATAAGGCTGGTATATACCAACCTTCTGGAACACTTTGCATTCGTGGGGCTAGGCAAAACAATCTTAAAAACATTGATGTATGGATACCGCTTGGTGCGTTGATTTCTGTTACAGGTGTCAGTGGTTCCGGAAAAAGTTCGCTCATCAATGAAGTTCTTTATCAAACGCTTGCCCGAAGATTGCACCGAGCTAAAACGCCAGCAACTGCCCATGATGATATTTTGGGGCTGGAAAATGTTGATAAGGTGATCAATGTCGATCAGGATCAGCTTGGGAATTCCCCCCAATCAAACCCAGCAACTTATACTGGCGTTTTCGACCACCTGCGCGAATTATTCAGCAAGCTTCCAGAATCCAAAATCAGGGGCTATCAACCTCGAAGATTCAGCTTTAATAAACCGGGGGGTAGGTGCGATGCTTGTGAAGGAAATGGGCAAAAATGCATCGAAATGCACTTCCTACCAGATGTTTGGCTCGAATGCGACATCTGCAAAGGCAAGCGCTACAACCCAGAAACCTTAGCTGTATTGTACAAGGGGAAATCTATCGCAGATGTGCTGGAAATGCGCATTAGCGATGCTGTTGCGTTGTTCGAAAACCAACCGAAAATCCGACAAATACTTCAGACCCTAGATGATGTTGGATTGGGTTATATGGCACTTGGACAATCTGCTCCCACACTTTCAGGCGGAGAAGCCCAGCGCGTTAAACTTGCTGCAGAACTTGCACGGCCCAATACGGGTAAAACAATTTACATTCTCGATGAACCCACCACCGGGCTTCATTTCGACGATGTTAGAAAACTTTTGGAAGTCCTTCACCGTTTGGTTGATTTGGGCAACACCGTGGTCGTGGTTGAACATAATCTTGATGTGATTAAAAGTTCGGATTGGATCATAGATCTTGGTCCTGAGGCGGGCCCGGAAGGTGGCTTGGTCGTCGCTCAAGGTACACCCGAAGCCATTGTCACTGCAACTTGGGAAAAGCTTAATCCCTCTGATATGCCCATAAAACCCTATGGATTATCTCACACCGCAGTAGCTTTATTACCCGTTTTAAATGCTGGCCCTAAGATTGAGCGCATCCCACATAATCCGTTAAAAGAACTTTCCGCCAAGGAAAAATCCATCAACATCAAGGATCTTGGCGGTGATGTCAAAATGCCTTGGGAAGCCGATGGCAAAAATTGGCACACTACCAATCGTATTACACTCGATGGCAAACCTTGTAGATGGGAAGGCAAGGCGCTGGAGTTTCTAGATAAACTGCTGCAAACAAAAAAAGCTCTTGCACCAGCAGATTGGACTGAACGAAGTGTTGTTGAATTTACCGCTACGGGAAAACCCGCGACATGGTTTTGCCATGCCCTTACCGGACACGAGTGGCTTTTACGACTGGTTTTCAGGGTCCCAAAAAACTCTTTCAATGAAGATGAACTAAACTCCAGTCTGGATATTCCAACTTTAAACAACACCGAAGGCCTTGAAATATATGGCAATGAATCAAGAGTTCGGGTTGGGAACTTGAAAAAATCTCCTTGGCAACAAATCACCATTTTGGTGCATCGCCTTTCAGAAATCCAGAACGATGAATTTAAAAGCTTTATTGATTCAGCAACAGCAGCACACCTTGATCATATAAAGCGTTTGTCGCTAAAACCTGAAGATCTTATGCCCTGGAAACTTCATGGAGACAAATGGCATCTCGGGGAGAAGGGATTCCCAATTGGTAAAAAGCTTTACTGGGACAGAAATATTTTGCAAGACATACTCGATTGTGCAGGCAAATCAGGTAAAAACCTCGAAACACAATGGGATAATAGAGACTGCGTTACATTCCGAATAAAAGGTGTTACTCATAGTTGGATGATGGTCAAAACCAAAGGAAACGAATTTTTAGAAGTAAGACTTTCCGGACCTAGCGGTAAAGTTAATCTAGATATGGCAAAAGGAATTGGTTTTGAGCAAGAATTAATCGAGCATCACAATGAAATGGATGTCATTGTTTTAAAATTCCGCAAGCCTGAAGACTTCACCTTGCCAAAACTTAGTGAGTTCTTCAAAGAACACCTAGGATATTTTATCAAGATGAAATCTGAAAATTAATTACATGAATCCAAAGCAATTTCTTACTACACTCTATTGATTATAGGTATTTTAATGAGGGCATAAAAATGCACAGGATTCTTTCGTTGTTTGTATCACTATTTTTGGCAACTTACTCTTTTGCGCATTTTCACATTTTATTACCAGAAAAAACCGCCCTTCAAAAAGATGACATTGTGGTTCTAAATTTCAAATTTGGACATCCCTTTGAATGTGAATTAGAAGATGCCCTTAAACCTGAAAAAGTAATCATTATTAACCCCAAAGGCCAATCAATCGATATCACTAATCGATTCAACCTCGCTAAAGAAAAAATAGCTGACAAAGAAACCCTTTATTTCAAAGGCGATTTCAAAGTGGAACAAAGGGGCGACTACATTGTTACTGCAAAATCTCAACCAGTTTGGGTCGCGACAGAAAAAATATATATTCAAGACACCATCAAGGTTGTGGTGCATGTGCAAACGCAAAACAATTGGGATGCAGGGCCAAGAACTGAGTTTGAGCTAATGCCACTTTCAAGACCATATGGCCTCTTACCAGGCATGGTTGCTCGATTTCAAATAAATGAGCAGGCAAGAAAAAAACTAGCGCCCCCTAATGGCTGGATGTTTGAAATGGAGAAATGGAATCCAGTCCCACCCAAAAATCTGCCCCCAAATGAACTCATTACTTTTACTGCAAAAGCAGAGGATGATGGAATGGTAACATTTTCTGCGCCAGAATCGGGTTGGTGGGCCATCACTACAGAAGCTAAAGAATCAGAAATAATAAAAAACAATACAACAAGCGCAATCAAGCAACGAAGCACTTTTTGGTATTTTGTCAATCCATTGCCAACCCCCTGATCAATACTAATGTATTTTTTCGAACCTATATTTGGCGTACACTTGCCTGATGGATTAATCCAAGGCCCTGGAATTATAACGGGCTGGTGCATCGCACTCCTTTTACTGCTTTTGGGAAGTCGAAACCTCTCTAACGACGAAATCCCAAAAATATCTTTACTGACCGCGGTGTTTTTTCTGACGAGCTTATTTCCGATCCAAGTCCCGGGTGGGCCTAAAACCCACCTCCTTCTTAACGGCCTTATTGGCGTAATCCTAGGGCAGCGTGCTGTCCTTGCCATCGCTCCAGCTTTATTTTTGCAATCGCTGCTTTTCGCCCATGGCGGTTTCCTATCCCTAGGGCTCAATATTTGCATCATGACCATCCCTGCCCTATTGATGAACCCATTTGCAAAAATCATTCAAAAGCCGCTCATCCAAGGCAAACCTTCAACCCAATTGATCCTTTGTTTTTTCTTAATCAGTGCCAGTATTTTTGCAGTCACTGCAGGAATTCTTATGCTCGCTTGGCAATTCAAATATGATGAAAAATCTGAAATTATTAAACATGTATTATTGTTTTTGACTTCCCCCATATCGATCGTTGGCTTCATGATTATTTCTATGATTACAACTTGGATTTTTTTCAAATCAAGAAATGGAATGATGTTTGCCCTAGGTTTTTTTATCGGCTTACTTGGAGTTCTTTTTACAATACTTTTACATACTTCAATCATGCTGGTTTGTGCTGTTCCAAATCTGGAACCAATCATATTTATCACTTGCATGATTCATCTCCCACTGGCGATTGTGGAGGGATTGACTGTAGGAATAATGCTAAGTTTTCTTGCAAAAGTTAAGCCTGAAATGCTAAATCTAATTGGATATAAGCAAATTGAAGATTACTTAATCATCAAAAACGAAACTTAAGAATTGATTAACTTATTAACTGATGAATCTTAATCATTTTGTACAATTGGAAATATTTCCCCAATAGGAATTTCCCATTCTCCCAAACCTATGTTTATTTTCGCCTGGCCCTTTTTTTGATCAATCCGAACGATACGACCTTGCTTATCGAACCTTTGCACCAATACGATATCTCCAGCTTTCAACTGTAAACGAAAATCAGACAATGCCTTGGCTTTATCAATCTCGCGTTGTTTTGCAGCTTCTTGTTGTTTAATTAAAATATCTTGCTTACGAGCCTCAACTTCAGCCTGCAAAACCAGGGAATGCTCAATAGAAATATCCTGTTTCTCCCTCTGTAGCTTCAACAACTTTCGACCTTTGCGTTTCTTTTTAAGATGCCGATGTGCTTTTCTTAAAAGTTCAATGGGAAAATTAAGACGCTTGGCAATCTTCAATGCATTACTTTTTCCAAACCTGCCAGTCAGCAATCTATAGGTTGGGCGCAATGTTTCCAAATCAAATTCAACAGCGGCATTTTGGGCAAAATCATGATCAAGGGCGTAAGATTTCAAATCACCAAGGTGGGTGGTGACCATACCAAGACAATTTTTCTCTCCCAACCCATCAAGGATTGCACGCCCCAAGGCCGCCCCCTCGATTGGATCGGTGCCTGCTCCCATTTCATCTAATAACACAAGGCTTTTTTCCCCAACGTTTTTAAATATCTCGGAAATTCGGGATATATGAGAACTGAACGTACTCAAGGATTGCTCAATACTTTGCTCGTCTCCGATGTCTGCATATACATTATCCAGTTTGGGAATAATGCATCCATCAAAAGCCGGGATATGCATTCCGGACAATGCCATTACTGTCAAAAGGCCCACTGTTTTTAATGAGATGGTCTTACCACCTGTATTTGGCCCAGTGATCACCAACATTCTGTAATCACTCCCCAATGTAACATCAATGGGAACAATTTTTTTAGGTCCAGCGGTGAAACTCTGCAAAAAACTTTGCTTATTCAGCAAATCTTCAACAAGAGGATGGCGTGCTTGTTTAAGTAACAGCAGAGACCCTTTATCAATGATCGGAGGAACCATGGAAAAAGCATTGCTAAATTTAGCTTTGCCATAAACTAAATCAAGATGGGCAAGAATCTCGAGAGAAGAAGTAATTGTGATAGAGTTTTTCCCAACTTCCAAGCTAAGCCTTCGTAAAATCTTCCCTATTTCTCGAAGTTCTTCGGCCTTTAGAATAGATCGTTCCGAACTAAGCTTTGCAACTCGGGCGGGTTCGATATAAAGCGTATCCCCGGTGCTGCTGGTACGATGAACCACCCCCTGAATTTTCATCCGATGATTAGCAGGAATCGGCAAAACACAATGATCGCCACTAAAAGTTGCATTTGGATAGCGCAGGATTTTTTTGATCTCAGGGTCTGAAATTATTTTTCGGATCTGAACTTGTATTGCTTCTTCAATTACAGAAATTTTCAAACGAACCGCACCAAGTTCTGGACTCGCCATATCCAAAACCTGCCCCCTTGGATCAATGCAACCTTGGATCATTTTTGCGGTAAGACTAAAATCATCGACCGGGGCCAGCAATTCAGATAAAGTCATAAGCGTTTCATGCAATCGCATTCGATAACGATACATATGCCCTGTACATACCAACGCATCTGAAACCTGAAGAAGCTGTTCTGCCGTAAGTTGCGAACCAATGGATGCACGCCTCACCAATAAGCGAATATCTGACAACCCAGCAAAAGGTGGTGTTTGGTCAAGCGAAAGACTTTTAACCATCTCCGTCACAAGAAGGATTTCATCACGCAAAACATCAAAGCTATCAACCCTATTCATCTGAGAAGCACGTTCTTTTCCCAATGATGTAAAGCAGTAGGATGCTGCCATTTCTCGGATTTTTGGGAACTGCAACAGTTCTAGGGTATGCAAATCAAAAGCCACAGATTCCATCCAATCGATATTATGTAAAATATTATTTTAGGGATACTCGGATTTTACTCAATAATCGTTCGGAAACATACGGGTTATTTCCCTATAAAAACAATATGGAATCACAAGATGTAATAATTGTTGGTGCGGGAGTCATTGGGCTTAATACCGCCTATGAGCTTGCCAAAAACAACATCAAGGTCAGCTTGATAGATCAGTTTTTACCCTACCGCAAAGCATCTTGGGCAGGAGCTGGCATTATTCCACCAGGTAACCCAAATCTGGCAGCAAACCCAATTGATTGGTTAAGGGCAAAAAGCTCTGCAAATTTTCCGGCTTTATCACTCGAACTTCTAGAATTTACCAACATTAACAATGGCTACTTAAAATGTGGTGGCCTAGAACTAACTCCGAATTATGAAGAATCAATAGAATTAGCTTGGTCTAAGGAACAAATCCTTTTTGAAAGAATAAACTCACTCGATCTAAAAACTTTTAATCCGCACCTTTATCCAAGAGATTGCAAAACCACCTATTTCCCAGAAATGGCACAAATTAGAAATCCAAGGCATTTAAAAGCATTAGCGGAAGGTTGCAAACTACTGGGCGTTCGATTTTACAATGATTGCAAAATAACAGGCATAATGAAAAAAGGTAATCGAGTTTTAGGCTTAGAATCAGAAACCGGTATTTTCACAGCAGACCAATTCATTATCACGGCAGGACCGTGGTCAGGCGATTTTTTAAAACACGAAGGAATTGAAACAAAAATATTCCCTGTCAGGGGACAAATGCTTTTATTGCAATCAGCGGTTCCCTTAAAAGAAATAATCCTTAAAGACAAACACTACATCGTTCCGAGAGGAGAAGGCTTGGTATTAGTTGGTTCAACAGAAGAAGAGGTGGGATTTAATGGGGGCACAACTTTAGAGGGGAAGGAACATCTTTTAAAAATAGCCTGCGACCTAATTCCAGAATTTACAAATGCAAAAATAATTGACCACTGGTCAGGCTTGCGACCCGGTTCCAACAAAAGTTCACCCCTAATAGGAAAATCACCGCGATCCGATAATTTATATTTCGCAACCGGACATTTTCGCCAAGGATTGCAAACTTCTCCTGCAACCGCTTTGGTAATAAAATCTATTTTAATGCAGGAAGACCTCGGAATAGATAATCAATATTTCATGAACCCTAATGAACATACAGAAACCAATAAGCCCCTCTTTAAATCATGACAATAAAGCAACCAAATACTCCCTGGCAGCCTGAAATAAACCACGTGACAAAACTAAGCGATGGTTATAAAACCATTTTGATAAAGCGACTTCAATCTCTTGAAAAAGTATTACGCAAGCAGAACAAAACTAACACTTTATCACCGACTATGGTGCATAAAATAAGGGTTGGAAGCAGGCGCTTGATTAGTGCAATCAAATTATTCAAACAAGTAGCTCCAAAAAAGTTATTGATAAAAACGCTAGTTCGAACAAAAAATCTGATGGATCATTTCGGGCCGATGCGAAACTGGGATGTTTTTTACAATGCTTGCAAAACATTTAATAATGAATCAACTTTAGAAAATAAGGAACTGTTTTTGCAAGGCGTTATCTGGGCTAACCGAAATAGATTTGAAAAAGAAGCAATAATATTCATGAGGGCAAAAGCCGATAAACTTGCATCTCGCCTTTTAAAAACCAGATCCAAATTATTTACAACGGATATTGAACCCGCATTGATTAGTTTTTTTGAGTGGTCGAAGTTAAGCCTTATGAAAATAGTTGATGATTTCAAAAACAGCATCAACACAATTGCTTATTCCAAAGAAGAATTACATTCATTCCGACTTAAAATCAAGTTTCTTCGTTATGGATTGGAAATCATTGGGGACGCAATCCCTATTGAAAAATCGCATGCTCTTTATGCAACACTTAAAAAAGGCCAAGCAATTTTAGGCGCAATTAATGATTTGTATTTTCATATAGAACAGATAACTCTCATCGACAATTCCTTGAAAAACCAAAAGGGAAATCAACTTCTTCAAAATGAATTAATGAAGAACTCTTTCTTGGGGCATTGCCAACAATTGTTGGAAACAAACATCGAGCTATTTCGCAACTGGCAAGAATCAACAACGCATTTAATTGAAATTTGATTAGAGCGCACCAACATGGGCATCAAAATCTGCTAAAGAATCAGCCCAAATCAAGCCATCAACCCACCACTGAATCGTAAGGCTAAGTTGGACTCTTCTTTGAATTTGATATTCTGCCTGAAAACAAACTTCCAGCATTGCCAAAACTTTTTCGATGCTGACTGTTTCAAGCAATTGGAACCGAGGGCGCTGTTTCAAATCATCCGTATTGCTTTTCAATATTATCTGACCTCGAAGCCAGGAAAGCGTTCCGTGGACCAACCATCTTGCCCTAACTCTTTGCACAGAAGTTTCTTTTCCTGCACCCTCAATAAAATCCAATATCATTTTAACGAGCTTCACGGGATCGGGTATTGGCATAACTATTTCAGCAAAAAAAGAATCTTCTACTTGAGAAAACTCAGGATTAGTCAGCATGATCGCTTGGGAAACAGACCCACCACAAGCACTCGTAATTTTGTTTAAATCAAAACTACCTTCAATTTGATTGATCGCAAACACCTTTGCAATTTCACTTTGGTTCAGCCCGTGGAAGGCCAATTTTTGGCAGCGGGAAAGAATTGTTTCTAGCTGGCGCTCTACGCTTGTTCCAATCAAAAATATGATGGAATGTGGAGGCGGCTCTTCCAATGATTTTAGAAAAATATTCCCAGATTCTTCATTTAAAAGATCACAATCATCAATCACCAGCACCTTTGCACCACCTCGAGAAGCCTTAAGAAAAAAGCCTTCGCAAATTTCTTTCATTAGTTCACGGGGGAACTCGTGCACATCCTTGGGGCAGCCATTCGTTTGCAAATCTGGATGATTCTCCGCTTCAACTAATTTACAGGAAGCGCATACCCCACATGCTTCATAAGTGCTATTGGATTGACATAAAAGGGCCTTACCAAACTCTATGGCAAGGGTTCGTTTACCAACCCCATCAGGCCCATGAAAAAAGTACGCCTGACCAAGCCGGTTTGTTTGCCAAGCATGGATTAAATACTTAATTTGGCTTTCATGGCCTATGATATCTTTCCAGGACAATGAAAATCTTTCTACCTAATGAGTGATTCGTTACACCTTATTCATTTCGAGCAAATCTTTTACTTCTGCAAATATCAAATCTCCAACAATGCTTGCAGGAAGTAAAGCATCAAGAACTTTGATTTTTTGCCTGCCAACCCGCGCTTCTGTTAAAAAGCCCTGCCTTACTTTCTCAAAATACTCATCTGACCGTTGCTCCATTCGATCGGAGGGTTTCCCAACTCTTTGGCGTGAAACCGAAACAGGTAGATCAAGTAGAAATGTAATATCTGGAATTAAACCAGAGGTAGATAACATGCCTGTCTGCCAAATTTGATCCGGGTTTAAACCACCTGCATATCCCTGATACACGATGTTGGCAAATAGATACCTATCAGAAATAACAACTTCGCCCTTTTCGAGTGCAGGCAAGATAACTTGATCAACAAGTTGGGCACGGCTGGCCATAAATAAAAGAGCTTCGCACCGGGTTGCAATATGCGTTTTATGGTGCAAAAGAATTTCACGCAGGATCTTCCCGATTTCAGTACCACCGGGATCAACACATGTTGTTGTTTTAATGCCTAACGCACCAAGCTTATCAGCCAAATTTTTGACCTGAGTTGATTTTCCACAACCATCCAAGCCATCCATACTGACGAACAGCCCCTGTGGCATGGCAACTGATCTCAAAATTTAATGGGTATTAACAGGGTGAAGATTTACTTCAGCCATTTCATCTGCATGATAACTGGAACGAACAAAGGGCCCTGCAACAACTTTTTTAAAGCCTAGTGAACGGGCAAGGACTGCAAGGTGATCAAATTCTTCAGGTGGGACAAAACGAGCTATTGGCATATGTTTCAAGGTTGGAGAAAGATATTGCCCTAAGGTAAGAGTATCGCAATCAACGGTTCTAAGATCAGCAAAAACTTCCATCAATTCATCGTTGGTTTCGCCCATGCCAAGCATGATACTTGATTTGGTGACAATATGAGGCTTGGTTTTTTTTGAATGATGGAGAACAGCAAGGCTTCGTTCATAGATCGCCCTGCCCCGCGCCTTTTTGTAAAGCCTTGGAACAGTTTCCATGTTGTGATTAAAAACCTCGGGATCTGCAGAAAGAACTATATCAACAGCACCCATATCACCTTGAAAATCTGGAGTAAGAACTTCGACAGCGGCGCCAGTCTTTTTTCTAACTGCAAGTATACATTTGCGGAAATGATCAGCGCCTCCATCGGGGAGATCATCCCTAGTAACGGAAGTTATGACAACAAACCGCAATCCTAATCTAAATGCAGCTTCTGCAACTCGATCGGGTTCATCGTCTTCCACATGCAGAGGTTCGCCCTTTGGGACCGAACAAAAACCGCAGGGGCGGGTGCATACATTTCCAAGCACCATAAATGTTGCAGTTTTTCTAGAATAGCACTCTGCCCTATTTGGGCAACGAGCATTTTCACAGACTGTTTCAAGTTTTAATTCATCCAGCAAAGATTGGGTAAAAGAATTCTCATTACCCACAGGGAATTGCTTTTTCATCCAAGAGGGCAATCTTTTCCCCGGAACTGGTTTTTCGATTGTATCAAGTGGCAGCATAAAATTGCTTTTCTCCAAAAGCGAAAAGTATCTAGGATAAGTTTAGCAAAAGGATGGCAAAAAACACAACCATCTGTAAAAAAAACTTGGCGTTTTAAACTTTTACGATTTGAGGGAAGACAACAATTAAGAAAAATGATATTATTTCCCAATCTTTAACCATTCATCAGGAGTTTATGCTATGCGTTTATCTTTAGCCATGTCGCTTTTTGCAGCTTTATCAGTTTCTTTCACTTCCTGCGCATTTGCCCAAGAAAAAAGAACTGTCGTTAACATTGAAACATCCCTTGGTAATATCAAGGTTGAACTTAACGATAGCGCAGCACCAATCAGCGTTAAAAACTTTCTTTCTTATGTGGACGAAAAGTTTTACGATGGCACTATTTTTCACCGCGTAATTGCAGACTTCATGATACAAGGTGGCGGTTTTGAAGCCGGCCTTCAAGATGCAAAAGTGATTTCTGATTTCGAAAAGAAACAAAAGAAAACCAAAGCCCCCATCAAGAATGAATCAGGTAATGGCCTATCCAATGTTCGTGGTTCAATCGCAATGGCTCGTACCAATGTCTTAGATAGTGCAACAAGTCAATTTTTCATCAACACTGTAGACAATGCCAAACTTGACCAACCAAAATACTGCGTGTTTGGCAAGGTCGTTGATGGCATGGATGTGGTTGATAAAATTCGCAAAGTTGAAACAATGGCAATTCAAGGGCAAATTGGCGATGTGCCAACTAAAGATGTAGTCATCAAATCCATTACTCGTGTTAAATAACCCCCATTAAGAAAGAGAAATATCATGGCTAATCCAAGTGTCAAAGTTAATACATCAAAGGGCGAATTCACAATCGAACTAGATGAAAAAGCTGCCCCAATCACCGTAAAGAACTTCTTATCTTATGTGGAAGACAAGTTCTTTGATGGCACCATTTTTCATCGGGTCATTAAAAAATTCATGATCCAAGGTGGTGGTTTTAACCCCGGTATGAAACAAAAAGCAACCAAAGGAAACATTAAAAACGAATCCTTCAATGGGCTTACCAATCTTCGGGGCACTATTGCAATGGCTCGCACCCCTGACCCTGATAGCGCTTCGAGCCAATTCTTTATTAATGTTAAAGATAATGGGTTTTTAGACAAAGCGAATTCAGGCGATGGCGCAGGATACTGCGTTTTTGGCAAAGTAACCTCCGGAATGGAAGTCCTTGATACCATTGAAGGTGTACAAACCGGAAACAAAATGGGTCACGGCGATGTTCCAAATGAAGACGTCACTATTTTGTCTGTAATCAAAGCTTAATTAAAACTCATTTGGTTTAAGGGGACTGTTTAACAGTCCCCTTTTTTATTTACGGTTTGATTAGCACTTTAGCATAAACATGATTTTTTCTATCACCAGTTTCGAGAAAAGTTTCCATCAGGGTTTCGAGAGAAGGAGTGACCTTCCCGTTCCATTTGGAAATCAAATTAGAAGTTACCGAAACAGGCTTATCAAAATCGATCTGTGATTCACCTTTGGAATTTTTACCAAACAAGAGATAGAAGTTTTTCATACCGTATGTTTTTATTGTAACAGTATTGGTAGCAACATCCGATTTGGCAAAGAAACTGGCTGGCTGAAGATTTTGCTTCCAAGTTTGAGGGTAATTTAGCCTATTTTCATTTATTGTGTCTGAACCAATCCAATAAAACTGATTATCGCAAAAGCGGGTTGATTGAAATTCATTGCCCAAAACAGAACCACCGCCATCTGAGCCTAATTGATTCATAGGGAAAACCCTCGATTTGCCTCGCATCCAATCGCAAATAAAAGGTAATTCTGCAGAAAAGAACTCTACTCCGCGCCCCTTATACTGGCTCCAAATGGAAGGGTAACCGCGTGGCATCCAGTTCGTAAAAAGCTGTCGAGTTTTTAGGTTTGTATCACCTGATCTGTCTCCATTAACCACATAAAACGGCAAGTATTGCCCGTTACGCCAATACTTTTCAATGAACATATCAAGAATAGTGGTGCTCATGGGAATAACCCCTGCAAATTGATCAGGATGAGACAATCCAAGATCAAAAGCAACCGAAGCGCCTTGCTCATAACCAAAAAGAAAAACCTTATCTGGATCAACAGGCGAATTCAATCGTGCATCTCGAAGCATATCAAGAACAGCAAAGTGTTCTTTATCCGAGAAAGCATAGCCAATACCCCCTATTTGCCAATGATAACCTAAAAGAATAAACCCATACTCATCAGCAAAAGGCGCCCATTTTTCCAACATAGAATCAACAGATTCATTGGTTCCAGGAAAAACAACCAATAAAGGGTAAAGCCTGTTTGGGTTTGCATCAACAGGGTGTCGAATGGAATATTTAGCGCCAATACTTTTGCCAGAGGTAAGTTCTTTTTCTATTACTTTGCCTGAAGGCTTTGAATCAATTGGGAGGATGGTTTGCAATAAAACCTGCCCTACTTCTTCGGCTTTCGCAGAAGGGTATTTGTTTAAAAAGGAATCAAATGCGCCTTTTCGTTTCTGAGAATTTTCTGCCTTGATAAAATCAATGATAAAAGTTCTTGTTAGCCAAAGCCTTTTAGCGGAAATCGGGTTGGGATCCGCAGAGGAATTACCCATAACCCAACCGCTGATTGCCAAGGCTGCCGCTTTTTCTAATTCACCAAGATTCGCTGTGGAACCATCATTACTCTTTTGTTTTGAAATGCTTAAAAACGCATCCAACCTATCGATAGATTCTTCCGTAATGATTTTTTGCAGATTATCAACTGCTTTAATAAGAACGGGGTCTGATTTTTTTTCTGAAAGAGCGGAAGACAGATAAACAAGGTTTTTTTGCGCTAGAAGAAATTGTTCCAAAGCTTTTTCAAGTTTTGATTGCAATGACTGAATTTCGGTAAGTACTTTATCTTTAGATTCTGCCATGGGGAATGAATCAAGTAATTTTCTGGCCTCTGAGAGTCGACCCGCGCCAATAATCCGTTTTATTTTTTCCAACCTTTCCCTGCCACGAAGAGCTTCGATTACTTCCTGAGCTTTATCGGTCCGGTCTTTGTGCTCGGGAATATCCTTGGCCAAGGATTTAAGTTCTTTTTCACTATCTTCAAACCAACCAGCCTGAGCGAGAAAATCAACCAGCTTGAATCTGCGAGATGCCATTTCTTCGGGTTTGACTTTGTCTGTGTTTTGAAAATCAGGATGGGACTTAATCAAACTAATAACTTTTTTCGAACCTAACTCCTGGGTTAGATACATGGAACTCCAAACAAACTTACTTGCAGCATCCACCCTGATAGAATAAGAGGAAAGATTCGATATGTGCTGAAAAACACCAACCAATCCGACAGGACTGCGGTATTTTAAGGTGCGCTCCCATTTAGAATCCCAATCGGTAGCCTCAACTTCCGCCCAGAAAGGGGGAGCACCTTTACCATTTGGAATATAAATAGCTTTATTATGAATCCATCTTTCTTCCTGAATGGGGTCGCGCTTATCAAGAGTACGAACCAAATTGGGGTTAAAGTAAATACGCCTAGCACCATCATCAACCATGTAAAAACCTTTGGGAATGATCACAGGTTCTTTACTAACGGGGTCGAATTCAGTGACACTTTCGCGCTTCACCGTACCTTGCAGAATAAAACCATCTTTTAAAATAACAATATCGGCAAAAACAGAACAACAAAGAATCAACCCAATCAAAACAAGAGATAAAGTTCTTAAAGCTAAATTCATTTGAAAACCCATTGAGCTTAACCCTGCCTAATTTCAAGATTCTTTTTTACAATCATGAACATAAGGCTATTATAAACAGTTGATGAACAAAGATGATTTTAACATGTTTCTATGTCAAAGTTATTCTTAATAGGGGAAAACAATGCCAATTCATTTTCGATGCAAGTACTGTGATTCTAAACTTAGTATCACCCGGAGAAAAGGCGGCCTGCAAGTTCAATGCCCATCATGCTACAAGTATGTAATTGTTCCTGCCGTTGCCGATGGCATCTCAACACCTGCTAAAATGGCCCCCGAAACAGTGGTGCCTGAAAAAGCTCCTTTAACAAAGGCAAAAGAAAACGCTTTAGAGTCGATGAATCCAGACATGATACTCGCAACCCCTACGAAAGGTATACTTTCCCCACCGCCACCACCTGTCTATTTTGATGAATTCGATGATGATCACCCCATGTTTGATGTTGTGCAATTAACCTCATCTGGCCAAGACACAGGCCCAATACCCTGGAAAAAATTATTGCAGTCGAACAAAACTATTTTAATCATTGTGATAACGTTCGTAATTGGTTTTCTAGCTGGTTTTGTGATTAATTCCCTCGCCAAAAGTTAACGCTTTTTCCGTACACTCTTGAAAACCTTTAAAGCCAAAGAGACTGTATAAAAAACTCGCAGATTAACAGTACTTGCGTTAAAACAGTTTCAATAATTAGGATTATTACAAAAATAATGAATTTGCTCGGTAAGCCGAGTAGTTTTGTAGGGATTAGGGCATTTGTTCGACACTTATATTAAAGTTAATTTTGCTCGCCAAATAGCTTCCTCGTAGTTTTTGAGCAATATTATAAACGAAGGTATTTTATAATATCAATGACTTGCGAAAATTTAAACAAGGTGTGGCATGCAATTACTATCTTGCTCAAAAAAACAAATGGCCCTCGGATTACTTATGGCCTTCTGCGTGAATACATTCGTTCATGCAGAGCCTTTCCCTATCGATTCACCGGAACTGTTTAAAAGAACATTTCTTAATCGTGGAGATGAAGATCGAAAAAACAAACTTCTAATCATTCTTAACAAAACAAACGCGCTAGGGGATTTAAGCAAAATTATTCTAATGCCAGATTGGCAATACATCGAAGGAAACAAAAGAATTGCTGATATCAATGGCGAAGTACGAACAGCGGTAATCCAGAAGTTCAAAACAACTAGTTTGCAACTACTTAAAGAAGGCCAAGACGATGCAAAAACGGATTTGGCAATCTTGATAGGCGAAACAGCCTCTGCCAATCTTGTTGACGAAACTTCAGAATCACTGGACCAAATTGCACAAAGAAGCCGTTTCTTAAGAGCAGAACTCAGCGCCTTATCGCCCCAACTAGCATTGCTAACTAAAAGCAAAAACCAAAAGGTGGTAATTGCTTCAGTTATGGCATTGGGAAAAATAGAGTCAAAATCTGATTTATTTGCTGCGACTATTTCAGATCTGATAGAAATAAAACCCGCGAATACCTTGGCAATACGTCGAGCTGCTGCTGAAAGCCTTAAAACGCGACTGAGTACGGTAAGCCAATTGCTTAAACAAATCCGCGTGGTGCGCGAAAGAGACAATCTAGACTTGGTGAATGATCTATTAACAACAAGCAAATTGTGCTTCCCGCTTGGTGTTCGTGCTCTTAAAGATAAGGATTTTATTGTAAGAGAACAAGGTACATTGGCATGTAAGCAAGCAACATCAACCTTGGCGGATGTTGATTATATTATTCCAATTCGTGAAGCAGAAATGACAATGCTGGAAAGGCCCGACATTATCGCACAACGGACGAAAAGCTTTAAAGATGGGCTCGCATTCGAATTACCTTTGATCAATTCGTTTCGCGACAATATGCGCGAACTAACCGATCATGCGACAAACTTCGAGGCAGATATTTTTGTTCGAGTTGCAAGCTTGGATGTTGTTGAAGATCTTGTAGTAATTCGAAAAAAGTTAATAGAATTTGAATCAATTTTAAACAAACTCGATACCCTTGCAGGAAATGCCCCGAATCCCAATCCAAAACTAATCACATACGACATCATTCCTGACGGAAATGAATTCAAGGAAATCGTTGAAGATTTAATCATGGTTTTATCCGATTCACATTTAAGAATTCGATTAAATGGACTGGAGATTATTGAAGGTTTTTTAAGTATGCCTGATATTACTGCGCGAATTATTAACGAAAAAGAACTCTTTCTCTTTAGAAAACTTGCAAGTGTTGCAACCACCGACTCAAACCTTATGGTGAAATATGCTGCGGTACGGGCAATTGGCCGGTCTGCTCCATTAAAGCCCGAAATCGCTATACCAGTTTTAGCAAAATGCCTTCTTGACGAAGACCTCGACATTCGAATTGAAGCTGCAAAAGCGTTGAACAAGTATGGCAAGGAAGGTGCGAAAGCAATTCCCTCGTTAGAAAAGATGATTGCCCGTGGCGACTCAGACTCTAGAATTGCGATGATGAATGCTGCGGTAAGTTTAGGCACCGATGGATCACCTACCCTTAACGCTGTAGCAAAAAACCTTCAATCAGAAGAACCGAAGGTACGAATAAAGGCAGCAGAAACATTGGGTAAGTTTGGGAAATTAGCGGAAGCACAAATCCCTATGCTGCAAAAATCATTAAATGATGAAGATTCAAATGTAAGAAACGCAGTAAGTTCAGCGTTATTAAAAATCCGCTTCGGATCGTAAGAATAAAAAGGTTTCTGCTAAATTAAAACGAAGGCTCGATGACTGCACTCATCGAGCCTTTGCAATTTTTGCTACTAAGAGGATCAGGCCCAAAAGCATGGATTTGATCACGCTTAAATTCGGCATGTTCCTTGGAAGTGGTGAAAACAATCGCCCTTCCCTTTTTATCGACTTCAACCGCAAGCTGATAGCCTCTTTCCTGAGGGTGGCCAAACAAAGTTTGCAGCATATGGATCACATACTGATAAGTATGATCTTCATCATTCAGCAAAATGACATGATAAGGAGGTAAAATCCTCGTATCATTTACAACTTCTGGTTCAGTAAAAGTGGGCATTAAGATCCTGAAAAATCAAAGGTTAATTATGCTTTGCGATGAACTGTAACAATCGTGATATCATCATGAGGATAAAGCCTGCCCACAGTATGCTTTTTGATTGCTTCCACGATACAGCTAAGCACATTTTTAGCAGAAGTATCAGTTACCCCAAGAAGGCAATCCCTCAACCCATCCCTGTTTCTTTCCTTACTTACAAATGGAACATCGCCAACAGTCATTGCATCAGGAACCCCGTCAGAATAAAGAATCATGCATTGATTAGGTTCTAATTGAAATTCAGCAAATTCGTAAGGAAAACCATCAAGGATGCCTAGCATAACGCCCGCAGTATCAAGGCTGACGGAATCATAAGGAGGCGACCCATCGCCCTTAACAATAATCGGTGCCATATGGCCTGCATTAATCACAGTAACCTTGTGATCAGGGTTTAAAACAGCAAGAATTAAAGTAACAAAGCGATCAAGTTGGCTTGTGTGAGGATAAAGAACATCATTAAGTTTTGAAATGGCTTCAGCGGGTGATGGTTCCATTAAAAGAGCAAGGCGTGTCTCGGAAGAAAGCTTTGCCATGAGTAGAGCAGCGGGAATACCTTTGCCTGCAACATCGCCTACGGCAACGCCCATGCGATTACCGGACATGGGAATAAACCCATAGTAATCCCCGCCAATTTCTTGGGCAGGCTGGTAATGAGCAGCAAAATCATAGCCCGGAATCTCTGGGAACCCAACTGGAAGAAAGCTTTTTTGAACTTGATTTGCAAGCTCAAGATCGCGCCTGATTCTTTCCTGCAAAAGGGAGCTTTGATGGAATTTAGCATTTTCCATTGCAGCACCAGCTTGATTTGCAACGCCCCAAAGCAATTTAAGATCGTCTTGGGTAAACTTCTTGCTGCGATCCTGCGTATCAACCTGAATAACGCCAAAAGCCTGACCAGCAACACCACACAAAGGCACGCACATCACAGAACGGATTTTAAAATCCACAATACTCTGGCTGGTTTGCATCCTGCTATCCTGGCTGGCATCATCACTCAAAAATGCCTGCTTCTGCTCCAAGCACTGTTTAACAATACTTTTGCTAAATCGTGCGCTGGTTTCGTCTTGTGGCCTTCGGGTTTTTATGACCCGGGGTATAAACTTATTCGTGTTTGTATCACCCATAATGATAAAACAACGATCAGCCTGTTTGAACAACTGAAACATGCAATCTACCGTGGTGGGTAAAAGCTTGTCCAGTTCCAACACCTTGCTAAGCGAACTTGTAATTTCCAGCAATAGCCTGAGTTTTTCTGCAGGCTGTGTTTCAAGTAACTGTTGGCTACTTGCATTAATGGTTGCATGAACTGTACTGGAGGTATCTTCGCCCTTATCATCATCCATATCGAGGGCAGCAAGTTCAACATTTTGTTTAGATTGAAAAGCAACAACAAAATCACAAATGCGAATTTGATCATTGTTTTTAAGTGGAACTCTACCTGTGATCTGTTGCTCGTTCAAAAAAGTACCGTTACGGCTTTTATTATCTTCAAGAAAATACTGGCCTTGAACTCGAAGGATAAAAGCGTGTTCCCTACTTACCGAAGTAATAGGAATGATAATGGCGCAATCGGGATTTCGGCCAAGGGCAAAGCGGTCTCCATTTAAAGAAATTTCGTTACCTTCGTTATGGCCCTTCAAGATTTTCAGCACACTCATGGAGTCATCCCTGCAAAGAATAAAAAATCAAACATAAAGATATATAACATTAACAGTCTACAATACTTGGAAACCAATCAATTTGCAAGAATTGCGTAAAGAAACCTCAAAGACTAGGGGTGTAAAAGTTAAAGTTAAATAGGTTCAAGCTTGACGACCAAGTCCCCGCCTTCAACCTGCCCCCCTGCAGAAACGGTAATAAGCGAAGCAATACCGGGTTTTTCAGCACAAACCGTGGTCTCCATTTTCATGGCTTCAAGCACAAAAAGCTTCTGTCCTGGGCTAACTTCTTCGCCTGTAGCAACAAGCATTTTCGAAATAACACCAGGCATAGGTGCAGCAATTTCCAAAGGATTACCCGGGGTTGCTTTGGGCCTTGCCGCTGTTTTGGCAGTTAATGATTTATCAAGGGTAACAACTTCACGGGGTTGCCCATTAAGCTCAAAAAACACCGTTCTCGTGCCATCCGCATGGGGTTCACCGACTGTAAGATATTTTAGAATAAGGGTTTTGCCTTGTTCGATTTCAATACTAGTTTCATCCCCTGGATGCATTCCATGAAAGAAAACCGGGGTAGGCAAAACACTGGTATCAGAATAGCGTTTTTGATGTTCAACAAATTCTGGGAACACTTTTGGGTAAAGGATATAACTAAGCACTTCCAAGATTCCATGAGAGATGCCGGTATTCTTTTCTAATTGCAATCTAGATGCCTCAAAATCTGCAGCAGGAAGGGAGGCACCGGGTCTGCCAGAAATCGGCTTCCTACCCTTAAGAACTTTTGTTTGCAATGCTTTAGGAAATCCCCCCAAAGGCTCACCCAACCTTCCTTCAAAAAATTCGACCACAGACTCGGGAAATGAAAGCTCTCGCGTTCCATTTTCAATGTCATTCCTGGTTATACCATTACCAACCATGAATAAAGCCATGTCGCCTACCACTTTGGAAGTTGGCGTCACTTTGACAATATCACCAAACATAAGGTTGACTTGGGTGTACATTTCACAAACTTCGCGCCAACGATCTCCAAGCCCCACCGCTTTGGCTTGCTGAAAAAGGTTGGTATATTGCCCGCCAGGCATTTCATTGATGTAAACATCTGCGGTTGGGGCTAATTGCCCTGTTTCAAAAGGTGAATACATTGCACGAACGGCTTCCCAATAAAGGGAAACCTCATGAAGTGCTTCACGATCCAAATCGGGGTCACGATCTTGAAACTTAAGAGACTCTACCAAAACATTAAGGCTCGGTTGGCTAGTCATGCCAGAAAAAGGAGCCATAGCTGCATCAACCACATCAACAGATTCAGACGCTGCGTACAGCAAGGATGCAACTTGTCCACCTGCACAATCGTGTGTATGAAAATGGATGGGGAGGGAAACTTCCTGCCTTAATGCGTGGACCAGTTTTTGTGCCGCCCAAGGTTTTAGCAGCCCCGCCATATCTTTGATTGCAATGATATTTGCGCCGAGCTTCTCTAATTGTTTTGCCAAATCCACATAATAGGCAAGGTTATACTTAGAGCGCTTAGAGTCGAGAATATCTCCGGTGTAGCAGATTGCAGCTTCACAAATCATGCCAGAATCTCTGACAGCCTCAATGGCAAGCTGAAGGTTGGGAATTCCATTAAGCGCATCAAAAACGCGAAAGACATCAACCCCAGCCATGCCAGCTTCTTTAACAAAACGCTGCACGACATTATCTGGGTAACTCGTATACCCGACAGCGTTGGCAGAGCGAAGTAGCATCTGAAACAGAATGTTGGGAACCCTCTCACGCATCTCAGCCAAGCGATCCCAAGGTGATTCCTTAAGGAACCGCATCGAAGTATCGAACGTAGCGCCGCCCCACATTTCGAGCGAAAATAACCCGTTTAACCGGGCTGCATAGAAAGGTGCGATCCGTAACATGTCCCGGGTTCGCATTCTAGTTGCCAACAACGATTGATGAGCATCCCTAAAAGTTGTGTCAGTGATCCAGAGTTTCTTCTCTTTTCTCAGCCACTGAGAAAACTTTTCAGCCCCAAGCTCTTTAAATATGTCTCGGGTGCCTCTAGGATTGTTTTTCCCGATTGAAGCCAACACCTTTGGGCCTAATTCTGGCTCTTGCTGCACTGATTCTTTGGCACTATTGCTACGCTTGATATCAGGATGGCCATTAACAATAATTTCGCCCAAATATCGCAGCAACCTTGTTGCTCGATCTTGACGAAAAGGCAGATCCAGCAAAGTAGGAGTTTCATCAATGAATCTTGTGGTACACAAGCCGTTCAGAAAATCCTGATGATTCACCAGATTGATTAGAAACGGTATGTTTGTTTTTACTCCACGAATCCTAAATTCATTCAGGCTTCGAAGCATCCTTCGGGCTGCATCTTCATAGGTGAGAGCATTGGCGGTAACCTTCACCAACAAAGAATCATAAAAGGGATTGATCACAGCCCCTGTAAATGCAGAACCTGCATCCAAACGAATTCCCATACCACTAGCAGAACGATAGTTGCTTAATTTGCCATAATCTGGAAGAAAATTGTTTAATGGATCTTCGGTAGTGACCCTACACTGAATCGCATAGCCTCGCAGGGTGATATCTTCCTGCTTTTTAAACCCGATTTCCGGACTGCCCAGAGTTAACCCCTGCGCAACCATGATCTGACTTTTAATAAGATCAACACCAGAAACTTGCTCGGTAACAGTATGCTCGACCTGAATACGCGGATTGACCTCGATGAAATAAAACTTGTTGGTTTCCGCATCTACCAGAAACTCAACCGTAGAGGCGTTATCCACGCCTGCTTCGCGACCAATAGCGATTGCAGCATCTAAAATTCCTTTTCGGGTTTCAGCATTCAAATTAAATGCAGGCGCAATTTCAACAACCTTTTGGTGCCTGCGCTGAACCGAACAATCGCGCTCAAACAAATGAAATAGATTGCCGTGCTTATCTCCGAGAAGTTGAACTTCGATATGCCTGGCTTTACGGATAAATTTTTCGATAAAGACATCAGATACGCCAAAAGCTGCGCCAGCTTCTCGTTGCGCCTGCTCCAAGGCATCTTGTAATTTAGCCTCTGACTCAACCACACGCATACCCCGCCCGCCCCCGCCCATCGAGGCCTTTATGATAACTGGATATCCTAGTTTGTTCGCAATAATCTTAGCTTCGCCAACATCAGAAACTGCATCACTGCCTGAAAGAATTGGCACCTTGGCTCGCTGGGCAAGCAATCTAGCTTGCACTTTATCCCCTAAGTTCATCAAGACTTCAGGGCGCGGCCCGATGAATGCAATTCCAGCGTTGATAACAGCCTTGGCAAAATCAGCATTTTCAGAAAGAAAACCATAGCCCGGATGGATTGCATCAACATCATGTAAAACAGCCAGAGCAACAATTGCATCAATTGCAAGATAAGAGCGGATGGGCTCCCCTGCTTTACCAATCTTATAAGCTTCGTCAGCCTTAAAACGATGTAAGGCAAAGCGATCTTCGTGGGAATAAATTGCAACCGTTTTAATGTTCAGTTCACTTGCAGTACGAAAGACTCGAATTGCAATTTCGCTGCGATTAGCAACCAGTAGTTTTTTAAATCTACGAACACCAATCATAGAGGCATCCATTTGTCTAGGGGGGAGAACCTTTAGCAAGTCGATTCTTGCAAAAGGTGTACTTTGAAAGTGTACTGAAAAACCTGAAGCGGTTCGAGATTCTCTTGTAAAAGATTACAAGGTTCTCGAACCGCTTCGTCATAAAATTCCGAACCAAATTTAACGATTAACCAAAGCATTAGCAGTCAATTCGACCGTTCCTAATTCAGGAATATCGGTTTTTATCAACACTTTATGCTTTAAGTCCCCTTCCCTATTAGCTTTAAAACTAAGAGTTATCACATGAACTTCTTTCTTTTCCTTGGATAATTCCTTAACAACCCAATTATCATCCAAACCTTCCACGCCGAGGATGGTAAAAGGCTGGGTACCTCGAACCACAATTTTGCGGTCACTGGAATCTCCCATTTTCACCGTTCCAAGAGAAAGATTGGTCGGGCTAACAGTCAAAATTGATTCAACCTGAACATTCAAAGGCACTCTAACCATGGGAATTGAACCCACATTAGTTTTAAAGAATATATCTGAAAACCATTTACCAACCGGGATATCTTCACGAACCACTGCGGTTGCCTCGTAAATAACGTCATTCCCTTCGCGTTTTAACAGAGCATAATTGACCTTCAAATAATGGCTCTCAGTTTTCGCCTCAAGCACCTCTAAATTAGGAAAACCATAAAATCTGAGAGTGATTTTAGACTCTGCACTTTTACCCCTGCGGATTTCATTAAAATTAAAATTCTCTGGAGATACTGCGAAATCGTTTCTCCCATAGGCCTGAACCAAAAGCCTGACTTCTTCAAACCTTGGTTTGTCAAAAGTCACATAGACCGTAACACTTTTGGAACCAGAAAACCTGGTGCTGTCCATGTGCGCAATAACCGAGGTTTCTTCATTTGGATTGATCTGGTTTTTAGCAACAGAAGCACTGACACACCCACAAGAAACTCTCACTCCTGAAATGTGAACCGTTTCAGATGTGTTATTTTTAAGTCGAAAATGATGAATTAGAGTCGGTCCTCTGGGGACAGACCCGAAGTCTTTGTTTAACTCTTCAAACATACTTTCAGCCCGAGAGGAAGCGTGTGCACTTCCGCAAGCTAAAACAAACGCAATAGACAAAATCCAACGACCTAGCATTTAATTACCCTCTGAACACCCTGTGAATTTGTAACCCCATCCCACTTAATTAAGTTATTGCCCATAACTAGCAGGTGTCAAAAATTTGATCGATAAAAAACCAGACTATATTAAAAAAATGAATACTTCTGATGTATCATTTATTTTATCACGCTTTATCCAACTAAAACTATTATAACTATCAACCCTATCATATTAACATTATCGTCCAAAAGATCTGGCAAGAACTGCAACAACCACTTGCTTTGCCCCTGCTGAAATTAATGTTTTTGCAACTTGATTTGCGGTAGTACCCGTCGTTAGAACATCATCCACCAGAAGAATTTGTTTACCTTGTATACATGATTGGGAAACGGCTGTAAAAACTTGGCGCAAATTCTTTCGCCTTTCTGTTGGAAGCAATCCTGATTGTTCCGGTGTATGACGAACTTTTCGCAATACCCAATTAACAAAAGGCTTTTTTAAAACATCGGCAACACCTGTTGCAATAGCTTCTGTTTGATTATGCCCCTTGATCAATCTTTTCCACCAATGAACCGGAATGCAAGTAATTAAGTCTGGTTGGAATAACTGAGTGCAGGAAAAATGCTCCCCTAATAATGCTCCAAGGGTTCGCGCAAGTTGCTCACCCTGCAAGTGTTTGATTCTTAGAATTGCATCTTTAAATTGAGACTGATAGAAACCCAACGACACAACTTTATCAAAATAAAAATGATCCCGCTTGCACAACAAACAGCCATCTGCAGTATCAAGATGCGGGCCAACTCGAGCGTTACAACGCAAACACTTTGGGTCATCCGGGGAACGAAACCATTCCCTGCAACCATTGCAAAGGCATACTTCATCATATTCCAATAAATTATTACAACTGTGGCACAACGCTGGTGCGCAAACATGCAACCCTGCGCATAGCCATTGCGAATAAAGTTTTGTCATGCTTTAAATTATGCAGCAGCTTGTTTGATAGCGGAAGAAAAAAAGGATTGAAGTAAACAAGGGGCGGAGAGATCGCCCGAGCATAAGGCTTGATCCTGAACAAAAAACATTAATTCCAGCACATTACTACCGCGCAAAGTAGAGTGTAAACAAACATCAGTCATTGCAAGCCAGAAGGATTGAGCAGGGAAAACAACAACTTTGCGCGGGATTTTTTTCTGAATGACTTCACTTTGCCTTAGTGTAACCCCGATTTTCTCGAGCATTGCAGCAATATTATTACCAGAATGATCATGATAAAAGCCAGATTTGCCCCGTAAAATCAGTTCAGCTCTAGCCCTACTATCAACCAACAAAGATGCAAGCGAAGGCCCTTTTTCCCAAACTCGCGTGTTTGTCAAATTAATATTGCAACTTAATTTGACCACCCGTGTTTCGCCAGGCAGTCCGCCCTTAAGAGTGTCCAGATGAAGTACATCATCTTTTGCAATATTTGTTCCACCCGAAGTTGCAGCTTCAACATTATTCAAAACAACCCGATCCAAACGAATCGCCCCTTCATACTTTGGAAGCAAAACTTGAATTTTATCCATCAAAACTTTTGAAACCCGCCCGAGCAAAGTTTCGATTTCTTTCGAATTAGATCCAGCCAGTCTGCCATTCTTAGGATGAAAACTAATGGTTTGATGCCATAAACCTTTGGGTTTATGGGAACAAAGAACCTTTAATTCATCAGAATTAAAAATCGAATCAAGCGACCAGGAAGGATAAATCAAATCCCCCTTTTCGAGCCTAATTTCCAGCGAAGAGGAATCAGAAGGCAGGCTGCTATCTGTAAAGTCACGATTTATTTTGAGAATGTTGCTATGTTGCATATGCCTTAAAACCCATGGCTTTTATCATGCAGCCTTGATAATGGCGTCGTGAAAATCAGAGGCACTTTGCTCTGAAAAATTAAGCGCAGAAAGCTCATTCATTGGAAAACTAATAACAAATCGAGTCGGCTTGAAGCCAGATGGCAAGACAAAAGAGATGTTGCCTTTATTAAGCTTAATCAGCCTCCAAGCAACGGAAAGCCCCAACCCTTGTCCCCTGCCCGCCTGCCTACCTGAGAAAAAAGGGTCAAATAAGTTTGCAATATCTTCACTTGCAGGCCCAGGGCCACTATCTTCCACGAAAAGAAGGATCTGGCCTGATCCAGAATTTTCCAACCCAATTCTTACCCAACCCCCAATGCCAGCAGCTTCAATCGCATTTCGAGTAACATTTTCCAATATTGTGCGAGCCTGATACGGGTCAGCAAAAATCGAACAATTAAAAAGCTCCCCATCCACAGCAGATAACTTTACTTTCTTTTCAATGGCCCAAGCTTCGAGCTTTTCAATTACTGTGCCAACAATTCCCTTACATTCTACATTGGCAGGTGCAGGGACATTAGGTCTAGCAAACTGCATTAAATTGCGCAGAATCAGATTAATTCGTTTTGCCTGCCTTACAATGCTTTCCAAAGAATCTTTAAGTTTTTCCCTAGTTTCTTCGATTTCCAGATCGTCCATTCGAGCAAGAATAAATTGTGATTGCCCCTGAATAACTGCAAGAGGGTTGTTAAATTCGTGCCCAGCACCCGCAGCAAGCTCAACTACAGATTGTAATTTCATTTCATTAAGGCGCTGCGATCCAGATTGAATCTGATTTTGCAAAGCGGCCTTATATGCTTCCGATTCGACATTATCACGGGATTTAATCAAGCGATTCTCATGAATGCTATCCATTGCAAATTGAAGACTCTCTGCAATCACACTTTCAGGCGTCTTTCTTTTGGAATTAACAAAAGTCCTAATGTTACCACCAAACCATTTGTTAACTATCGCACCAACATCGATTTTATCCAAAAGGCCGGGACACTTTAATTTCTTTTCCCACTGTCTCACTAACAAAGATTTCCCAGCCTGCTGCCCGTCACGAGAATATTGATCTGCAATTAATAATATTTCGCCCAAGTATGGATGCAGGCCTGCGGCAGTCGCTATCTCAAGGCCATCTTTCCCCGACAACAAATTAACAAGCCTTAACCAGACAGGCAAACCATACTGACGCATCAGGGTTGCATTATCGGTTTGCTCTTGAACATGATTTTTGGCCAACGATTTGAAATCAAAAAACAATGCACCTATCCAGGCAAGTTCACTTGAAACCTTGCCTGTAATGCAAGCGATTTCAGAAGCAATTGCTGCCCTACACAATGCATTTACAAGAGAATCATTGCTGACAAGGGTAGCATCAAGGCTAAAACCCATGCGTAAAAGTGAAAGCACGCTTTCAGAAACTGCTGGCCTAGCATTTTCTAAACAAGCTGGAAAATCAGTATCAGCATGCAAATCTGAATATCGCAGTAGTAAATAAACTGCCCCTGGATCAGTCTTTATATCAAGCCAAGATTCCGACAAGTGCTTGAAAATAAAATCAGAAACAGAAGAAAGCCTAGGCAATAGCCACGGGGTTTTCATTATCAGGTTTAGAAATGTTGCCGAACTTCCATGCTCGGCCAAGGCTGCCACAGGCATACTCCATCAAAAGACCATGGAAAAAATGAGGGGCCGAACCCTAATGGTAAGGGTTCTTCCCCACAAATTATCATCTAATTGAGACTATCTTGCACCTGTTGTTGAGGTGGATTCGATATCCATCAACTGGCACATACGGTCAATAAGTTCTTCGATTTCGAAAGGCTTGCTGAGAAAATCATCGGCGCCAGCAAGGCGAAGTTCTTGAATTTTATCTTCTTCGATCATACCACTGATGCAAAGAATTCGTACTTCTTCAAGAGTGCTGTCAGCACGAACTCGGTGGCAAACTTCTTTACCATTGATATCGGGCAACATCACATCAAGAACAATCACATCTGGGCGATATTCTTTAACCATCATGCCAGCATCAAAACCATTGGTTGCAATGCGAACTTCGAAACGGCCATCGTCTTCGATAACCTTGTTCATCAATTCCAACAATTCTGTATCGTCATCAACGAGCAGAACTTTTCTTTTGCCACTTTCCAGCGCATCCGTAGGGATACCATTGTCTTTCATGAATTTGTACAAAGATTCACGGGGAATCCTGCGAAAGCGAGAGCCAGGAACCCTGAATCCTTTGAGTTGGCCATTGTCGAAACAACGGATGATAGTCTGTTGGCTTACTTTACAAATTTTAGCAGCCTCTCCGGTCGTAAAAACAGTTTTCATCTTTAATGTCCTTCCTGGCACCAGCTAGCCAGCGTTTTTGAGTAAACAAAATCATCTTCACGCAAGATAACAAGTCAACCCAAGATTCTTCCTTGAACCACCTTGATTACCGTAAACCCTGTCTCGAATGCAAACTGCGAGTCATCCAGTCTGCCCTATATATACTTGCTTACCATGAAGAACTAAATTTGTGCAAGGCACGATTTCAATAGGATCATGCCAACCTCACAAGGTTCTCCATTTATCTACTTCAAAATCCATGTTAAAATAAACAAAATAAGCCGATTAAAACGATTGCTCGCCTAATATCATATTACCCCTTCTCCCTATATTGTCAAGGAGTAAAGATAGGTAGCTTTAATTCACAAGTAATTGAATGTATTTAAATTCTTTAGTACCGCATCACGGTTTAAACAAAAAGGGGGTTGATCATGATGCGAAGGCCGAATGCCCAACCTTCTCTTCTAATCAATTGCCCAAACTTTTATTTCAAATAAAGCAATAACACTGCGATGTCCGATGGGCTGATTCCGCTGATCCGTCCTGCCTGACCAATATTTGCAGGCTTTATCTTGTTGAACTTCTCCTTAGCCTCTTGGCGCAAATGAGCAATTGCCAAATAATCAAAGTTAGTAGGAATTGTTTTTGTTTCCAACTTTTGAAATCGCTCAATCTGCACCGTCTGCCTGTTGATATATCCCGCATACTTGATTTCTAATTCAAGCTGTTCTTCAACTTCCGCAGGAAGATCGAATTTTAAACCCAATTTTTCCTGTGCCATCATAACCAAAGATTGCCAATCTACATCATGCCTGCGCAGCCATTGCTCTAGCGAAGCGTGCTCGATATGGTTCTCGCGCAGCACCTTAATAGATTCTTCAATTACTTTCTCTTTTTCCTTTAAACGATTCCAAGCTTCGTCATCCACTAAGCCGATCTCCCTGCCAATTGGGCTGAGCCTTCTATCCGCATTATCATGGCGCAATTGCAACCTATACTCAGCTCTGCTGGTAAACATTCTATAAGGCTCATCCACCCCTCTTGTCACCAAATCGTCGATCAAAACGCCAATATATGCCTGACTTCGATCAAGGATTAGCGGCGCAAGTTTTTTGATTTTCAAGGCTGCGTTGATACCTGCCATCAAACCTTGAGCTGCAGCTTCTTCGTAACCGGTAGTGCCATTAATCTGGCCTGCAAAATAGAGGTTTGCAATGAATTTTGTTTCCAAAGTGGGGTGTAATTGCGTGGGTGGAGAATAATCGTACTCAACAGCATATCCCCAACGAAGGATCTCTGCTTTTTCCAAGCCTGGAATAAGCGCAAGCATTTTTTGTTGCACATCCTTGGGAAGGCTTGTGCTAATACCATTGCAGTAATATTCGCTGGTGGTGCGCCCCTCGGGCTCTAAAAAAATCTGGTGCCTGTCTTTATCAGCAAAGCGAACAACTTTATCTTCAATCGAAGGGCAATAACGAGGGCCCTGTGATTTAATTTGGCCTGAATACATTGGGGCACGATGCAAATTCTCGCGGATCAGATCATGAACCATAGAATTGGTGTACGTGATATGGCAGGGAACCTGCTCTTGTTCAATTTTCTTAGTCGAAAAGCTAAAAGGCCTAGGGTTAATATCACCTGGCTGGGCTTCAGTTTTCGTGAAATCAATTGTTCGGCCATTTAGCCTGCAAGGTGTTCCTGTTTTAAATCTTTCCAACTGAAACCCACAAGAAATAAGACTTTCGCTAAGGCTCTCGGAAGACGCATCCCCTGCCCTGCCCCCTTGCGATTTGGCTTCTCCGGTATGCATGATGGCTTTAAGGAATGTCCCAGTTGTTAGAACCACTGAATGGGCACGATAAAGAGTATCGCCTCTGCAAATAACACCTTTTACGGTACGAACCGAACCATCATCCTGGGTGGAATCTTCAAGCAGGATATTTTCCACCATCTCTTGACGGAGTGTGAGGTTTTCTTGTTTCTCGACGGTCCATTTAGCCTGGATCTGGTACTGTTTTTTGTCGGCTTGGGCCCTAGGGGAATGCATTGCAGGCCCCTTAGTCAAATTAAGCATGCGGAACTGAATGGCAGTGGCATCAGTAAGTTTGCCCATTTCGCCGCCCAATGCATCAATTTCTCGAACAATCTGACCTTTGGCAATTCCACCAATTGCAGGATTACAGCTCATTAACCCAACGGTTTCGGCACTCATTGTTAAAAGTGCAGTTTTAAGGCCCATCCTTGCAGAAGCTAAAGCGGCCTCAATGCCCGAGTGCCCGCCTCCTACAACAACGACATCAAATTCAAATTCCAGCGGGTATTTCATGGTTTAAGGCCATTCCTAGGATAAGTTAAACGCACTCTGGGAGTTCCAATTGCAATAATTGTCCACACTGTCTAGATTATCACTTTTACAGGTGGGGTTAACGGGATTTACTTCATTATTTTATTCTAGGATGTAACCAATGCCATTGTCCGCTTTAGTACAAGAATCAATTTTATCGCTAGAGGCTCCTGAAGATATCAAGAAACAAGCATTACATAACCTAGAGCTATGGCTTACCCATGAAGAATTCAAAGAGTACCGCCCCCAAATCGAATATTTGATTTCAGAGAAGAAATGGGCCGGGCTTCTAGATCGCTTTTCTCAGATTCTCCCTTTCGGCACCGGTGGCAGAAGAGGCCCTGTAGGGGTCGGCCCCAACCGCATGAATCTTTGGACTTTGGGCGCATCTGTTCAAGGCCATTGCGAATACCTCAAACATCAATTCCCTGATCTTAAAAAAATACATGTGGCATTAGCTTATGATGTGCGCTGTTTCATGGATAAGCGAAAACAATATAACCCAAACCTACCCAACCCTGCCCTGAATCTTTCCTCGAAAGAACTTGCTGCTTATGCAGCCAGAGTTTATGCAGCCAACGGTATCTATACCTACACCCTTCCCTTAACTAGCAATCATTATATTGCCACACCAGAATTATCATTCTCCATCCGGCTTTTAAAAGCTCAAGGAGGGCTGAATATCTCGGCCTCGCATAATCCCCCTGATGACAACGGTGGAAAATTCTACGATGAACGAGGTGGTCAACCCGTCCCGCCTAATGATCAGATCATGGCAGACCTCGTCGACTTGGTTCAAGACATCCACACCATGCCATGGGAAGAAGCTGTAAAAAAGAACTTCATCCAATTTATTTCTGAAGAGCCACACAAAGAATACATTTCCCTTTGCTGCGCTCAACGTTTAATTCCCTCACCAAAGAAAGATGAACCCTTCAAGGTTGTGTTTAGCCCGCTTCATGGCGTGGGATCTATGACAAGCATGGAAATACTGCAAAAGGAAGGATTTAATGTCATTCCTGTTCCAGAACAAATGTCTCCGGATGGCCAGTTTCCAAATGTCACCAAAACCCCCAACCCAGAAATACCAGAATGCCTCGACCGAGCTGAAGTTGTTGCAAAAGCCCACAACGCACACCTTCTTCTTGCTACCGATCCAGATGCCGACCGCTTGGGCGCCATGATTCCTGATGATCAAGGGGGCTGGCGTTATGTTAACGGCAACGAAATCGCTGCCATTTCAACATGCTTTAAACTCGAGATGATGGCCCAAAATAAAAAACTTAGCCCAAAGGCTATTGTTGTCAAAACAGAAGTCACTACGGGCATGATCAGCAGGATCGCAAAACATTTTAATGTTCAAGTTCTTGATGATCTGCTGGTTGGCTTCAAATATGTTTCCGAGGTTCTTTGGCAACTTGAAAGTACCGGCAAGTACTCCCATGTTACCGGGGCCCCAAGTGACTTCGTCATCGCATCCGAAGAGAGCCACGGTATTCTGAGCACCGATCAAATACGCGACAAAGATGCAGGCGCTGCAGCCTTACTGTTTGCTGAGTGGGCACTTTATCTTTTCAGAAACAATACGACCACTTTGAAATACCTCAACCAATTGTTTGAAAGGTTTGGTTACTATCGAAATGTAGGCTTGCCCATCGCATTGCCTGGCGTTGAGGGCAAAGCCTTGATGACAACCATGCTAAATAACCTTAGAAATAATCCACCCAAAACAATTGGGGGCATGGAGGTAACGTCCGTAACAGATTTTCTTGACACCAACGGGAAGCTTGGGCCCATCAAAAGTAAAACAGATGCTGCCTCGCGAAATGTGCTGGTGTATCGATGCGGAGAATTCGCAAAAATCGCCCTTCGCCCGAGCGGCACAGAACCCAAAGCAAAAATCTACCTCGAAGTTTGCACTGCGCCACGCGCATCAGGCATGAGTGACGAACAATGGCAGGCAGAATGCATGAAAGTAAACGAACTGATGAAAAAAGCTGGGGCCGACTTCTTCGCCCAAGCCTTAAAAACCATAGGAATGACTCCTGCTGATTTGAAATCCTGATCTTCTGATTTTCGCAGGCAGGCATAACTTTATGGATACGAACTGGGATGTCATTGTTGTTGGAGCGGGCGCTGCAGGCCTTTTGGCAGGTATCTCTGCGGGAAAGTCGGGCGCCAAAACTCTTGTCCTTGAAAAAAATCGCAAGCCAGGCGTCAAAATCCTTATGTCAGGCGGCACTCGCTGCAACATCACCCACAACACCGATAATCGAGGCATCGTTAAAGCTTTTGGCAATAATGGGAAATTCCTGCACTCTCCACTTGCTGCATTTAGCGTCGATGAAACAATCCGCTTCTTCAATCAAGCAGGCGTTGCAACCAAGATTGAAGCCACAGGCAAAATATTTCCGGTCAGCAACAAAGCCCTTGATGTTCTAGATGCGCTTCTGAATCAGCTAAAGCATGAAAACGCAACACTTGTGCTGGAAACCCCGGTGCTCGATATCGATGCCTCCGAAGATAGTTTTCTTTTAAAGACCCATCTCCAAACTTTCCACGCAAAAAAAATAATACTTACCACAGGGGGATTATCCTTCCCAGGATGTGGAACTACAGGCGATGGATACAAGTTTGCAATGAAATTTGGCCACAGCATAAAAGAAACACAACCGGCGTTGGCGCCCTTGAAAACCGATGCAAGATGGGTGCATGAATTAAGTGGCGTAACCATTCCAGATGTAGGGGTAACTGCATGCCTCAATGAAAAACCTATGATGCAAGACAGGGGTTCATTCCTCTTCACTCATTTTGGTTTATCCGGGCCCGTCATATTAAATGTGAGCAAGGCACTTAACAGCCTTTCTAACTTTAAGAATAGTTCCCTAAAACTTGATTTTCTGCCCTCAGTCAAAGAAACCGACCTTGAAGCAAAACTACAATCCTTTGCATCAACAGATGGAAAAAAACTACTTTCTGTTGCCTTGGGTGAACTGCTGCCTCGCAGACTTCTTGAGGGGTTATTCAGTCAGATCGGTTTTAGTCCAGAAAGAAAATGCGCAGGGATAAGCAAGGATGAGCGCAAAGCTATCGTGGTTTCTATCAAATCAAAATCGGTTAATATCACAGGCACCCTTGGGTACGCCAAGGCAGAAGTAACCACTGGCGGAGTAAGCCTTGACGAGGTGAATTCAAAGACCATGGAAAGCAAGCTAAAGAAGGGATTGTATTTAGCAGGGGAGATTTTAGACCTTGATGGGCCCATAGGCGGATTTAATTTCCAGGCTGCTTGGAGTACTGGCTTTTTGGCGGGATCTCAGGCAAATGAGCAAAACTTCTAAGTACTTATGCTCTTTTATGGTAGACTATGTTAGTGTTTTAAGTTCCTAAAAGAGCTCATTCATTTTTCCGGGGTAGAACCATGTATCTTAAACTTTGCTCCTTTGTATTACTTTGCATCTCATTTATTTCTTTTTCTGCTCTAGGGCAAGATGCCAAGAAAAATAAAACTCCGTTAGATCGGATTGACATTTCAAAGGTAACTGGAAGTACAATCATAGGTAAAGTGGCTTCTGAACCAACCGAGAAATCCATCATTATTCAAATTCATAGCCCAAAAGCACCCAACAATCTGCCTGCAAATAAAGGTAAAAATGCACCAGCAGTAAATGACTGGAAAGAACTGGAAATCCCGATCAAAGAAACCACAAAGTTCCGTTTCAAAGAACCAGTTGAAGCTTTCGATGACAAAGGAAATATCAAAGTCTACACACAACAAGATCTGAAAAAACTCAAAGGTAGCAATCCTAATCTTCCAGGATATGAAGCTAAACCTGAAAACATTATCCCGGGGCATTTAGTCATAATATCACTTGCAAAGCAGGAAAATAAAACATTTGCAAGCATGATCATGGTGACAGGTAAAGATGGATCACCCAATCCAGACAACAAACCGGGTGCCAAGAAAAAGAATTAACTTTTGCTAATCATGACTTTAGATCGCAGGCTATTTAACCTGCGATCTTTTTTTCTACATTAGCCCCTTGTTTAATAGACACAAAACAATTATCATCGCCCTACCTGCCTGTTTTTCCTCACACGGTTTGAAAAGGGGTTTACAAAATGAGATCGTTTCTATGTTCCAGCATTCTATTCTTTACTGTCCAAGTTAGCTTGGGGCAAACCCCAGTAGACTCCACAGATTGGAAGCAATTCAGAGGCAACAATCGCGATGCCATTTCTACTGATAAGAATCTTTTAAAAGATTGGCCCAAGACTGGCCCAAAACTTCTTTGGAAAACAGAAAAACTTGGCGATGGGTTTTCTAGCATCAGCACCGTTGCTGATAAAATCTTCACTATGGGCGATATAAAGACCGAGAAATCTTCCTATGTATTCGGCCTTGATCGTGCTTCAGGCAAATTACTTTGGCAAACCATGGTTGGCAAGGAAGGCGGCAATTATTCGGGTACCCGTTGCACACCATGCTTTTCAGATGGCAAGGTTTATGCACTTGGTCAATTTGGTGACCTCGTCTGTCTTAATGCAGCCGATGGCAAAGAAGTTTGGAGAAAAAACTTTAATAAGGATTTTGGCGGAAAATCAGGCGGCTGGAACTATACCGAATCACCACTCATCGATGGCGCCAACCTTATTTGTACCCCCGGTGGCAAAGATAATACTGTTGTCGCTTTAAATAAAGCTACAGGCGCCACGGTCTGGGCTTGCCCACTGGATCAGACCGCTGGCTATTCCTCCATCGTTATTTCCACAATTGGCAATGACAAATTCTATGTGCAACTTCTTTCCAATGAACTTGTAGGGATTGAAGCAAAAACCGGAAAGGTTGCCTGGAAATACGGCAATGATCCTGCAAAATTTAAATCCAACACTGCCAACATTCCAACCCCCATTCCTTTTAACGATAAAGTCTACGCTGCTGCTGGTTACGGGCGTGGCGCAGGATTGGTTCAGCTTACCAAATCCGCTAAGGGCATTGAGGCAAGTGAAGTTTATTTCAGCAAGGACTTAACCAACAAGCACGGGGGCGTTATCAAAATCGGGGATTTTATTTTCAGCGATCGTGATGATTCAGGTAACCCACAATGCGCTGAAGTCGCTACTGGTAAAGTTCTTTGGAAAAGGCCTAAGCCTGAAAACCGCGAAGCAGGCAAAGGCTCTGCTTCCATGGTTTTTGCGGACGGGCATCTTTACATTCGTTACGACAATGGCATAGTAGCCCTCGTTGAGGCTTCCCCCAAGGGCTATGTAGAGAAGGGCTCGTTCAAAATCCCCAACTCCACCAATAACAGTTGGAATCATCCCGTTGTTATTGGCGGAAAACTTTACCTTAAGGAAAAAGATACCCTTTGGTGCTACGATGTTTCTGCAAAAGGGGCAGTCAACTGATCTAAGCTTTTAGTATTTATCAAAACTGGCCTCAACCTATATACTGCAGACTTATCGTCTGCAGTATTTGTTTAAAAGGAGATTTCAATGACAAGGACTTTTTTTATGGTTGTGCTTTCAATGCTTACTTCCCAAATAGGTTTGCTTTCAGCTTTTGCTCAAGAAACCAAATCAACCATCAAAGAAGTTACTTCCATTGAAAATATCACCGAATACAAGATGGCTAATGGGCTGAAAATTCTTCTTTACCCTGATCCTTCCACTTCTAAAGTCACTGTTAATGCAACCGTTTTTGTCGGTTCTAGGCACGAAGGTTATGGCGAAGGCGGTATGGCTCACCTTCTTGAACATATGGTTTTCAAAGGTACGAAACTTCACCCCGATATTCCGAAGGCATTGAAGGATCGTGGCGCAATTATGAATGGTACCACTTGGGTGGATCGTACCAATTACTTCGAAACACTCTCCAGTGAAGGCGATAATCTTGAATTTGCTATCCGACTCGAAGCAGACCGTTTGTTCAACAGCTTTATCCGCAGGGAAGATTTGCTTTCGGAAATGACCGTTGTACGAAATGAGTTCGAGCGTGGCGAAAATGATCCCGTTGGAATTCTTAGTCAACGCATGCTTTCCGCTGCTTATGATTGGCACAATTATGGCAAGTCCACCATTGGCAACCGAGCAGATATCGAAAGAGTTCCAATTGATAAGCTTCAAGGTTTTTACAAAAAGTATTACCGCATCGACAATATTATGCTGGTGATTGCTGGCAATTTTAAAAAAGAACAGGCTCTAGGGTTGATTGAAAAATACTTTGGGTCAATCCAAAAGCCTGAAGCCCCACTTGAATTAACTTACACCGAAGAGCCTCCACAAGATGGACAGAGGCAAGTAGTGTTAAGGCGCGTAGGCAAAGTTGGCGCTGTTGGTGTTGTTTATCACACACCTTCAAGCTCCCACCCGGATTTCGCTGCCCTCGAAATCCTAGAAGAAGTTCTTACCAGCCAACCCTCAGGCATCCTTTACAAAACCATGGTCTTGGGAAAAGTTGCTACCAGCGTTTCTGGTTATGCTTTTGGTTGGCACGACCCAGGTGTATTTGAAATCATGGCAAGTGTTGATGGCACCGCAGATATCGACAAAACACGATCCTTATTACTAGAAACGATCGATAAATTCCGTGCCTCGCCCGTTGATAAAACAGAAGTCGAAAGAGCTAAAACTAAATTTGCCCGATCCCGCAGTTTATTGATGTCCGATAGCAATCGAATTGGAATTTCTCTAAGTGATTGGGCCGCAAAAGGCGATTGGCGCCTATTCTTCCTCTTCAGAGATCTAATCACCAAGGTTACGCCTGAAGATGTTCAACGCGTTGCTCAAACTTACCTCACTGCAAACAATAGCACGGTTGGAACCTATTACCCCACCGATAAAGCAGAGCGTATTAAAATCCCTGCTTCTCCTGACCTAAATGCTCTGCTTAAAGATTACAAAGGTGGGCAAGTCATGGCACAGGGGGAATTTTTCGACCCCTCCGTTGAAAATATCATTCAAACCACCACCCTTGGCACTTTGTCTCCCACTGTGAAATACGCTTATCTTCCCAAAAAGACCCGTAACCAAGTGGTTAGTCTTTTAATCAACATTCATTTTGGCAATGACAAAGATCTGGCGGGAAAGAATACCGCTGCTGCCATCATGCCCCTACTTTTAACCCGTGGAACGCAAAAGAAAACCAGACAAGAAATTGATGACACGATGGCCAAGCTTCAGGCACAGTGGCGCATCAGTGGCTCCGCAGGCGAGTTGCAAATTTCTATTCTTTGCAGAAAAGATGCGGTCAATGGCGTGCTCACACTTCTGCATGAAGTATTGCACGAACCAGCTTTCTCTTCAGAAGAATTAGAAATCATCAAGAGGCAATCCAAAGACCTTCTTGAAAAGAATAAAACCGAACCAGGGGCTCTGGCAAACCGTCTCTTACAAAGGAAACTCTCACCGCACCTTCCTACAGATGTTCGATACACTCCAACTTTCGAAGAATCTGCTGAACGACTTAATAAACTCACTATCGAAGATGTCAAAGATCTTTACAAAAACATCTTTGGCGTAGGTGAGGCTGAAGTTGTTGTTGTTGGTGACTTCGAACCCCAGAGCGTTTCAGAACACGCAAAGAAAATATTAGATCTAAAATCCAAAGTGGCTTTCAAGAAAATTGAAACTATCGCTAAGACTGCTGACAAAGGTGAAAAACTTGTAATCGATACCCCAGATAAGGAAAACGCAATGTTCATGTCGGGCATTGTTTTTCCTCTCAAGGATTCAGACCCTGACTTTGTCGGCCTGGCAATGGCAGATTTCATCATCGGCAGCGGTAGCTTAAGCTCTAGGCTTGGAAACCGTGTGCGCCAGAAGGAAGGCCTTGCTTATGGCGTCCGCTCCGGCCTTGATGCAGATGCAGAAGACTCATCAGCCCGGTTTACGGTGATGGCAAGTTGCAACCCTTCGAAAATAAAGAATGTAGATATTGCGGTTTTTGATGAAATCAAAAAATTCGTAGAGGCTGGAATCGATGCCACTGAATTTGCAGAAGGCCAAAAAGCTTTTCTCGCTCAGATGAAAATCGAAAGAACCACGGATTCAAGATTAGCCTCAATCCTTGCAGAAAACTTAGCAGCCAACCGATCCATGGAATTCTACAAGACTCTTGAACTAAAAATCAAGAATCTAACCTCGAAGGAAGTGGTAGATGCTTTCAAAAAGCATATTACTGCTGACAAAATGATTACCATCTGGGCAGGTGATTTTAACAAAAAGAACTGATGTTTTCTGCCCACTATCAAACAAAAAAAGGAGTGGCATTAGCCACTCCTTTTTTATTTAAATCGAATCCTTTAAGGGAACACTGCAATCAGCAAAGCAATGGTAAGCAGTTCAGATACGGAACCTGTCACGCTAACATTAGGTGGATACCACATGTAAGGAACTGGATCACCTGGTAGGCAATAGCCCGAGCTACTGTCATACCTGCGGAAAGGATCGGTTGCCATGTGATAAGGCAAAGTCACAAAATCAAAGAAGAAAGTAAGGGTAGAGACAAACGGTTGGACCGCGCCCAAATCCCAGCCATATCTTTCGCTGTTGATTTCCTGAAAGAAAAGCCTGTCGTAGGTAAGATAATAAGGTTCAACTTTTCGGTCATGCTTGGCCCAATTATTATTACGCCATTGATAATCATATTTCTTGTTACTAAGTACAACATCGGAAGGAAAAACCAAGCGTTCGAGTTGATCGACTGATTTCTTTTCCTGCCCCATTCGTTCGCGCAGGGAATCTTCAGATTCCAACCTAAACAGCCTCTCTGAGCCTGGGGGATCAAGCTGAATCTGATAG